>CAITYU010000220.1 GCA_903896675.1 uncultured Planctomycetaceae bacterium
CCACATCGGTACCATCGTCAGATTCATCAGGCCAGCCACAGCCTCCAGCGTTCGAGCACGACTGGCGATGATCAAACCAATCGACGCAAACTGAAAAGCACCCAGCAGTACAATCACCGCAATCAGCACGTATCCGCCATGACTGACCACATTGAAAATCAACCGGGACAGAATCAGAATCACAATGATCTCAGGGATCATGAACACCATGCGACTGGCCATCATCGCCGCCACAAAATGATGCTTCTTCATGGGAGTTCCCAGCAGGCGTTTCAGCACCTGTCGAATTCGCATGTCCACGATCGCATACCCAACTCCCCAGACCCCACCGCCCATCAGCCCCATGCCAATCAATCCGGGAATCAGAAAATCAATGTAACGACTGCCCGCCTCGGTGACCGCAGAATCCCGGGTACCCACACGATCCACACGCCCTGCGGCCCGCTGCAGCGCATCGTTCACGGCATCCCGAGCACCAACACTGCCCGGACGCGTCTGATCCAGTTGGTAGTGATACAGCGGTTCAGATCCTCTGCCCTCAACTGTCAGCACCAGTTCGGCCTTGCCCGAACGCAGCATCTGTCGACACTGCTCGGGATTTCCGCGAAACACCAGAAACCGAGGATTGGACTGCAGCGTCTGCACAGCAGGATCACCGGCAGCACCAGCCTCAACACACACCGACACCGGCTCGACAGAATCGCTGCGAAATGCCAGTCCCAGAGACAACATCATCACCAGTGGAAAGACATACGACCAGAATACCGCCTCGGGCGTTCTGATGAATTCCCTGAACCGCGTAATGAACAGCTGCAACAGTGGATGATTCATGGCTCCGGAACTCATCGCACATTCCCTTCTGTCACTTCATTCAGTCCGTGGCCGGCAAAATGCACGAACACATCCTCCAGAGTGGCCTGCCGGGTTGTCAGCGATGACAACTGCATGCCACCGCGATTGATCAGGTCCAGCAAAGCAGGGATCGCAATGTGCGGCTCACGCACCGACAGGCAACGCTGGTGACTTTCCAGCCGCACCGCTATCACTCCCGGCAAACCCGCTCCAAAGTCCTCAGCCGGCTGCTGTGATCCGGTCACGGTAAACGCCACGACGTGCTCAGCCCCCAGACCGCGGATCAGATTCTGAGGAGAATCAATTGCCAGAATCCGACCGCGATCAAAGATCGCCACCCGATCACACAATCGCTCAGCCTCGTCCATGTAATGCGTCGTCAGCAGAACCGTGCCGCCACCCTCACGGAAATCCGTGATCACCCGCCACAGATCCCGACGTGACTGAGGATCCAGACCGGTCGTCGGTTCGTCAAGAAATAACAGCTGCGGATTCCCGACCAGCGCCGTCGCTACCGCGACGCGCTGCTTCTGCCCACCCGACAGCGTTTTAATCCGCGCGTGCATCTTTTCCCGGAGCGAGACCCGGTCAATCACCGCCACAGGATCCAGACCCGCATGAAAGAAACTGCGAAACAGCGTCAGTGTTTCCAGCACCGTCAGCTTTTCTGACAGTCGCGTTTCCTGAAGGGAAATTCCAATCTGCTGCCGAATACGGTCAGCATCCGTCTGCCAGCTCATCCCCAGAATCAGCGCCTCACCACTGGTCGCCGTCTGCAGACCTTCACAGATCTCAATCGTTGTGGTTTTGCCGGCTCCGTTGGGCCCCAGTACCCCAAAACAGATCCCCTGCTCAACCTGCAGGTCAATGCCCTTCACAGCCTCAACCGGGGGATTGCCGGGCCAGGTACGAGTCAACTGGCGGCATTCAATGGCGTATGTCATCGGGAATTCCGTGTCCGAACAAACAGGTCAGTTGTCAATCACGGATTCTCCCGCGATGGATCAGAAATACAACGAGCTGTTTCCTGCTGCGAGGGCAGATTTCACTGAATTCACCCCGTGGCGTGTACTGACCGGAATGGTTTCCCGCGGCTGATATTCCACGGGGTTAGCCAGCACACCGTGGCGGCAACCATTTGCGGACAGCGGGGCACATGGCGCAGAATCGTCTCAACAGCGCAATCCGCGATCACGGACCTGAACCCCCACTGCCCAGCCGATACCACAGACAGCTTCCCCATGAACGCAGCACGTTGTCTCACACTCGCCGCCATCTTCGGGTTTCTCGGCGTCGCCCTCGGAGCCTTCGGGGCGCACGGACTGAACGACACAAAATACCTCGAAAATCGCTACGCGGACCTGCCCGCAAAAAATGTGGCCGGCC
>CAITYU010000221.1 GCA_903896675.1 uncultured Planctomycetaceae bacterium
CGGCTGAGATTCAGCCGAGGGCAGCGGCGGCAGCTCCGGTCGTTCTGCCGTCGGCTCTGCGGGTACTTCGGGCACTTCGGGCACTTCGGGCACTTCCGGCACTACCGGATCTTCGCTGGCGGGCGGCACTGGCAGCGGCTCAGTGTCCGACGTCGGTTCCGGCATGGGGGCAGGTTCTGTTGTCGCACCCGGATCCGCAGTTGGCTCAGGAGCAGCATCCGGCGCCGGTTCAATCGACGGAGCCGGAGACTGTTCCCGGATCCGGAACCACAGCGGAGGCTCGACGATTTTTCCACTCTCGGCGTCCCCCGGAACGATCTCCGGCATCGATCCTTCAGGAATTTCGGGAACGTCCGAGGGCATCGGAACGGGCCCCGGTATGGCGGGCTGAGCCTGAAACGGCCGCTGCAACTCCTCGGAGTCCGGTTGATTGCCGGGCTGACGCGGAGCATCGTAGGGAGTGGCCGGGGCTGGCTGGGGAATCACTGTCCGGGTACTGCCACTGCAGCGACAGGTCTTCCCGGATGGATCCCACGTTTCCGTACCACAGAACGGCCACGGGCCGTCCGGCAGCTCGCAGCAGAACAGAGATGTCAGTGCGTCGCAGAGTGGCCGTTCACCCTCGCCATTCAAACGGTCCCGAATGCAGTTGCACAGAGGGCGGTCACGTTCCCCGTCCAGCCGCTCGCGAATGCGGTCACAAAGAGGATGATCACCATCGCCCCGCAGACGCTCACGCAATCGATCACACAGCGGATGTCGACTGTCATCACCGCAGGCATCACGCCGGAAATTCTCACGCAGTCGATCACAAAATGGCGTACCCGACATACCGGACTCACGCCGTTCCCTCAGCCGTTCCCGTAGTCCGGTCTCGATGATGTAATCGTCCAGTTCGGAAGCAGTGGCCTCGTATGATTCAGCCGCCACCTCCGTCACCCGCGACTGACTCACACTTTTCCCACGCGGAAACACAGAACTGTTTTCCGAATCCTCGGTCGCTGGATCGCGGTCCCGGCCGCTGCGATTGGTCGCTCGGGAATTGTACTGCTTTTCATGGGCAGGCGGCACGTCCACCTGCTCCACAAGGTTGACGGACGCGTTGCGACCAGCAGCGCAGCCGGACAACAGGGCAGCCGTGACGGCCGCCAGACACAGGCGTTTCAGTCGCATTGCACTTCCCTTTTGCGATGCGCCGCATCCGCTGCGACGCAAACTCCGTTTCAGTTCAACCCCGCGACCTCCGCGTCGTCGGGCGTCATGCAGCACTCACGGGGCCTGTCAACCTGCAGAACACTCCGCTGCCGATTCTGCTGCACTGCTGTTGAACATCGGCACGAAATGCAGAATGCCAGGGGATTTCTGCCGAAACGCGCCACGGTTTACCCGGCTGCCGTACAAAATGAGCAAATTGACAGCAGAAACGGCGATGCCCCGTCTGCCGATCGTGACGCCTCTGCCGATCGCATCTGCTGTCCCGTTCAGCACGATCAGGACCGGCCGGTACACTCAGC
>CAITYU010000222.1 GCA_903896675.1 uncultured Planctomycetaceae bacterium
CGGTTTTGCAGTTATTGGTGATCAGCTTTTTACGAGGCCAACTGATCAACCTCGGCACGCCACCCTGATCCCCGGTAACCCAGTCAAATCCGATCGCCCCCGGAGACCGCCAAAGCGGCTTTCTTCAACATCGACCATTCTACCGCTGAACCCGCAGCAGGGAAAGCACCTTTGTCGAGGAAAATGATGCGAAGACGGGGGAAAATCTGCTTCCTGCGTGATTACCCCTATTTCCCGCTGCTGAAACTGGCGGCCGCCGACTCCTGACCCAGCTCCCGCAACACCCGCTGCAGCCCCGTCAGATTCTGCTGCAGACTCTCCTCTGCATCCAACTGCTCCCGATGATCAATCACTCCGATCGGTCCGGCATAGCCCGATTTCAAAATCAGCTCAATCAGACGACGCTCATGCTTCCCATCCCCAATCGGCAGGATTTTGGGCTGAGCATTGTCGTTCATGCCGTTCAGATTCAGACACAACAGCCACGGCTGCAGAATCGCCAACTGCTGCTCAAAATCCGCAATGTGATCATGAGCATGATGCAGGTTATACACAATCCCCACATGCCGCGCACCATGCTGCTCCTGCAGTACCCGACACACCGCCGCCATGTTCTCCGGCTCGCCGCTCCAGCCACCATGGTTGTACAAACCCAGCTTCAATCCCAGACGCCCGGTCTTCTCCACCAGCGGCAACAAGGCCTGCGCCGCTGCTTCCGCCTTCTGCTGCCGAGTCTGACCAGCCGGCTCCGGAAACATCAGCCAGATCTGCGGATGAATACCGTGCTTCCTGATCAACGGCTCCATCGCGTCATGCCAGCTCCAGAATGCAAAATACTCAATCTTCTGCCGCTGATACTGCAGAATCTCATCCTCAAATGTCGGCACATGATTATCCCGCCAGTCATACGCGACTCGCGCCAGACCCAGCCGACGCACCATGTCGGCTCGCTCAGCCGGACCTCGCTGCTTCGCATCAAACGGCACAATGCACCACGCGACCAGGCGATCGCGATGGAAATTGGCCGCATCCGCAGGCTGCTCACCCGCAAGGATGCGACCGCTGTCCGTCCAGCCACCACCAGACAACAATCCCGCACCCGCCAGCAGCAGCGCCACCACCAGCCGCAGATGTTCACGCCAAATCCCACTCATGACTTACCTCACTGCAAACCAAAAAAAACGGCTGAACGCGAAATCCTGTGCGCAGGTTTGAATTGTATTGCGAGAGGTGTTGACTGCAATCGTGGGTGGGCGAAGCTCCCGCTGAGCCGAAGAGCCCGTCTGGCGATTGAATCCTGCGGCTCGGCGGTGGCCTCGCCCTCCCGAAGGGGGGACTTTGCTATACTGAACACTGAACACTGAGCACTGACGTCCGGCTCGGCGGGAGACGCGCCCTCCCGAGGGGGTGACCGGCTTGGCGGGAGACGCGCAATCCCGAGGGGGTGACCGCTCATTGATAACACCCGTTGGCTCACGAAAACAGCGCGACAGGCTCTCCTTCGCCCCGTCACCACGTCGTTTTCCGTGTATTCCGTGTGCTTCCGTGGTGAAATAAATCCACCCAAACACCGCAAGAACAATCGTTGGTTTCCACCCGCGGCTCGGCAGGAGACGCGCCCTCCCGAGGGTGTGGCCGGCTCGGCGGGAGACGCGCCCTCCCGAGGGGGCTGGCAGGCTCGGCAGGAGCCTTGCGGTCGCAAGGGGGACTGCCGAGCACTGGTTCGGTGCCCCCAACTCGAGGACAACACTCGTTGGCTGTCTTGCACTGCGCACTTCATTTGACGTTGAGCCGAATAAAACTACGCTCGCAAAACAACCTGCCTTGCGTCCACCGTTCACAACCCTCCCGGCACTGCTTTCAGCCTCCCTTGACACCGCCAGACCAACGATTCGTGTTCCGTGTGTTCCGTGGTGAGCGATGGTTTCCGGTTGAAAACACCGTTATTGAACAAGTGTATGCGCGACTTGCCCGGGCGAAAGCCCAGGCTACGGTTTCTGGACCGTGGTGCCACGAATGCTCGCGCAATCCGAGGTCACGTCATTCCGCGTTCTTCCGCGGCCAAAAAAGGCTCAACGCGAAATCCTGCGCGGAGCTGCAGACTGCATTGTCAGAGTTGTTGACTGCGATCCTGGGAGGGCGAAGCTCGCGCTGAGCCGAATGC
>CAITYU010000223.1 GCA_903896675.1 uncultured Planctomycetaceae bacterium
CCCCGCAGGCGTGCGAAACTGGCAAAAACAGGGCGAAGCGAAAAAACAAAACCCGCGAAAAACCAGTGTTTTTCGCGGGTCTGCGAATGTGTTCGCATTTGCCACTTGCGGGAATGGGCCCAACAGGACTCGAACCTGTGACCTTTCGGATGTGAACCGAACGCTCTAACCAACTGAGCCATGGGCCCCTTGCGGAACAAATCCTAACGAATTTGGCGCCCGCTCTCAATGTCCTCGCAACCCACAGCAGGATTTTACCAGAGATCATGACCGCACTCGCCAAATCCCCGCCTCCGGCCACATCTGCGGCCCACGTGTGTCCCCATTTCTGTGTCCTTTCTGCATCTGTGTCCCCATTTCTGCATCTGTGTCCCCATTTCTGCATCTGTGTCCCCATTTCTGCATCTGTGTCCCCATTTCTGCATCTGTGTCCCCATTTCTGCACATTTCTGCACATTTCAAAGAATTGCGGATGCTTTTGTACTTTATTGTTGACTCGGACTGCCCGAATCCGGCCTGAAATCGGCAAGGTTCCCTTGACAATTCGACCGAATTCCGAGTGCAATTGGCGGTTAGCGACCGTCGTGTGGCACGGTCATTTCGTGATTCCTGTTACGGGGGTTGGTCAATGCAGCGTTTTCTGATGTTCTCCATGATCCTGGGGCTGGCTTTCGCCGTGCCCGGCATCGCTGACGAAAAGAAGGATGAAGGCAAGAAGGGCCAGAAGGAATTCAAGGCCACCTGCCCGGTGTCCGGCAAGGACGCGGTTCGCGATCAGTCCGTCGCCTACAAGGAAAAGAAGGTCTACTTCTGCTGCGGTAAATGCAAGGAAGCTTACGAAAAGGAACCCACCAAGTTCACCAACAAGGCCAACTGGCAGCTCGCTCAGACTCGCCAGTACGTCCAGACCAAGTGCCCGCTGTCCGGTGGTGCCATCAATAAGGAACAGTCCACCGAGATCGGCGGCGTGAAGGTCGGCTTCTGCTGCGGTGACTGCAAAGGCAAAGCCGCTGCAGCAACCGGCGACGCTCAGGTCGCTCTGGCATTCTCTGACGAAGCCTTCGCCAAGGCCTTCGAACCACGCCAGAACCAGAATAAGAAGAAGAAGGCCGAGTGATTCAGCCTGAACGCTGATCTGCTCTGTCGCTTTCGAGATCACCGAACCCTCTGGCTGTCACAGGCCAGAGGGTTTCTTTTTTTGCTGATCAGACACACCCGCATTTTGCCGCAGCAGCCCAACAAAAAACAGGCGGTCTGCAAAGACCGCGCAAAATGCAGCATCTCACTGCCGGTGGCAGTTCCGGCAGGAACCGCCGATACACACAGCATAACATCGCCGAATCCACACCCGCTCCGGTCACTTCTGCCTGGATACTCAGGAAGTGCTGTTGACCGAAATCGTCGAATCCACGAAATTCGAAAATACCTCTCAAGTCTCAGGCCACGCCGCCTCAACGGCATCCTCAATGGCCTGCTGCTGGTGTTCTGATTCTCTCCCCACCTGGTTCTCTCCCCTCTCAGCAGGTGCTGTCGTGAAACATTTTCTCGCCGTGCTTCTGGTGGCTGCCGCTTGCGGCACTCTGCCACGCTGCTGCTCAGCACAGTACATGTATCCGCAGATGTTCCAGACACAACCCGTGTACGGACAACAGCCTGTATACCGGCAGCAGCAGCCGATGTACCAGCCGCGGCTGACCTCCATGACGGTGTTTCAGGATGGCGGCGTCCCGATTCCGGCCGATCCGGGCAATCCTGTCGCCAACCCGATCACGACACCCATTCCTCAGGCCGACCCGGCGGCCTCGGCTCCGATCGCACCCGCCGAAAGCGGCATCGTGATGCCGTTCACGGAAAGCACCGGAGACGCCTGCTGCGGAGCTCCTGCTGTGACGCCAATGTTCCAGGAGGGACAGACCTGGAATGCATTTTCTCCACCGCTGAATGGTGACCCGTTCCTGAATACTGCTCCCATGCAGTCACCCGCTCAGCCCAATGTTCCTCCGGGCACGTACAGCTACGGAGCCAATGCTCCGGCACCCTACCGCTTCGGCTGGCAGAACTCCATCGATCTTTCATGGCTGCCCTCCACCGAACTGTCTACGCCCACTGCCAGCGAACTGGGTATCTTTGGCCTCAACTACAAAATGTCTCACACAGCTCAATTGCCCAACAGCTGGATCTTCCGCTGGACCAATCAGTTCAATTACCGCAACCTGACCGGTGGTGGTTCGCTCGACCTGCCTTCCAGTCTGTTCCGTATCGGTGTCGATCTGGAATGGGAAACTCCGGCATCTGCTCCTGTAGGCCTGAGCCTTGGCATCAACCCCTCGATCAATACCGACTTTGCCGGCAATGTCTGGGGCGACGGGTTTCAGCTCGATGGTCGCGGTATGCTGCTGTTCCGCATGGATCAGTACTGGATGCTGGGGCTTGGAGCCCTGTACTGGGATCGAGTTGAAGATCGTGTGCTGCCATACGGCGGACTGATCTATCGCGATGATTACTGGGAATGGCAGCTGACCTACCCGGAAGCTCAGGTCAGCCTGTTTCTGGGCAACGAAGCCTACTGGTCGAAATGGATCTACTTCCGTGCCGAATATCATGTGGAAGCCTACGGAATCGAACGCACCGTGGCCGGTGTCGCACAGGAAAATCAGATTGAAATGTCTGACTACCGACTGGTGGGTGGATTCCGGATGGACACTGGTCTCTACAGCTGGTTCCTGGAAGGCGGCTACGTGATGGACCGCAATCTGGTCTTCGCCACCGGAGAGCCGGACCTGAAAATCGGTGACGGCTTCATTGGTCAGATCGGTCTGCGTTACTGAGCCGTCTGATATTCAGGTTGGAGCCCGCAGTCATGTCTCATGTCCTTGCTGTGATTCTTGCCGCCGGCAAAAGCACTCGGATGAAATCCGACATTCCGAAAGTGCTGCATCCGATCTGCGGTCGGCCGATGATTGAATACGTGCTGGACGCGGCTCGAGCAGCCGGTGCCGATCGCCTCGTGGTGATTGTCGGACACCGCGCTGATCTGGTGAAAGCGGCATTGCAGCACCATCCGGATGTGGAGTTTGCTGAGCAGACCGAGCAGAAGGGGACGGGACATGCCGTGATGATGGCGGCCGACGCACTGTCCAGTCACAGCGGTGCCACGCTGATTCTGGCCGGTGATACTCCGCTGCTGCAGGGCAGTTCGCTGAAATCGCTGCTGGACACCCGCGAGCAGACTCAGGCCGCCTGCGTGATCGGCACTGCCGAAACTCAGAACAATGACGGCCTGGGACGCATCGTCCGCAGTCCCGACGGGCGTTTTGAACGCATTGTCGAACAGAAGGACGCCACGCCGGAACAGCGCAGGATCACGGAAATCAACACCGGTTGTTACGCCTTCAGTACACCACTGCTGTTGCAGTCACTGCAGCAGTTGCGGCCCAACAACAGCCAGTCTGAGTACTACCTGACGGATTGTCCGCGCATTCTGATGGATGGCGGACAAACCGTAAACGCCTGCTGCAGCCTGACCCTGGAAGAGGCGTTGGGGGTCAACACGCGAGTCCAGCTGGCGGACGCCCGCGCCAGCATCCAGAAATCGATTCTGCAGGACCTGATGCTGCAGGGTGTCACGATTGAGGACCCGGCACAG
>CAITYU010000224.1 GCA_903896675.1 uncultured Planctomycetaceae bacterium
GACGGTGTCTGCGGGCGAGCGCAGCGGTCGGCGTGATCTGTTCATCCGTTTTACACATCCGCAGCAGGCAGGTGGTCTGATGAATCTGGATGCGATTGAGTTTCTGCCGCGTGCGGTTCAGGCGGTTTCGGGCAGTCGGTAACGGGCGACGATGGACCGTCCTGCTCGCAGTCCGTCAACAGCGGCAGTTACGATACCGCCGGCATAGCCGGCTCCTTCACCAATCGGGTACAGCCCGTGGATACCGGGGATCTGCAGGCTGTCGGGGTCGCGATCGATGCGCACGGGTGAGCTGCCGCGCATTTCGGGTCCGACAAGTACGGCTTCGGGCAGATACTGACCGCGCCACTGCTGGTCCATCAGCGGCAGTCCGGCCTGCATAGCCTGCAGGATGGAGGGTGGCAGGACGGCCGCGAGGTTTGAGGGTCGGACACCGCGTTCGTACGACGAAGCGATTTTTTCTGAGGTGGCGGGAGTGCGATTGGCGAGGAAGTCGCGGGCGCGCTGGACGGGGGCCGAGTAATTGCGGCCGGTCATTTCAAAGGCGATCGACTCATAGCGGCTTTGCAGGTGGACTCCGGCCAGCGGGTGATCGCTGCCGAATTCGTGAGTTTCGAGGGTGACGACGAGCCCACTGTTGGCAAAGGGCGTATCGTGCCGCGAATTGCTCATGCCATTCGAACAGAATCGCAGTGGTTCTGAGACACTGGGAATGACAATGCCGCCTGCGCACATGCAGAAGGTGAACAGGTCCTTCTGGCCGCGGGCCACCAGTGAATAATCCGCGGCACCGAGCAACTGCAGATAACTGTCGCGTCCGTATTTTCGCTGATTGACCAGTTCCTGCGGATGTTCAATCCGCAGACCCAGCTGGAAGGCTTTCTGTCGCAGCGGCAGTCCGGTCTGCAGCAGCATTTCGTAGGTATCGCGGGCACTGTGGCCGATGGCCAGAACACAGACGGAGGTGGGGATGTAGCCGGATGATGTCTGCAGCCCGCGGAGCTGACCATCGCGGACATCCAGTCCTTCGAGTCGGCAGCCGAACTGATACTGTCCTCCCAGAGCTTCGATGCGACGCCGGTAGTTGCGGCAGATCATGGGCAGTTTGTTGCTGCCGAGATGCGGGCGATGTTCGTAGACCAGCGAAGGTCGTCCGCCGCATTCGACGAAACTGCGCAGGACCCAGTCGACGTCCGGGCCGGTGATGCGACAGGTCAGTTTGCCGTCACTGAAACAGCCGGCGCCGCCTTCCCCGAACAGGTAATTGTTTTCCTCGTCGTGGACTCCGCCGCCATCGAATTCGCGAATTGCCGGGACGCGTTCCTTCACCGCCTGTCCGCGTTCGATGATCAGAGGTTTGTAGCCGCGGAGTGCCAGAAAGTAGCCGGCCAGCAGACCGGCAGGCCCTGAACCCACAATCACCGGCCGTCGCGGCAGTGGTTCGTGGCCGGAATCCGGTTCCTGAAAATTCACGGGCTGCCACGCTTCGACAGTGACACCGTGGCGACTTTTGAGTGCGTGTGCGGAGTGATCATCACCGAGTGCCAGCGTGTAGACAAACTCGAGCCTTTGACGATTGCGGGCGTCAAGGCTTTTGCGGAGGATGCGCAGCGCAGGCACGTCGTCACGACGTATTTCGAAAACGCGTGCCAGTTCATCCGGCAACTGAGTTTCCGGCAGTTCGACCGGGGTTCTGAGATTGGTAACGCGGAGCGGCATGAGTGCAGGGGACGGGGTGGCGGATGGACCGGGGTGCTGTGAACCACGAATGTCAGAGTACTGGTGTGGGGGCGGTGTGGCAATGTCAGGTGTTCGGGAAGCGGGCGATTCGCTGAAGCAGCAGGGGTGTGGTGGCGAAAAACGGGCGATTGAGGGGGTAAGACAGATGAGTGGTGTGCTGAACCGGCTGGCTGTGGTGCTGGTGGTGTGGGTTTGCGGACTGTCGCTGGTGCAGGCGGGAACCGGGGCTGCAGATGTTCGACCGAACGTGCTGGTGATCCTGTGCGATGATCTGGGATACGGGGATCTCAGTTGTAACGGGCATCCCATTGTGCGGACCGAGCATCTGGATCGGCTGGCTGCCGGTGGTCTGAGGCTGACCAATTTTTATTCGGCTGCGCCGGTGTGTTCACCGTCGCGTGTGGGGCTGCTGACCGGGCGATCACCGAATCGGGCGGGTATTTATGACTGGATTCCGGCTGCCGGTCGGCAGCAGCCACCGCGAGCGGATGCGCGGGAGCAGGTGCATCTGCGTCCGTCCGAGCAGACTCTGCCGGCCCTGCTGCGAGCGGCGGGCTACATGACGTGTCTTGCGGGCAAGTGGCACTGCAACAGCCGTTTCAACAGCAGCGAACAGCCGCAGCCGGATGCCGCCGGTTTTGATCACTGGTTTGCCACGCAGAACAACGCCGGTCCATCGCACCACAATCCGGTCAACTATGTTCGCAATGGCCGGCCGCTGGGCCCGCTGCAGGGTTACAGTTGTCAGTTGGTGGCGGACGAGATCAGTCACTGGCTGCGGCAGCGTCAGCAGGCCGGCCAGACAGCGCCGTTCTTTGCCATGGCTGCCTTCCACGAACCTCACGAGCCGATACAGGCGCCGCCGGAGCTGGTGGATCTGTATCGATCGCAGTCGCGTTCTGACGACGAGGCCCAGTACTATGCCTGTGTGCACAATCTGGATCTGGCAGTGGGCCGCATGGTGGCGGTGCTTGAGGAACTGCAGTTGCGTGAGAACACGCTGATTGTCTGCACTTCGGACAACGGTCCGGAAACTCTGAACCGCTACAAGGGCGGCCAGAGATCGTGGGGGCGCACGGGAATTCTGCGGGGCATGAAACTGCACACTCATGACGGTGGCCTGCATGTGGCGGGGATCATGAACTGGCCGGCCGGTATTCGGCCGGGCCGGACCGAGGCGACTGCTGTGTCGGCTCTGGATCTGCTGCCGACGGTGCTGGAGCTGGCGGGGGTGCAGCCTGCGGAAGGTCGTCCGCTGGATGGGATCAGCCTTGCCGGACTGCTGCGTGACGGGCAGGTTCCCGAACGTGTTCGTCCGCTGCTGTGGGCGTATTACAACGCGATCAATGAATGTCGAGTGGCGATGCGGCACGGACGCTGGAAAGTGCTGGCTCGCCTGAATTCCGGCAACCTGCCGCGGCTGGAGAATCTGACTGAGAAGACGGTTGATCTGGTCAGGTCAGCGGAACTGACCGATGTGGAAATCTATGATCTGCAGTCGGATCCCGGCGAGACGCTGAATCTGGCCGGGCGTGGACTGTCGGAGGAAGCGGGTCTGGTGCAGTTGCTGCAGGCTGAGTACCGGCAGTTGGCGGCAGATTCGCCGGCGTGGAGCCCGGTGCCGAAGGCTGATCAGCAGAAGTGAGTTCTGTGATCAGGCCGAGCGACAGGGTTCAGAACAGTTCGAGGAAGTTGGTGAGGCTGCCGGACAGTTTGACGATGAATCGCGCGGCATCGGCACCATTGATGGCGCGATGGTCGTATGACAGCGACAGGGGCAGCATCTGACGTTCAGCAAGCTGACCATTTTCCAGGATCAGGTGATTGAGTGTTCGTGACATGCCGAGGATGGCGACTTCCGGATAGTTGACGATCGGAGTGAAGGCGGTGCCACCGATGCCTCCGAGATTGGTGATGGTGAAGGTGCCGCCCTGCATGTCTTCCGCCTTCAGCTTGCGGTCACGAGCGCGTCCGGCGATCTCGGCCAGCTCAGCGGCCACCTGCAGAATGTTTTTCTGGTCGCAGTTGCGGATGACGGGTACGACAAGTCCGTTGGGAGTATCGACGGCCACACCGATGTGGTAGTACTGTTTGATGACCAGTTCGCCGGAGGCCATGTCGACGCTGGAGTTGAAGTTGGGGAAGGCTTTCAGTGCCTGCACAACGGCCTTGATGATGATGGCCGTCATGGTGATTTTAGGGGCATTGGGGTTGGCTTTGACGTATTTGCGTCGAGCGGTTTCCAGTTCGGTGATATCGGCCAGATCGTGCTGGGTGACGTGGGGAATGGTGACCCATGCGGCGTGCAGGTTGGAGGCAGCCGTGCGGAAGATTTTGTTCATCGGCTGTTTTTCAACCGGTCCGAAGCGGCTGAAGTCGGGCAGCGGTGCAGCCTGTACGATGCCGAAGCCGGGGGCTGCGGCAGCGGCAGCGGGGACCTGCGGCTGAGTCATGCGTTCGCGCACGAAGGCTTCGATGTCTTCGATGGTGATGCGGCCACCGGCGGCCGAGCCTTTAACCTGCCGCAGATTGACTCCAAGTTTACGGGCCAGTCGGCGTGTGGCCGGGCCAGCGGGAGCGGGCGGACCTGCGTCACTGCCGGCGGTTGCGGCGGCAGCGGGTGCGGTTGTGGTTGCGGCGGTTGTGGTTGCGGCGGGTACCTGAGCGACCGGTGTGGCCGGTGCAGCAGCGGGAGCGGCAGC
>CAITYU010000225.1 GCA_903896675.1 uncultured Planctomycetaceae bacterium
AAAATCTTGCCGCCACCATCTACCACTCACTCGGTATTCCCGCCACCATGTCGTGGCAGGATGAAGTCGGCAGACCTCACCATGTCTACTCAGGGGAACCGATACCGGGGCTGGCCTGAAGCCCTGGGCACCTATTTCCGCACACAGTAAATCCCTTCCACGCCGCGGAAATACATCGCCCCGTCTTTGACCGCAGGAGTCGCCCAGAAGGTGTCCGGCAACGAACCACGACCAACCACCTGAAACTCGGCACCAGCATTCACCAGACACCCGCGGCCGTTTTCGTCCAGCAGCAGCAACCGGTCCCCGATCAGCAGCGGACTGGCCGCCAGCATATCCAGACCCGGAATTCGAGTCTGATACAGGCGCTCTCCGGTGGCCGCATCAAAACACTTCAGAATGTTGTTGTCGTTCGTGTAGACATACTTGCCGGACGAGACCGGCGATGCCATGCCCGGACCCTGTCGCTCACTCAGCCAGTCGCATTGTGCAAATTTCTGGTTGGCTTTCTCGGGCGACACATCTCCGGAAGCACCAGCTTTCACCGCAAACAATGGCCCCTTCGAAAACGGATCACTGCCACCAAAATACAGACGCTCGGAATCGCTGCATGGCGAACACGCGGTCGCCGCCTTCACTCGACGTACCGTCCACAGCACGGCACCTGTCGCAGGATCCAGCGAATCAAGACGATCACCGCCCGAACATACAACCTCGGTTCGCACGGTGTTACGCCAGACCAGCGGCGAGCTCCACGATGTTCCCTTGTCCGGGCGCTCAAACGCCCACAATGGCCGGCCGCTGGCCGCATCAAAACAACGCACCACCGCCGACTCTTCACCGTACAGTTGCACGATCACTCGACCGTCCACCAGAGCCGGCGAACTGCCCGTTCCAAAACCGTTATTCGTGCGGCAGATCTCCGTCTGCTGCTGCCACTTCTGAACTCCGTCGTGACCGAACGCCGTCAATACCCCGGCCGCTCCACAGAACACGTAAACGCCAGCATCGTCGGTGGCCGGTGTTTCAGTCTGCCACGAATTCGACGGATGAATCGGATAGCTGGCCTTCTTCTGCACGATCTCACGCTCCCACAGCGTTTGACCGTCCTGCACGGACAGACAGAACAGCTTCCACGTCAGCGGAGTCTTCGGGGGTTTGGCAAACATCGACACGCCCATGCTCTGCGGACTTTTGACGCCGTCCGCAAAATTTGACGGCTTCAGATCCCCCTCACCCACCGCGCCCGCAATATACAAATGCTGGCCGTGAATGATCGGCTGGGCCCAGCCGGCAGCAGGATTCGGCACCTTCCACGCGACGCCCTGACCATTTTCCCAGTCCGCCCGAACGGACTGCGCCGGCAACACCCCATTGCCCGACTCGCCCCGAAACTGCATCGTCTCGCCCGCAGCAGCCAGACCCGTCAACCACAGCCCCAGCACCACCAGTAATAAACCCGTCCGCACCATCACACACCTCCCACAGACACCTACCCCACGCCTTAACCCGAACCGCCTGCCAACCATCGACTCACCACGTACTAACCAGCCCCCAGCCCCCAGCCCCCAGCCCCCAGCCCCCAGCCAACTGAGAACTGAGAACTGAGAACTGAAAACTGAAAACTGAAAACTGAAAACTGAAAACTGAAAACCGAAAACTGACGTCCGGCTCGGCAGGAGCCTCGCCCTCCCAAGGGGACCTTACGAGCACCCCCAGTTTCAGGACAACACTCGTCGGCTGCCTCACACCGCGCACTTCAGTTTACGTTGAGCCCCAAAAAACACCTTCGCCTTCAATCGTGCGATTCGTGTCATTCGTGGTTGAAAAAGTCCCCAGCAACACTCCCTTGCGTTTATCCATACTCTTCGTTCTTCCGTGTCATTCCGTGTTCTTCCGTGGCGAAAAAAAACACTCTCCCAACACCCTCGCCCCCTCGCCAACTGCCCCCAGCCAACTGAAAACTGAAAACTGAAAACTGAAAACTGAAAACTGAAAACTGAAAACTGGCAACTGGCAACTGGCAACTGGCAACTGAAAACCGTTTTAGTGCCGTTGCAGATGATTCCCCGGAATTTTTTGTCCTTTCGAGGCTGGAATCGTCCAAAAATGCTATGCTGCTCTCGGTCCGAACGCCCTCTTCCACCAGTTCGTTTATGTTTCGACTGATTGCCACCACTGCGGGCCAGAAAATCGCCGCCCAGTTTTCCCTGGCTGCCGGGACTGCGCCGCTGCAGCTTGGTCGTTCACCTCAGGCCGATCTGCAGACGCCCTGGGATCAGCGAATCTCCGGCCTGCACCTGCAATTGCAGCCCGAAGGCTCGGCGCTGCGACTGAACCGACTGCCCACTGCCACCAACCCCGTGTTTGTGGATGGTCGGGAAGTCACCAGCGCACTGCTGCAGTCCGGGCAAAGTTTCATCATTGGCACGACCAGTTTCGAACTGCAGCTCAATATTCGCTCAGACTCCTCGCAGCCGCCGGCCGAGGGGATCCGGCAACTGACCATCGAACGTCAATCGCTGGAACAGGTCCGCTTCAACGACGCGGCTCGCCGCATCGAAGTGCTTACCAGCCTGCCTACGGTTATTCGGGAAGCGGCTGTGGACCGTGAATTGTCACTGCAACTGACCACCATGCTGCTTGCCGGCATCTCGGACGCAGATCTGGCCGCGGTTGTCGGACTGACCCACCAGTCGCAACCTCGTATCTTTCATGCCGAGCATCGTTTTGATGCCGCCACTGCGGTCGCTCCCAGCTCCCGGCTGGTTGCAGCCGCCATGCAGCAGCAGAAGACTGTGCTGCACATCTGGGATGAAGCCGCCCCGAATGCCGAATATACGCAGGCTCAGGGGTTCGGCTGGGCCTTCTGCACTCCGTTCGCTGATCTCGCTGGTGATCGAGGCTTGTACATCAGCGGGCGTGGCAGCATCGAACCGGGCCAGTCGTCCGAACAGCGGCTGCAGGGTGATATTCGCTTTGCCGAACTGATTGCCGATATTGTGACGGCCCTGCAGAAGCAGCGGCGTATGGAACGTCAGCAGTCCGGGCTGCGACAGTTCTTTTCTCCGCCGGTGCTGGAAGCCCTCGGACGTGACCTCGACACGTCCCTGCTTGAACCGCGCGAATGCGATGTGACGGTTCTGTTCTGCGACCTTCGCGGCTTCAGTCATCGGGCCGAGGAGCAGGCGGACAACCTGACAGGGCTGCTGGAACGAGTCAGTCTGGCGTTGGAAGTGATGACCAGCCAGATTCTGCGTTTTGGCGGAGTAACGGGCGATTTTCAGGGCGATGCAGCACTCGGTTTCTGGGGCTGGCCCCTGGAATCCGCCGAGGCTCCGCTGAATGCCTGCCGCGCAGCACTTGCCATCCGCGAAGAATTCTCAAAAGCTCAGGCGGATCCCGCGCATCCGCTCAGGGATTTTGAAACCAGTATCGGGATTTCCTACGGACGCGCGGTTGCCGGAAAGATTGGAACCCGCGAACAGGTCAAGGTCACGGTGTTCGGACCCGTCGTGAATCTCGCCAGCCGTCTGGAAGCCATGACCCGTGAACTTCACGTTTCCGTGCTCATCGATGAACGACTCGATCAGCTTGTTCGCGGTCGGATGGCCCCCGGGGATGGTCGAGTCCGTCGGCTGCTGAAAGTGCAGCCCTATGGGCTGGATAAACCACTGTTTGTCAGCGAACTGGTTCCTCCGGTGGAACGCTTTCCGCTGCTTACCGACCAGCACCTGGCAGACTTTGAAGCCGGACTGCAGGCATTCATGGAAGGTCGCTGGTCACAGGCGTGGAGTTTTCTGCACAGAATGCCGGCCGAAGACCGTGCTCAGGACTTCCTCTCCATGCTGATCACTCAGCACGATCGCCGAGCCCCGCCGGGCTGGGACGGCATCGTTCGCATGAAAAAGAAATCGGGCGCATGACCTCTGCAGAACTGCCGCAATCCCTGACCGACCCCGAAGCCTTCGAAGTACAGCAACTGCTCGCGCTGCACAGCCAGCCCGAACTGCTGCAGTTGCTCAGCCAGTGCACTCCGGCCGAGCTGCGCAATCAGAAGCGGCTGAGACAGCAGTTTGACGAACAGCTGGTCCCCGCGGCCATTGCACTGCACGAAGCTCGCCAGCGCGCGGTCGGAAAACTGCCGCAGCCGGAACGGCTGTGGCTCAGCAGAACCGGGCTGGAACAGGCCACGGCATGGGAAATTGCCAGCCACAAGGCACGCCGATTTGCCGGCTGCGAACACGTGTTTGACCTGTGCTGTGGTATTGGTATGGATGCGGCTGCCCTGACGCACGTGGCCCCGGTCACCGCCGTTGATCTGTCCCCGTCCATGGTGCTGAGAACGAAGTGGAATCAGGAAATCCTCGGTGGCGCGCATCCCCTGCAGACGCAATGCGAGGACGTGCGCGGACGCGACTGGTCAGGCACATTTGTCCATGCCGATCCGGATCGGCGGGATGGGCGAGATCGCCCGACCAAGCGGCTCGAACAGTATCTCCCGGATCTCAGTTGGATGCAGCAGCTGGTCGGCGGGGCCAGGGGCGGAGCCATCAAGATCAGCCCGGCCAGCAATTTTCAGCAGAAATTCCCCGGCTGTGAAATCGAACTGGTCAGCCTGCACGGGGAATGTCGCGAAGCCACCGTCTGGTTTGGCGAGCTGTCCGGAAACTCTGCGTTCTCGGCCACCTGCCTTGAAACTCGCGAAACTCTGTCTGCCGACCCCTTATCGGCGTGGGTGGGAACAGCGCAGTCGCTCGGTCGCTACCTGTTTGACCCGGATCCTGGGATTGTGCGCGCCGGGCTGATTGACGTCCTCGCGGATCAGCACAGCTTGTTGCGGATGGATGCTGAAGAGGAGTATCTGACGGGGGAGACACTGCCGGAAACGGGATTCCTGGCCGCCTTTGAAGTGGAAGCGGTACTTGGCAGCAACATCAGGGAACTCAAGGCCCACCTTCGCGGTGCACCGCGCAGCGAGTATGAAATCAAGTGCCGACGTGTGCGAGTTGAAGCGGACGCACTGCGTCGCACTCTGCCACGCGGTGACGGACCGCCAACGGTGATCATCGTCTGCCGAGTGGGTGGTCGAGTCCAGCATGTTGTCGCCCGCCGCATACCCCGCTCAACACCCCCCCCCCAACCCCCTGACCCCCAACCCCCAACCCCCAACCCCCGAAAACCGAAAACCGAAAACTGACCACTGACCACTGACCCCTGACCACTGGCTCCTGACCACTCCGTTCATTTGATCTGCTCGCCCCCGCCCCGGTATGCTGTGCGAAAATAAACCAATTCTGGTCTTTCAGGAGCTTCCGTGATGACGATCAGCCGGCGACAACTTTTCGGAATGACCGCGGCTGCCGCCGCAACGGCTGTTTGCCCAAGCCTCAACGCTGCTGCAGATCCTCCGCAGCGAACCAAAGGTTCGCACCTGAAACTCAGCCTCGCTGGATATTCCTTCAACCGCCTGATGGCTCGCCGCGGTACACCGGAACAGATTCAGAAGGCCGAAATGTCGCTGGAAAAGTTGATCATGTTCTGTGCCGAGCACGGTCTGGGGGCAGCGGAACTGACCGGCTATTACTTCCCCGCGCAGATTACTCCGGCATATCTGATGTCCCTCAGATCGCTGGCGCACCGCAATGGCGTGGGCATTTCGGGGACCGCCATCGGCAATGACTTCTGTCTGCCGGACGGTGAAGCCCGTCAGCAGCAATTGGCCGAGTGTCGGCAGTGGATTGATTATGCGGCACTTATGCAGGCTCCGGCGATCCGCATCTTTGCCGGGAAGGTTCCGGCGGGTGACACCGAAGACGCCGCTGTGGCCCGCTGTGCAGCCGGCATCAATGAATGCCTGCAGTACGCGAGCGAAAAAGGAGTCTTTCTGGCGCTGGAAAACCATGGCGGCATCACCAGCACGCCCGCACAGATGCTGAAAATTATTCAGCAGGTACAGCCATCAGAATTTTTCGGAGTCAACTTTGACAGTGGCAACTTTCAGACGGCGGATCCCTACGCCGACCTGCAGCAGATTGCTCCGTGGGCCGTCAACGCCCAGATCAAAGCCTCAATCAGTGTCGATGGAAAAAAGCAGCCGGCCGACTATGGCCGCATCGTCAGGATTCTGCGCGACGCCGGTTACCGCGGGTTCGTGGCACTGGAATACGAAGAGTCCGAATCGCCGTTTGCAGCCATCCCCCGGATCCTCGACCAGTTGCGACCACTGATGGACGGCTGAACCCCACTGAAAACTGACCACTGACCACTGACCACTGACCACTGACCACTGCCTTATTCCGGTCCGTCCGTCGTCACTTCATGCCACTTCATCGCATTCCGCATCGGTTCAATGCGCAACACAATCAAACCGTCCTGAAAGACCCGCACTGTACCTGTCGACTGCGAGACCGCGATGGCGATCGCACCGGTTGATTTCGAAATCTCCGCCGCGGCCCAGTGACGCGATCCCAGCCCTTTTGATAATGTCAGGCCCTCAGCAGATCCCCGCAGATGGCGCCCAGCCGCGATCGCCAGCCCGTCTGACGAAATGACAAATGCCCCGTCAATCTGAGCCAGCTCTTTGATGCTTTCGCGGACGCGAGGATTTCGGATGGAACGCTCGGATTTCGGATACCCGCGAAAAGGATCATGCACCTGCTCCGTCGACTGCTCCATCACCTTCCGATGATTGCCGACGACAAACAAAGTTCCCACGGGCTTGCCCTCGCGGCCCTCCCGACCAATCTCACACGCCAGATCCACCACAATCCGCAGAGTCTCCAGGGGCACCTTGGTTTCCAGACGCTGCAGGTCCCGTGACGTCAATCGCGACAACTGCTCGGCCAGACGCACCACCGTCACCGTATCACAATTGTCTTTTTCAAATGCCGAATACACCACCACCACCACGTCGCCCGTCTGCACCAGCTCGTCCGCGATCGCCTCCAGCAGCACCTGCGACACCTGGAAATGCCGAGTCTCCGGTTCGTGCTGGATACTGACCACGTCCACGTCGTCCTGCCGGGCGGCCTCAAGCACCTTGTTGTCGTCCGAAGACACAATCAATCGCAGCTTCCCGGACTCGGCCTTCACCTTCGCAAAGTCCAGACACCGCTCGGCAATCAAAATCACTGCTGCCGCTTCCACCGTCTCACCCAGCCGAAAGGCGGCTGCGAGCACTCGCTGAGATTCACGCGGCAGTTCCTGTCGAGACATCTGCTGAGAATCCTGAAAAATAACCAGCGGGCGGTAAACCGGGACGGCCCCGGAGTTTACGATTCCCACTAACAAGGTCAATCGGTAATTGCAAGGATTCTTCAAGGTATCACGGTGATTTTTCGTTAGTGTGGCACGGATTTTCACGGAAGAACGATCAGACCGTCCGCCTCCCCCCCCCACCAAACCAACTGTCCGAAGTCACCTTGTCCACAAACCCAACATCCCTAAAATTCCCCAGTCTGGCCGCTGCCAGTCGTGCCACACAGCGCACGAACGGCGGACATTCACTCGGATCCACCGTCGCTGAAAGCCCAGCAGTGCCCCCACAGCAATCCCGGGTCCCGTCTGAAAGTCGGCAGGATGTGAACATCTCCCAGACTCCCCCCGCGGCCGCGTGGCAGACGCTCCGCCGCCCGCTCCTGATCGCCGCCGGCCTCGCTTTCACCGCACTGGCCGGATTCGGACTGGTCCTGCCGGGGCTGCCCACCACTCCCTTTCTGCTGCTGGCCGCCGCCTGCTTCGCTCGCTCATCCCCCAGACTGCACGCCGCCCTCCTGCAGTCGCGATTGTTCGGACAGCACCTGCAACACTGGAATACACACCGCTCCATTACCCCCGCCGTACGCTGGTGGGCGATTTTGTTCGTGGTCGTCGGAGTCTCGTGCAGTTTGTACTTCGGAAATCTGCCCACATGGCTCGAAGTGGTTGTCACCACCGCCGCTCTCATTGGCCTCGTCGTCGTCTTTCGGCTGCCTGTTCGATCCCGCACTTCCAACCAGGATCCCTGACACCATGACCATCACCGACGGTCACTCACACCAGCCGCGACAGGTTGTTCTGGCCATCACCGGGGCCTCCGGAGCCCTGTACGCTGTGCGACTGCTGCAGGTTCTGCTCGAGGCCCGCAGCACCGTGCATCTCGTCGTCAGCAGCGCTGCCCGCCAGGTCTTTGCCCAGGAACTGGATGTCGATCTCCCGTCCGTCTCCGCACCCGCCACCGCATGGCAGACCCTGATTCATGAAACCACCGCCGGCAATGCCAGCCAGCAATGGCAGTTTCGTCCCCTGCAACACCACAGCCACGATCAATCCAACCCCGGCAAACTGATCCAGTACGGCACCGCCGACTACTCCAGTCCCGTCGCCAGTGGCTCCAGCCTGACCGATGGCATGATTATCTGCCCGTGCTCCATGGGCACACTCTCATCCATCGCCGGCGGCAATTCTTCCAACCTGATCCAGCGCGCCGCCGATGTCCACCTCAAGGAACGTCGACCCCTCATACTCGTACCCCGCGAAACCCCGCTCGGACTGATCCAGCTGGAGAACATGGTGCGAGTCTGTCGGGCAGGAGCCACCGTTCTGCCAGCCATGCCCGGTCTCTACCAGAAACCAGCCGGTATCGGCGACCTCGTCGACTTCATCGTCGCTCGCATCTGCGACCACCTCCGCATCCCACACTCGCTCACCCGCCGCTGGGGAACGGATTAGGTTGCCAGTTGCCAGTTGCCAGTGTTCAGTTGCCAGTGTTCAGTGTTCAGTGTTCAGTGTTCAGTTGGCAGTGTTTTATTCTTCGCTCCCTAACTCCCTAACTCCCTAACTCCCTAACTCCCTAACTCCCTAACTCCCTAACTCCCTACCCCAGAGCTTTCCATGCTTGCTCGCATCTTTCTCGCGGCCGTTGGTGGTCTTTACGCCTGGCTGGCGTGGTGGTGTTCAGTTTCTCCGGCCGAAACGTCACAACTTGTGGGCTTCCAGTTGGTGGGCGGATCCGGCCGATCAGAATTTCTGACGGTTTACGGCGGACTGGAGGCTGGAATGGCAGCCATCTTCCTGATGCC
>CAITYU010000226.1 GCA_903896675.1 uncultured Planctomycetaceae bacterium
CTGGCACTGCTGCGAGTACGGACTCCGCTGGAATACCAGCAGGCGCTGCAGATCATTGTGGACGAGGCGTCGCGACTGGGCCGCCTCGCGGATCAGTTGCTGGATTTATCCCGCACGGATGCCGGTGCCGTACAGCGGCAGCTGCGGCCGATATCGCTGGCAGCCATTCTGCAGGACACGGTTGAACATCTGCAGGTGCTGGCCGAACAACGCGGACTGACACTCGAACTGGTCGCCGGACAATGTGGCGAGGTTCGGGGCGACGAGTTCCGGCTGGGGATGGTCTGTTCCAACCTGATTGAAAATGCCATTAAATATTCCCGGCCGGGTGGTCATATCCGCGTGTCCTGTCGTCCGGACGGCAATCGCACGGTGGTTGAGGTTGCGGACGATGGTGTAGGAATTTCGGCTGAACATCTGCCGCGGGTCTTCGATCGTTTCTTCCGGGCCGACGAGTCTCGCAGCGGCGGCGGCGCCGGGCTTGGCCTGTCGATTGCTCAAAGCATCATCAGGGCTCACCACGGTGAAATTTCTCTGACCAGCCAGCCCGGCCACGGGACGGTGGTCACCGTTCGGCTGCCGCAGGCTACTGGCAGTGTCAGTGCCGATCATGGCGGTCGACAGCCCGAACCTGCGACCTCTGAAAGAGAGCTGGCAACCGTCAACCACTGAGTGACTGATGCCCTCAACAGCAATCGCACCCGTGCTCGAAAATGAGTCTGCAAATCCGACTCACATCCTGCGCGATTCTGAATGCAGCGATCAGCGGAACACCGACTGTCACCATCGATCGAGTACGCGTCGGCAGTCACACTGCCCTTCGCAACAAGATTTCCTGCTGCGAATGAATCTTCTCCGAAATCCGACCACTGCCACCTGCCACCTGCCACCTGAAAACTGAAAACTGAAAACCGAAAACCGAAAACCGAAAACCTTTTCCGCGTTCTTCCGTGTTCTGCCGTGGTGAAAAAAAGCCCCCAGCCCCGTTGATAAAACGCTGTACTTCCCGGTCACCGACCGATATTCTCTGTCCCTGTCGCAGGCCGTTTGCCAGCCCTCGCCGCGGGTTCCTGATCCATGACCTTTCTGCAGTCTTCCATCCTGTATGCCCTGCCGCTGATTCTGCTGCCAATTGTGATCCATCTGATCAATCAGAATCGACACAAAACGGTGCAGTGGGCGGCGACCATGTTTTTGCTGCGGGCAAAACGCATGGTCCGGGGAATGGCTCGCCTGCGTTACGTTCTGATCCTGATTGCTCGCATGCTGGCCATTGCCGGACTGCTGATGGCGCTCAGTCGCCCCATGTCGGGTGGCTGGCTGGGGCTGGCTGGTGGCGGGCCTCCGGAACTCACAGTGATTATTCTCGACCGTTCTGCCAGCATGGAGCTGCAGGATCCGCAAAGTGGTCTGTCGCGTCGCGACACAGCTCTGCAGAAAGTCTCCGGGTTGTTCCGCGATCTGGGCCGCAATTCCAGAACTGTACTGTTTGATACGGCGACCGGGCGACGAGTGGATCTGACGGATGCAACATCCCTCGCACAACTGGCCGAAACATCGACCACTGCGACTGCTGCGGATCTGTCATCGATCATGCAGTCGGCCGCGGAATTCATCGCCACCAGTGAAGCGGGGCGGACGGACGTCTGGGTTTGTTCAGATCTGCAGCGCAGTGGCTGGCAGCCCACCAGTGGACGCTGGAATGACGTTCGTCAACAGTTGTCTCAGCGTCAGGGTCTGCGTCTGTATCTGTTGCTGTATGGTGATGACGGACCAGAGAATTTCGCGGTGCGGGTCAGTCAGGTGCAGCGACGTGAAACGGAAGTCGCCGCAGAACTGCTGATGGACATTGACGTACAGCAGACATCCGGAGTCATTTCCCAGCAGACTCGCAGGATTCCGCTGTCTCTGGTCATCAACGGCGCGCGTTCCACGTTTGAAGTGGAGTTGTCAGCTGGTTCAGCGGGCCTGAGTGGCCATGCGATTCCGGTGGATCGCGAAGCGATTCGCGGCTGGGGGCGTCTGGAGCTGCCGCGGGATGGCAATCCGCAGGACAACGTGTGGAACTTTGTGTATGCGGAACCACCGGTGCAGAAAACGGTGATTGTGTCGGATGATGAATCGTCAGCGCGGCTGTTGCGACTGGCGGCGGCAGTTCCGTCGGAGCGGGGTGTTGCGGCGGAGGCTGCGGTCGTACCGGTCTCGGCCGCTGAAACGATTGATTGGCAGACCACCGCCCTGATTCTGTGGCAGGCTGAGTTACCTTCAGGCGGCATTCTGCAGCAGTTGCAGTCGTGGGTGCGTCGTGGTGGGGCTTTGATCTGCTTCCCGCCTCCGACACCGTCATCGGCCACGGCGTTTGGGCTCAGTTGGTCCGGCTGGGTGGCTCCTCAGCAGGGTGAGCGATTCGCCATCAGTGGCTGGCGAACGGACTCCGGCCTGCTCGCCAATACTCGCAGCGGTGCCCCGCTGCCGGTGGGGCAGATTCCGGTGTTTCAGGTTTGCGGGATCGCGGGTGAGCCTGCGGCAGAGCTGGCGGGTCTGGGAAACGGGTTGCCACTGCTTGTCAGGGCGCAGGTGGATTCCGGCAGTGTCTGGTTCTGTGCCACGCTGCCGGGACCTCAGCATTCAGGATTTGCCAGCAACGGGATTGTGTTTTACGTGCTGGTGCAGCGGGCTCTGGCTGCGGGACTGCAGGGCCAGGGAAATGCGCGCCAGTACAATTGCGGTGTGCCCGAATCGGCAGCCGCTGCCGACTGGGTGGCGCTCGATGCAGAGGCTGCACCGGTGCTGTCGGTCAATCGCCCACTGGTTCCCGGAGTGTGGCAGTCTGAGGACCGGTTGCTGGCATTGAATCGACCGCTGCAGGAGGACGATATTGATCGACTGCGGGAGGAGGAGTTGCAGCAGACGCTCAGCGGACTGAATTTTACGGTGATTCGTGATTCAGCGGGCAGTGCCGACTCACTCGCGGCTGAAGTGTGGCGTGCCTTTCTGCTGCTGATGATTGTCGCCCTGATGGCGGAAGCCCTGCTGTGCCTGCCGCAGTCGGCGGTTGTCAACGTCTCTGCCAGAGGGCTCGGTAGATAGGAAATCCCAGTTTTCGCTTTTTGCGTTCAAAGCTGGTCTGGTAATCCATGTCATTGCTGGCGTCGCGTTCTGCGGGCGGGGTGCAGGTCAGAAATTCCGGATGCACGTCCATGAGGCCGCGGACCATCTGGAAGTAATCGGCAACGTCTGTCCAGTGGTGCACAAAGCCTCCGGGTTTGACCACTCGCGCCAGCAGCTGGGTGAACGCCGGGTTGAAGATGCGGCGTTTGTGATGTCGAGTTTTCCACCACGGGTCGGGGAAATAGACATGGGCTGAATCGACGCTGGCAGGCGGAATCATCTCCGCCAGCACGCGATTGGCATCGCCACCGATCACGCGGGCATTTGGCAGACTGCGTTTCAGCAGGCGTTCTGCGGCCCGTCGTCCTTCGGTGAAGTCAATTTCCAGACCGGCAAAATTGCGGTCCGGGTGCTGCAGAGCGGCGGTCAGCAGAAACAAGCCGCGACCTGAACCAATATCAATCTCGACTGGCTGATCTTTTTCAAACAGTGTGGACCAGTCAATGACGGGACCGACATCACCGACAGTCTGAAACCAGGGCTGCAGTGACTTTCCGGGTGGCAGTGTCATGCGCTGTGCGTTACTGAGAAATGTGAAGGGACGCGACTGAAAAACGGACTGGCAGAGGTGAATTATCCGCCAGCCGGTGCCAGGAATTCAAGGCGTGTCGAATTTTCCGGCAAACGCGACTGGAAAACAGGCGGTTTGCGGGAACAGCCGGCTTTCTGATTCATGAAAATCCCCCGATTTCATTCCCAGTTGCCGGGAATGCTTCATTGTGAACGCCGTTTGCATTTATGATTCCGGCGGGCTTTGCCGTGCACACAGTGCGGCAGGGACTCGCGGGCATATCAGTTTTGCAGACAGGATATTTTCGGAGCACAGCTCCGAGCGGAGACAGTTGAGAGATGGGCAAGCCAACGGGCTTCAAAGAGTTTTCACGCAAGGTGCCGGCAGACCGTGAGCCAATGCTGCGGATTCTGGACTGGAAGGAATTTCACGAGCATCTTCCGGAAGTGGACCTGAAGATTCAGGGCGCGCGGTGTATGGACTGTGGCGTGCCGTTCTGCCACACCGGGGATATGATGGCCAACATGGCATCGGGCTGTCCCATCAACAACCTGATCCCCGAATGGAACGATCTGGTTTACCAGGGGCGGTGGCGTGAAGCACTGGACCGGCTGCACCGCACCAACAACTTCCCGGAATTTACCGGGCGTGTCTGCCCGGCTCCGTGCGAGGGATCCTGCTGCCTTGGTGTCACGGATCCTCCGGTCGCGATCAAGACCATCGAGTGTGCAATCATCGATCACGGGTTTGAAATGGGCTGGGTGGTCCCCGAGCCTCCGCAGCAGCGAACGGGGAAAAAAGTCGCGGTGGTTGGATCCGGCCCGGCCGGTCTGGCGGCCGCCGCTCAACTGAACAAAGCCGGTCACTTTGTCACGGTCTACGAACGCGATGACCGCGTGGGCGGACTGCTGATGTACGGCATTCCCAACATGAAGCTGGACAAGAAGCAGGTGGTGGATCGCCGCGTGCGGATCATGGAGCAGGAGGGTATCACCTTCTTCACCGGCATGTCTGTGGGTACGGACGTGCCGGGCAGTCAGCTGCTGGAAGACTTCGATGCAGTCGTGCTGGCGACCGGTTCGACTCGACCGCGTGACCTTCCGGTACCCGGCCGTCAGTTGCAGGGTGTGCACTTTGCCATGGACTTTCTCCGCCCGAATACTCGCAGCCTGCTGGACAGCGGTCTGCGTGACGGTCGGCACATCAGTGCCAAAGACAAGCATGTCGTGGTCATCGGCGGTGGTGACACGGGCAACGACTGTCTTGGCACATCGATGCGTCATGGCTGCCGTTCGCTGGTGAATTTTGAGATTGTCGAGCAGCCCCCGATGCAGCGTTCGTCGAACAATCCGTGGCCGCAGTGGCCGCGTGTGTTCCGGGTGGATTACGGCCATGAGGAGGCCGCAGCAAAATTCGGTGAGGATCCTCGCGAATTCTGTGTGCAGACAGTCGAGTTCGTGGATGATGGGCACGGCCATGTGAAAGCGGTGAAGACCATCGATGTGGACTGGCAGACGATGACCGAAGGCGGTCCTCCGTTTGTTCCGATTCCGGGTACAGAACGCGAATATCCGGCGGATCTCGTATTTCTGGCACTCGGTTTCCTCGGCCCTGAGCACCCGGTGGCTGACCAACTGGGCGTAAAAACCCGCGAGGCTCGGGGTGGCATGAGTTGGTACGAGGGTGAGCACGAGAAGTATCGGACCAGCAACGAGAAGGTGTTTGTCGCCGGCGACTGTCGGCGCGGACAAAGCCTTGTGGTCTGGGCCATCAACGAAGGCCGCGGAGCGGCACGCGAAGTTGACCGATTCCTCATGGGTGCCAC
>CAITYU010000227.1 GCA_903896675.1 uncultured Planctomycetaceae bacterium
GCCTGCACAGCCGATTGATCGGCCGCCTGAGCACTCTTCTTTGCAAGGGCCCGAATCCAGTCCAGATCGCCCCGCTTCCACACATACGCAAAGCCCACCAGCAGCACACAGAAAAACACCAGAATGTCAGCCAGCCCCAGCCAGCCCAACTGCAATGCCGCCTCTGCAGAAATGGTCTGGGCCGGAGTCACAGCATCGGGCGAAAGACTCAATAACCGACCACTCAGCACCTGCCGGGATGCCTCGTCCAGACGCGAATCCGCCAACTGCATCGCACTGCCGTACACCGAAGCCCACGGGAAGAAAAACGCCACTTCCACGTCAAAAATGATGAACAACAACGCCACCACGTAGAAACGCAGGTCAAATTGAATGTAGCTGGAACCAATCGCCGGCTCACCACACTCGTAAATCGCATCCTTCTCCGGAGTCGGCAGATTCGGACGCAGCAAACGCCCCAGAATCAACGGACCCATCAGAAATGCCGTTGCCAGACCGCCGAAGATCAGAAAATGGCCGACCAGGTCAAACATTCCAAAACCCTTCACCCAAAACGCAGCCGGCAAACACCGATAGCTGACACCCACGCGGACTCAGCAGGATTGGCCAAACTCCGATACACCACCCGCTCCCAGTTCGCCCGCACCAGACACCTGCATCAACAGACGACGCTCGCCACCCTGCCGCAATCCAGCACGACAATACATCACCTCAGGCTCGTCAAACTGCCAGCTCAACACCACCTGCTCGCCCGCCAATTGCCCCTCGAAGTCCACCTGACCCAAACTGGCATCAGCCAGGCTGCCACCAATGCGGGATAACTCGCGAGCATACTCGGCCATCCGAGTCTCGTCCCGCGACAGCTCAGATTCCATCTGCACGACCTCCTGCTCGTACACCGCCGGACCAACCCGGCCACCAACACCCACTGAGCCCACAGGAGCAGCACTGCCGGAAGACCGACCACCCTGCTGAGCACGCGGAGCCGGATAACGCTCACGCAACTCACTCAGTCGCAGCCGACGCTCACTCAGATCACGATGCAACCCCATCACATCACGAACAATGCTGCGCACCAGCGGAAGTCGAGCATTCACGTCCTGTAAACTCAGCATGTTCGCTTCCCGTTCCAGAGTCCGTAATTCCCAATCAAACCGCCCACACACAACAGCACTGCTCAATGCTCCGCACCCGCAAATTCAAACGGACTGGCCTCACCCTTCACCCACACCGGCTGATGCAGAACCTTCGATTCCGCAACCACCGCAGGATTCAAAGTCGCCTGACCCCACGAAATCTGCAACGGCAACTTCGCATAGTCCACAATACACCCGTCACGACTGTAGCAACTGAGGTCGTAATTGGAACCCATGAAAATGCAGTCCACCGGACACGGCTCGACACACAACGCACAAAACATGCACTTCGTGTAATCAATCGTAAAACCATTGATCCGAAAACCCTTGCCAACCGGGCTCTTCTCTTTGTCGATGTAGATGCAGTCCACCGGACAGGCAACCGCACACTTCTCACACCCAATGCAGGTCGTCAAATCAAAACGGTGAAAACCACGATAACGAGATTTCACTTTCACCGGCACTTCCGGATACTCGTAAACCTCAGTAAACGTGCGTCGCTGATATGTCTTGTACATCGTCAGCAATGTGACGTACATGCCCTGCAGCACCGTCGCCACTGACATCCAGACATTCCGAAACCACATGAACATCTGATTCGCTCTCCGAAGCCGCCCTGCTGCCCGCATTTCGCAGCAAAACAAGTTCAATCGACGCCCGCGTCACTACGGGACAGACCGAGTCTACGGGATCTTCCGTGGTCATTATAGGCTGGCAGGGGGCAATCGCAACCACGCCGAACACGTCTTGATCGTGGGAACTGACTTTTCCCGTTCTCAGCGATCGGAATGCTGAAACAATCGGTCAAAATACTCACCACCGCGCCGCTCAGACAAATCCCCACGCATTGCCGCAAACAATCCCCCGCCTGCCTCATCCACCACACGCATCACCGCCGTAAGCAGAATTTCATCGTCACCGGCAACCCCCAGCACGCCCCGACAAATGTCCGCCGCCAACTGCACCTCCCCCGCACGCGCCAAACCACCAGCAGCCGACAACCGGACCACCGGGTCCTCATCCCGCGCCCCGGCACGCAGCAATTCCAGATCACCAGCCGACACCTGAACACCCACCGAGATTCGCCGCCAGATTCCCTCCAGACGCCACCATCTCACCGCCACGTCCAACTCACCCGCCCACGCTGCCACACCAATGCCCTCGCCACGCGCTGCCGCCTGAGCAGCCCGCAGGACCCGCTGCAGACGCTCCCGACCCAACTCACCCCCAAATAACAAACCCCGCGGAATCCCCGCAGAAGCCGCCTCACGCTCCAGCAAAGCCTCAGGCAACAACTGCACGTCCGGCTCCGCTGACTGCCAGCGATCACACTCCCCACGCAACTCCTCCAATACCCCCGCTAACTCCGGATCGTCCACCCGATTCACCAACTCCCACGGATCACGCTCCAGATCATACAACTCCTCCGCACGCCGCGGTCGCAGCCACTGACCCTGAACCTCTGACAGCTCACCCGCCGCCGCCAGCCGACGCCACTCCCGCAACGTCTCATTCCGCTCACCATACGAAACCTCCTGCAACGCCGGATACCAGGGCATCAGATTACGCACATACCGATATCGCTCACTCCGCACCGCTCGCACCAGATCCTGACGCTCGTCCAGACGGTCCCGCGCTCCGTGCACATAACGACGCACACCAGCACTGCGACCCGGACCCAGCAACGGTACACCCGCCAGACCCTCCGGAATTCCCACTCCCGCCAGCGACAACACCGTCGGACCCAGATCCAGCAGCGACACCAGCCGCTCGTCACAACTGCCCGCCACTCCCGCTCCGGCCCACTCCCGATACTTCTCCGGAACCCGCACAATCAACGGTACACGCACCCCACTGTCATAAATCCACCGCTTCGCACGCGGCAGACCGTTCCCATGGTCCGACCAGAACATCACAATCGTCTCATCAGCCAGACCCGCCGACTCCAGCTCGTCCAGCAGTCGACCCGCCTCACCATCCATCACCGCAATCAGATCCGTCAACCTCGCAAAATCCCCACGCACCCGCTCCGTGTCCGGATACAACGGCGGCACCACGACGTCAGCAGCACTCCGCAATGCCCCCGGCTCCAACCCCCGCACCACGTCCCGCCAGCCCTCCGGCCACACCTTGCTCTCGTGAGTCATCGTGAGATTGAACACCGCAAAAAATGGCTGATCAGAATCACGACGGTTTCGCCAGTGCGCCTTCCCCGAGGAATCATCCCACACCCGCTTCAGATCCCGCACCACATTGTAGTCCGTCTTGCTGTTGTTCGTGCAGTAATACCCCGCCTCACGCAGCAGCTCCGGAAATAATCGCACACCCGCCGGCAACTCCACCCGCGAACGCATGTGATTCGCCCCCAGCGAGATCGGGTGACGCGCCGTGATGATCCCAGTGCGACTCGGAGCACACACGCCATGACACGAAAATGCCCGCGTCCACAACACACCCTCCGACGCGAAACGGTCCAGACGCGGTGTCCGAGCCCCAGCAGCGCCATAACACCCCAGCAAAGGACTGATGTCCTCACAACTGATCCACAAAATATTCGGACGATCCCCCCCACACACCACACCCACACTCAACCCACACCCGCTCAGCCACACCAACACACACAAAACACAACTGCCCAGCCACCCGCTACCACACATAACACACACCCCCCAAACAAACTCCACCAACCACCAACCACCAACCACTGACCACTGACCACTGACCACTGACCACTGAAAACTGAAAACCGCCC
>CAITYU010000228.1 GCA_903896675.1 uncultured Planctomycetaceae bacterium
AACCGAAAACCGAAAACCGAAAACCGAAAACCGAAAACCGAAAACTGAAAACCGAAAACTGAGAACTGAGAACTGAGAACTGAGAACTGAGAACTGAGAACTGACCACTACCCTCCCCCTGTCCCATGTCGTATCGCCTCCCAGAACTCCCACTCCTCCCGCACCCCCGTCTCGGGATCCCCTGCAAACTCCCGCCGATCGACATAGCCCCGGAAACCGCCGTCCACCAGACGTCCAAATACCGTTCCCACGCTCAGCGATTCCCGGACGTCGTGAGTCACAAAGATCGTCGTCATCCGGAATTTCCCCGCCAGACTGCGAAAGATCGACTGCATCCGAGCCCTGGTCTGGGCATCCAGGGCAGCGAAGGGTTCGTCCATCAACAGCAGACGCGGGCGAGCCAGTAACGCTCGGACAAAAGCCAGTCGCTGCTTCTGACCACCACTCAACTGCCACACAGACTTTCGCAACTCGGACTGCAGTCCCGTCAGTTCCAGCAGCTCTCCTGCGTCCCGCTGAACCTCCGCCTCACGAACCCCTCGCATCCGCAGCGCAAATGCCGCATTCTCAAACACACTCAGATGCTCGAACAGTAATGGCTCCTGATCCAGATACAGGGAAACCGGACCTGTCCCACTTCCCGACACTTCCACGGTTCCCGCATCGGGCCGCAACATCCCCGCTACGCACTTCAGTAATGTGGACTTGCCGCAACCCGAACTGCCCAACACGACCAGCGTTTCCGCTTCAGCCAGCCTCAGATTGACATCCCGCAGTACCGGACGCCCGCCCAGTTGAATGCTCAGGCCCTGCACCTGCAGTGCACCTGCCCGCTCTTCGGTGGTTCCACTCACGGCTTACGCTCCCGTCCACGCTGCAATCCGCCCATCAGCCCCGGCCCACCGGTGGTCATCACCGCCCACCCATCACGCCAGCGCAGCAACAGCAAGGCCACCAGCGCCGGCACCGTCAGCAGCAGCGAAGAGGCCGCCGCCTGAGACACACCGCCCTCACGGATCTGGGAAAATAAACGCATCGTCAGAGTCTGCACGCGCCCGCCCCCAACCACCGTCGTCAAACCATAATCCAGCCACGACATTAAAGCCGTCTGGAACAGACACAGCGGCAACAGACCTCGCGAGTCAGGCAGCACCACATGCCGCCACACAGCCACATCGCCGCCCCCCAGAGTTCTGACCAGTTGCTCCCGACGCCAACTGCCCGGTTCCCGCACCCCGGCAAACAACACCGCCGCAAATGATGTCCCATACACACTCTGCACCAGAAACACTCCCAGCCACGAACCGGCCACGTGGATACGAGCCATCAGGTCGAACAGACAGCCGGCGGCGATCGCCGGAGATGTCAGCAGCGGCAGATACAGCAGACCACGCACCCGACCGCTGCCGGTTTCTGACCAGCAGCGGCTGATCAGCAGACCCCACACCGTCGAACACACCGCCACGGCCAGACTCAAACCAGCCCCCTGCAGCGCTGCACGACCGTTGCTGCCGCTGAATGCCCGCTGCCACGCCACCCCGTCTACCCGCAATGGCACCAGACGTGGCCATTCCCAGCCACTGCCACACGACAACCACACCAGCACCACATACGGCAGCACGCACAGCACGGCCACATTCAGCAGCAGCACAGATCTTCCAACGACACCACCCGCTGCACGGCCCGCAGAATTCATGCCGCACCCCCTGCATCAGCACTTTTCCGCTCACTGGTCGCGCCGGTCGCAGCGCGCGGCAGCCACAGCAGCAAACCAGCCAGAACGGCGAAATAAACTGTTGCGAACACAAAACTGAGTGGCCGGTCCTGCAGCGAATATTGACCTGAACTCTGCTGAATCAGCACGGACATCAGCCGGGGCGACTGCCGGCCCAGCAGCAGCGGCGCCTCCCACGCCGAAAAGTTCCAGACGAACAGCAGAAACGCCAGCAGTCTTGCTCGACGCCACAGCATCGGCACCCCCACATCAATTCGCGCACGCCATGCCCCCGCCCCCAGCCGCTCCGCAAGTTCCACATAGCGACCTATTCCCGCCGCACGCCAGACACTCAGCAGAAATAAACCAGTCAGTGGAACACCCGTCACACAGCCCGCCAGCACAATGCCCACACTCCAGCCGTCATTCACCAGCACCGGAAAATCACTCTGCTGAAATCCAGGCCACAGTGCCACCAGACCACGCGCCAGCAGACCCCCGCGACTGCACATCTGCAGCACCACGAAGGCCACCGCCGAAACGGGCAGGGCAGCCCCCAGAGTCAACAGCAGGCCAACTCCCCGTTCCACTCGCCAGTGGTCCGCCGCCACGCACAACAGCATCCCGGTCACAAGACACAGCACAGTTGTCAGCACGGCAGTCGTCAGACTCAGTAACAGACTGGGCCACAGCAGGCTGCCGAGGCACGCCTGCCACCACCACCTCGCCGTCAGACCTGTTCGCAGCAGACCCAGCAGACCCACACTGTAGAACCCGGCATAGCCCACCATCCACGCAGCCGGCAGCAGCACCAACAGCACCAGCAACACCACTGCCACGATGCGTTCAGCCCTCATGGCTGCCCCGCTGCAGACGCACTGCCATCCAGAATCTCACTCCGCAGCTCCTGATGCAGACGCAGCATCACCTCAGCCGCAGGCTCCGCCAGAGCACGCCGGCGAAGCTCCGCTCGAGACGGCACACGCATGCGCTGGTCGGCAGCGGCAAATCGAGCATCCCATGGAGCAGCCATGCGGGCCGTGTCCAGCACCGTCCCATCACCCCACACTTCGCTTCGCAGCTTTTCTGCCTGAGCCTCCACGCTGATCAGAAAATTGATCAGCAGCAACGCGCCGGCATGATTTGTCGAATTCTTCGGAATCCCCAGATAGTGCGTATTCCGAAGACTGCCGAACTGCGGCACATACCCCCGCGCAGAGTCCGGCAGAATCCCCTCCCGCACCTTGTTGTCCACCTCACCATCATTATTGCTCATGGAAAAATCCACTTCGCCGGACAGCAGCAGAGCATGCAACTGGGCCACATCCTGCGGAAATGTCTGGCCACCACGCCACAAATGCGGCCGCACGTCACGCACCCACGCCCACAACCGGTCCGCCGCCCGCCGATACGACGCGTCATTGTATGGCCCCGCAAAATCCGCCGGATCCTCGGCAAACTGCAACAGCACGGCCTTCAGAAACGTCAGTCCCGTGAAACCCACATCAAACGTAAACCGTCCCGGATGCTGCCGGATCCAGTCGGTCAGCTCAGACAGGGTCCCCGGAGGCGTCTTCACGCGATCAGCGTGATAGATCAGAGCCTGCTGCACGGTACCCCACGGACACTCATAACCGTCGATCGGCTGCTGAAAATCCAGCCGAATCTGATCATCTGCAAGATGCAGCAGCGCCGCATTCGGCAGCCGCTCCACAAACGGGCCCCACAAAGCCTGCATCTGCCGCAATTGAAAAAACGTCTCACCGTTGATCCACACCACATCCAGCTCACCCGCCTGACGCCCCGACTCCACGTCCACCAGCAGTCGATTCACCAGTTGCTGCCCATGCAGCGGCACAAATTCCAGCGTGACACCAGACTGCTGCTGCATCCGCTGAGCGACCCAGCCCGACATATACTGATTGATCAGCGGGTCACCATCCCACATCGCCACTCGCACGGTGGAATTGGCCCCCCGGGACTCCACCTGCAGCCACGACATGTCAGCCACCACCGCGCGCTGCTGCGAAGATGCTGCGCTGCCAGTACCAGCGCCAGTGCCATCACCACAGCCCGCCAGTACCAGCAGCCAACCGCACAAGACGGCTTGACACCACCGCGCACTCGCACTTCTGCCACACTCCACCGCCATGCCCACCAGCCCATCACGAACCAATCGTCTACCCGACTCAAGCATCTCCTCTGCGACCACCCGGCATTCTGCCGAGTCCCCCGGCAAAAACAAACCGTAGCCTCGGCTTTAGCCCTTGTCGTGACCCATAAAATTGGGTGTCTGCGATGCCTTTCCGCCGCTGCATCCCACGGAATTCAGACTTCTCGGCCTGCAAATTGAAACCGCTCTAATCCGCCAATCGTGATCGGCGAATGCATGGGCTGTGAATTCAGGAACAGATGCGGGTCCTCTGCCCCGAGTCCCTCGGGCGAAGCCCTAGGCTACATTGTGCGTGGCCGTTGGCCAACTTCGGGGCGGAGCGCGGCATGCTCCGGTGAGCCATCACCGCAGCAAAAGGGGGCATTTCCAGGGCTGCGCCCAGAAATACCGGAAAACAGCCCTTCAGGCCCGAACCGCAAACACACGCACGGCACAAACCAAACACCCGCCGCAACGGCCCCCAAGGCCTGAAGGGCCGGTTTCAGAAGAGCCAGGTGCGTAAGCACCGGGTCACGACACCCCCAAAACAACC
>CAITYU010000229.1 GCA_903896675.1 uncultured Planctomycetaceae bacterium
AGTGCTGGAACCAGCGTTTTCGGACACCGTGGCATTCCCGGAAAACAGGGTGGAGGATTTACGTGGGATCAGGGTTGCAGGTAGAGTCGTGGTTCCTGAGTCCCGTCAGCAGTTTGAACGATAGTATAAGTTTCCCCGGGAAACAATCCGTCGACGGTTGTTTCACTGCCATCGGGCCAGTGAATCTGCAGGGGGGGCATTTTTTCGGCGGTTGTATCTTCCAGCACCATGGTGGCCAGCGGCTGCGACGACGACTGATAGCTGCCGCCGGCATGCAGAACGAAGGTTTGCGGTGGTGTTGTCTGCAGTTGCAGTGTTGCGGGCAGGGCACCGCGGTGGCTGTGGCTGCCGATCAGGCGAAGTGACAGGGTCTTTGCCAGCAGCGCGGCTGTGGGGGTGTCATTGCAGAGCAGGGCGGGGGCGGCATCCTGGTGGCAGATCACCACGTCGGTATCGCCATCCTGATCGAAATCGGCGGTGGCAAGACCGCGTCCGACATGGGGAGTCAGGAAGTATTCTCCGGCTGGTCCGGCCAGCACAAAACTGCCGGACTGATTTTTCCAGAGCCCGGCGGGCTGAGCGTAATCACCTTCCTTGCCGAGCTGAGCGAGGGTGTCGTCGGTGTGGCCGTTTGTGACGATCAGATCGGGCCAGCCATCCAGATCGAAATCGGTCAGTGACGTGCCCCAGCCGACCCATGGCAGGGATCCTTCCGGAACCACGCTGAGTCCCATTTCCAGAAAGGCGCGTTTGCCGAGGTTGGAGTAGAGGGCGTTGTGTTCGTTCTGGTAGTTGGTGACGAACAGGTCGAGCGTTCCGCTGCGATCGACATCCGCGATGGCCAGCCCCATTCCGGCCTGAGCCTGTCCGAGGTGGTCGAAGGCGGTGCCGGAGATTTCACCGATTTCGGTGAACGCGGTGCCTTCGCGCACAAACAGGAAGTTCGGGTGAATGTCGTTGGCCACGTAGATGTCGGGTTGCGAATCAGCGTCGATGTCTGCAATCAGGACGCCCTGTCCGCGTCCCTGGCGGACTCGAATCCCTGATTCTTCCGAGGCATCGATGAAGCCGCTGCCGGAATTCCTGTACAGGATGTGTGGTTGTGGGGGGACGTGTGTGGGGCTGCAGAACATGCGGATGTTCCGCACGGGGTCACCGCAGAACGCGCTGTTGTCCCATGTCCACAGCCCGTAGTTGCAGACGTAGATATCGGCGAGTCCATCATCGTTGAGGTCGGCAATGGCAGCGCTGGTGCCCCAGTCCGTGCTGTTGATTCCGAGGTCAGCGGCCTGTTCCAGATAGGTGCCATCACCCTGACTGATCCAGCACAGGATGGTGGCGTAGCGGGTCACGCAGACATCGTCGAAGCCATCGCTGTTGAGGTCCCCGACGGCGACACCGCAGGAGTATCCGGGGAGTCCGATTCCGGCGAGCGTGGTGATATCCTGAAAGTGCCATGCACCCTGATTGCGGTACAGGCGATCGCGTGGTCCGGGCGCATTGGGACGCAGCGGAAACTTTGCTCCGCAGGCGAAGTACACGTCCGGTCGTCCATCAGCCTCGACGTCAAGAATCCCGCAGCCGGTTCCGTTGGCAGCGGGGAAGGGTTTGTCGGGCGAGTTGCCGCTGACCTGGACAAAGTCGATACCGGACTCTGCCAGTTTCGAGGAGAAGCGGAAAAACGGCGTGCGACCGGTGCCCTGTATTGGCGGTTTTTCTGTGGGCTGGGAGCTGGCAGTTGCGGAGGGGGCCGGCTGTGCTGCGGCATGGCTGCCGGGCGTTTGGTCGGTGGAGTTGGCAGCAGGCTGTGTGCTGCCACCGGTGCAGCCGACGAGTGCCGTGAGCAGGCTGATTTGCAGGGTGAGGTGCTTCATGGTGCGGTTCCTTCCTGAGCCCCGGGGCTGTGCTGTGGGTTGTTCTGTGGCTGCAGGGCCTGCCGCAGCGTGTCTGCCAGTTTCGCGCGTTCGGCAGTGGCGGTTGCGGGCCAGATTCCGATCTGGTGATCGCGGAGCAGGGCTTCGATATTGCCGTGGCGAGTCTGCATGGCGACCTGAGCATCGCGGCGTGCGGGCATGTGGCAGACCACACAGCGAGTTTCGGCGAGCGATCCGGTATCGGGGTGCTGCACTTCCGGGCAGGAATTCTGCTGATGACAACTGCGGCAGTGCCGGGCGTAGGTTGCGGAGCCCGATTGATTCTGGTGCGGGTCATGGCAGAGGGTGCATGCGAAGCCGCCACTCTGCTGAAAACAGGGGCTTTGCATGAGTCGTGCCAACTGGTTGGCTGAGTGCGGATCTGCATTGCTTTCGGCGGATGCGGAAAGATCAGGCTGCAGCCATTGCTGCAGGGGTTCGCCGGGGCGATAGCTGAAAAGTGACGAGTGTTCTTCGCCGGCGGAGTGACACTGAGCACAGATTTCGTTCTGTCTCTCGATACTGAGTGCGGCGGGATTGACGATGCGTTTTCCCCGGGTTTCCTCGGGGTGCTGCCGGTGAAATGCCACGTGCTCATGAGCCGGTCCGTGGCACCGCACACAGGTGACTCCGGGGATCAGCGTCTGTCGATCGAAGCGGTTCATCTCCTGTGGGTCGGCTCCGATCCATGTGACATGGCACTCCATGCAGCGCAGCGGGACGGGCCTGGAGAAGTCGACGGTGCCGTCATAGTAGGGACCGGGGCTGTTGACCCAGGCATCGCCTTCGCTGAGGTAGCTGACATGTGCCTGGTAAAGACGGTCATTGTTCCACCAGAGGTAGCTTTGTCCGTGGTTGCCGGAACCGAATACCAGATCGATGGGGAAGCTGCCGGTGAATACAGTGCGGAGCGGCGGGTACTGCAGTTCGACAGTCTGCACGATGCTGCCATTCTGTGCGTGCATGCGGAACTGCAGTTCAGGGCGAGCGGTGGTAAGCACATTGTGGCCGGGCTGCAGGCTGCCGAGGATGGTGTCGGTGGATGGCAGACTGGAGGTGCGGGCATGGGATGTGTGCTGGAATGTGTCGCAGTAGTCGGCATGACATTCGACACAGTCCTGTGGTGCGAGGAAGCCCCGCTGAGCGGCGGTGAACGGGGATTGAAACGGTGGCTGCTGAGGCTGATCCGGCAGCAGCACCCAGTCATTTCCGCCGGGTCCACCGGCCAGCGTCAGTTCAGCCCAGTCAGCGGGACGCACCGTGCGTGCGGTGGGAGCGTGCTGCAGCGGCTGCCGCGGCCAGTGCTGCGGAGCAGCCCGCCAGGCGAAAAGCAGCCCCGCTCCGGCGGCTGTTGCGGCCACCAGCAGCAGGGCTGTCAGAAACAGTGGTCGTCGGCACCAGCCGGCGTGATCACATGCGGATTTCATAACCTTTGCGGCTTTCCCGGGACAGGAAGGCACTGGCCTGAGCATCGCCGATGATATCGCGAGTCTGCGGATCCCAGCGCAGCTCGCGTCCCAGTCGCATGGCGATGTTGGACAGATGGCAGATTTCCAGCATCCGGTTATGAGACCAGACGTCAGAAATTGGCTGCTTGCGCGACTGCATGGCTTCGATGAAGTTGGCGGTATGGTTGGCACTGACTTTGCCACCATAGACTTCTTCGATGGCATTTTCCGGCAGTGGTTTTGTTTTCAGTTCTTCCACCGGAGCTCCGGTGATCTTGCCGCGATTTACGAAGAAGCGTCCGCTGGTTCCCTCGAACAGAATGCCGTTGTCGCCTTCGCTGGTGATCAGCAGTTCGACATTGTTGGGCATTTCGGCCCGGATCAGGAACTCAGTCGCAGCGTTGTACTGATCGGCCACCTGTGGATTTCCATCTTTGTATTCAACCGGCAGTTTGTACCTGACGGGAGTGATCTTTGACGGACCGGTGTCGGTGGCACCAATCGCCCAGCAGGCGATGTCCACGTGGTGGGCACCCCAGTCCGTGAGTTTGCCGCCGGAGTATTCGTGCCAGTTGCGGAACGAATAGTGGCAGTTGCTGAACAGCGGGACACCGCCACCGTAACCCTGTCGCAGTTCGGGCAGTGCGCGGTAGGGGACCTGTGCGGCGGGGCCGAGCCAGAAGTCCCAGTCCAGTCCGGCTGGCACAGGGGCTTCCGGGATGACGGGTGACGGTTCCATGCCGTTAATGCCGCAGGTGATGCGTTTGACGGTGCCGATGCGCCCGTGCTTCACGAGGGCGACCGCCTGCAGGAATCGCTGATCGCTTTCAGTGCGCTGCATCGTTCCAACCTGAAAGACTCGACCGGTCTGCTGCACCACCTTTTCGATCAGCCTGCCTTCAGCAATTGTCAGGGTCAGTGGTTTTTCACAGTAGACGTCCTTCCCTGCCAGCATGGCTTCGACGGCGATCTTTGTGTGCCAGTGATCGGGTGTGGCAATCATCACGGCATCGATGTCGCTGCGGTCGAGGATCTTCCGGTAATCGCTGTAACCGTCCGGGCGTTTCTTCTGGGCTTTTTCGAGTCCCTGCAGGTTGGCTTCGAGGACATTGGAATCAACATCTGCGAGGGCGGCGAAATCGGCAAACTGGATGGATTTGCTGGTGATGGTGATACCCTGGTTTCGCAGCCCGATGGTGGCAAACACCGGGCGGTCATTGGGCGAACGGTAGCCGGCAGCGCGCAGTGTCGAGGGCAGGCAGATGGCGGCAGCGCCGAAGGCAGCGCTGCGGAGTGCCTGGCGGCGATTGAGGGAACCGGACACAGTACGGGAACTGATCATGGCGGAGTCCTTCTGGTGGGGGAGGAGCGAAACGGTGTATACGGGGCAAAGCGTATCAGGAAACTGTGCTGGAGTCCCTGTAATCGGCGGTCGTTCCGGCGAAACTGCAGGAATCGGCAATCACAGATCAGGGTGGAGCGAGGGCTGCTCGATGCTGATCGGCCAGTATTTTCCAGGCTGTGTCTTCCTTTGCGAGGCCGTCATAGTAGTCCGTCAGCAGTCTGTGAGCCGGCTGGTACTGTGGGTCATGATTGAGTGCGTCTTTCAGCCAGAATTCGCCGCGGCGCGCATCATCATACAACAGGAAAAGTTCACCAATCCGACAGCGTTCGGCCACGTGTGGCAGTTCAGGCCGTTCGCGAATGACATCCGCCAGCCTGTCAATCTCACTCAGGCGTTCGCGGGACTGCCGGACGGACTCCAGTTCGGCATCTGCCACCTGCGTCTGGCCAAGTACCTGCAGGCAGATGGCCCGTTCGTAGCGAATGGCGGGATTCCGAGGGTCGCGGTCAAGCACCTTATTGAACCAGTCCACTGCCTGCTGAGTGTGACCGAGCGCGGCTTCGGCACGGCCCAGCTCAGCTTCCAGCGGCAACCCTCGCTCAGGCTCGCATACGAGATTGAAGCTGTGCTGCAGGTCCTGCGGCGGCCGACTCTGGATTTTTTCCAGCACCTGCCGGGCCTGCAGAGGTTCTGCCAGATCCAGCAGGCAACGGGCCTGCTGCAGCAGCGGGGCGGAGTTCCACTGCATCCCGGTGGCTGCTGCCAGCGCATCTGCGAGGGCTTCCCGGAGCCGTCCCTGTCCGGAGGCCATTCGACTGCGAGCGTACAGTGAGGGCCAGTGCTGCGGATCCTTGAGTATGGCTGTGTTCAGTTCTTCCAGGGCCTCCGGCGTTCGCTGCTGATACTCCAGAATCCGAGCCCTTGCATAAAACGGCTGTGGATCATGCGGGTAGGCCTGCTTCCAGTTGGAAATGATGGTCTCGGCAAGCTCGACCGAACCCATCATGGCGGCGCCGTTGACGTAGGCTTCGCAGATTTCCGCGCCGTCGTGAGTTTCCTGTGTGAGCATCGTGTTGAGCTCATTGATCACTGAGGGCAGACGACCGGCCTGTGCTTCCAGCAGGATGTACTCACGCTGCACCGTGCGACGATCAAATCCCTGTTGCAGGGCCTGTTGCAGCAGAGGGGGCACTTCGCGCAGTTGCAGCAGCTTTCGCGCCAGTCGGGCTTTGAGAAATGTGGTTTCGGCATTACCGATCCTGAGGCGACGGCACCATGTGAGCCATTGTTCAGCATTTTCGTACCGTCGCGTGGCAAGGCTGGTGGCCACCTGCTGATTCAGGAGCAGCGCGGGGATCCCGGCAACCACCAGTATCAGGATGGTGGCGAGGATCAGCAGCAGTATTGCCGGCCTGCGACGAATAACGCGGGCCGGGTGTGGCGGGGAGCGTGCCGGGGCCGGTTTTTTCCGGTCCGCTTTTTTTTGTTGAGAGGGACCCATAGTCCGGGCTTTGGAGAACGTGAGCGGGTGTGTGAGGCAGCGGGTAGGCTCGGAGGAATACCGGCGATTCCCGTTTATGGCAATATGAACTGTTGAGGAAGGCCAGAATACGTTTTGGGAAAAAAAAGTGAAATATCGTCTAACATGCCGACACGGATTGCTCAGATACGGTGTTGGTTAGTCCGCCTGACGGTCATTTTTTAACCCACGAGGTGCATATGTACACTAGGATGAAGTCACGGGGATTCACGTTGATTGAGTTGTTGGTGGTGATAGCGATCATTGCCATTCTGGTGGCGTTGCTGCTGCCTGCGGTGCAGCAGGCGCGCGAAGCTGCCCGTCGAACGCAGTGCAAGAACAATCTGAAGCAGCTGGGTATTGCTTTGCACAACTACCACGACACCTTCAATTGTTTTCCGCCGGCACACATTCGCACGCAGTCTGCGATTCCGGCAAACAATGTTCTGACGGGTTGGCGTGGTTTCAGTCTGCACGCGATGCTGTTGCCGTATATCGAGCAGACCGCACTGTATACATCTCTGGACTTCAACAGTTACTTCGACGCGCCCCAGAGTACCGTGGGGCGTCGGCAGCGTTTGCCGGCATTTCTGTGTCCATCGGATACTCCAATGAGCACAGCGGAGACCGGGAACAACAGCTACCCGGGCAGCATGGGCACGAATCTTGGTCAGTACGTGAATCAGGCATTTCGCAATGGGGTGTTTCGGTTTGATGTTGTGACGAGGATGCGTGACATCAATGACGGCACATCGAACTCGGTGGCGCTTGGCGAGCAGTTGATTGGTGACAACAACGGTGCGGCGTATCGGGCGGGGGATGTTGTGCGAGGCATCGCTTTCAGTGGGAACGCGCAGCGTCCGACTCAGGCCGAGGTGGATGCATACGGTCTGGCCTGTCAGGCCGGTATTGGCAATCATCACAGCCATGGCGGTCGTGACTGGGCCATTGGAATGCCTGCTCAGACGCTGTTCAACACGGTTGCGGTTCCCAACTGGCGTTACCCCACCTGCCAGACCTGTACCGGTTGCGGCTGGATGGACTCCCAGGGTTTCTTTCCTGCCCGCAGTCGCCATACGGGCGGGGTGCAGATCTGCCTTGCGGATGGTTCGGTCAGGTTTGTTTCTGAGAATGTGGACCTGAATGTCTGGCAGAACGTGGGTTCCATCAATGGTGGTGAAGTCACTGGAGATTACTGATGTTGCGTCTGGGTATTTCGGCAGCAATGCTGCTGTTTCTGATTGGCGTTTCCGGCTGCTCCTCATCACTTCCGTCTGAGCAGGTGACTCCACCTGCTCCACCGGCGGCCAAGGCCCAGTTGTCGGATGTTGCGGCATCGGGAGAACTGGGCAGTGCGGCCAGTTCCATTCGGGAGTCACTGGAGTCTTTGAAGGCGACGGATGCAGCGAAGGCTGAGGCGTTGCTGAAGGAGCTTTCGGAACTGGAGGGTCTCGCGGATCCTGGCCGGATCAAGGCGAAGGCGAAGTCGATGGCTGACAAGTTGTAGGGGTTCCCGGCTGAGGTCGGTGTCCCTGTTGAGTCGAGGCGGTCGCGGGTCCTGCAAACGGTTCCCGCGGCCGTTTTTTTTCTGAATTCCCGGTTGCTGGTGGGAGCGAGGGATGCGGGGCTGACCACGCATTCCGGGGTTGTGGGGTTTTCGGCGGCAATTTACACTGTGTGGTTCGCAGGGAGGGTTGAATCCGGGGGCAGGTTGGAACGCAGGAAGGCGACATGAGACTGCTGCAGCGATACATCATGGGCGAGCTGCTGCGGGTGTTTCTGCTGCTGGTGGCCGTGCTGACGGTGATGCTGGTGTTCCTCGGCTTGTTTCAGGAGGCGACGGAGCGTGGACTGCGGCTGGCTCAGATACTGCAGATTCTGCCTTTTGTTGTGCCCAGCATGCTGCCGTTTACGATTCCGGCGACGTTGCTGCTGACGGTCTGTATTGTGTACGGCCGGATTTCGGGGGATCTGGAGGTGGTGGCTGCGAAGGCAGCGGGGATCAGTGCCACGCAGTTGCTGTGGCCGGCTTTTCTGCTGGGGACTGTGCTGACTGCTGTGTCGTTCAGTCTGACGAGCTATGTGATTCCGTGGGCGGTGTCGAATATCGAGCTCATCGTGACTCAGGCAATGGAAGACATTTTTCTGGACAGTCTGGCCCATGATCGGCATGTCAGTGATGCCTCGCGGGGATTTTCGATCACTGTTCATGACGTGCAGAATCGCGTGCTGAAGGATGCTACGTTTCAGTATCGGACGAAGAATCACGAGCAGGTGAGTGTGCGAGCGGCTGAGGCTTCGATGCGTTTTGATCTGGAAGCCAAGGTGATTCGGATTCTGCTGAAGAACGCGAGGGGCACTCGGGCTGGCGGGGATACTCTGGCGGAGCTGGACCGGACGGAGTTGACCTTTCCGCTGCCGGAGTCACTGGCGCGGGTGAAGTCGCGGCACATGACGCTGGAGGCTTTAACGCGTGGTGTGCAGGAGATGCAGGTGACGCAGCAGCGGAAAAAGATGGAGGCGGCTCAGGAGGCCGCCATGCTGCTGATGACGGGAGATTTTTCGAATCTGACGGGTGAGCAGCTGGGGGTGCTGCAGGCTGAGCAGCGGAGGGCTCGCAATCAGGAGCTGCGATTTCGGACGGAGCTGCACAGTCGATTTTCGATGGCTGCCAGTTGTCTGTTTTTTGTATTTGTGGGGGGGCCCTTTGCGATGCTGCAGGCGAGGCGGCAGTTCATCACCACGTTTGTGATGTGTTTCCTGCCGATCCTGCTGATTTATTATCCGGTGATGTTTCTGATGCTGAATCTGTCGAAGAATGCGTCACTGAATCCGTTGTGGGCGATGTGGGTTCCGAATCTGATTCTGGGATTCGTGGGAGCCTCGGTGCTGAGCCGTGTTGTGCGACATTAGGGGTGCTGCGGGTTCTTCCGACCCTGTATTCCCGGATCAACGAGGGGCATTGAACCGCGGTCCGAACGTTCGACCGCGGCAGATTTTTTCTGTAGCATCGCGGGCATTGCGCCGGTGTTGGGATCGTCGGCGAACCTCGTGGGCACTGCAGGTCCCTGGAACAGAGATTCTCTGGAAGGCTGAAAGCCGGCATGCAATACGACGTATTTGGACTGGGTAACGCGCTGGTGGACATACAGGCGCGGATCAGTGACAACTGGCTGCAGCAGACTGGTTTTGACAAGGGCATCATGACGCTGGTGGATGATGCTCAGCAGTCTGCGGTGCTGGATCGGCTGTCGGGGATTGCGCTGCATCGCTGTGCTGGTGGTTCTGCGGCCAATACGATTGTGGCGGTGGCGGATTTCGGTGGTCGGGCGGCGTTTGCCGGGCGTGTGGCAGCAGACGAGCTGGGCCGGTTTTTTGTGGATGATATGCGTCGCCTGGGTGTGCGGATGGAAGTGCCTCCGGCGTCCGTTGGCCAGACCGGGACATCGGCGATTCTGATCACCGAGGATGCTCAGCGAACAATGCTGACCAATCTTGGAGTGTCGGCGACATTCTGTGCGGACGATCTGAACGAGGACGACCTGCGGCAGGCGAAGTATGTGTATGTGGAGGGCTATCTGCTGCTGAACCCGGTGCAGAAGGCGGCGGTTTACCGTGCGATTGAGATCGCGAAAAATGCCGGCTGCAGGGTCGCGTTTACGGCCTCTGATCCATTTCTGTGTGATCTGCTGAAGGACGAGATCTGGTCGCTGGTGCGAGGACCGGTGGATCTGTTTTTCTGCAACGAACTTGAGGCGCAGGCGCTGACCGGAAAAACGGACTCGGTGGAATGTGCGGCAGAGCTGCATCGCAGTTGCGAGAACGTGGCAATGACGCTGGGCCCGAATGGTTCTCTGCTGATGCACGAGGGGCGGCCGATACCGATTGAGGGAGTACCGACGCAGGCGATCGACACGACCGGGGCGGGTGACATGTACGCCGGGGCACTGCTGTTTGGCATCACCAACGGGATGAGCTGGAAGCAGGCCGGTCATCTGGCGTCGCATGCAGCGGCCCGGGTGGTCAGTCAGCTGGGAGCTCGTCTGCAGAACCGGTTTACTCCGGCGGAAATTTCTGAGCTGATGCGATAATCGGTAATTCGGTAATTCGGCAGTTTGTCAGGGAGTACAGCGATGCGACTGGCGGGATTGATTGCGGCCGTGCATTCACCGTTCGATGACAGTGGCGAACTGCAGTTAGCGGCGGTGGAGGGACAGGCTGAGCTGATGGTTGCCCAGGGCGTTGCGGGTGTTTTCATCTGCGGCAGCACCGGAGAGAGTCATTCGCTGAATGTGGGTGAGCGGCAGCAGTTGTCAGAGCGGTGGCTGCAGGTTCTGCGGGGCGGTTCGGTCATGCCTGTTGTGCATGTGGGTTCAAACTGTCTGCGTGACAGTCGCGAGCTGGCATCGCATGCGGAAAAAATCGGGGCGGTGGCGATTGCAACTCAGGCTCCGTCGTACTTTCGTCCGCGATCGGTGGTTGAGTTGTGTGACTGGTGCGAGCAGGTTGCGGCGGCGGCGCCCCAGACGCCCTTTTACTTCTATGACATTCCGGTGATGACGGGTGTGAATCTGTCGATGCCGGACCTGCTGCAGCGTGCCGGAGAGCGGATTCCGAATTTTCGGGGTTTGAAGTTCACGAATCAGGATCTGATGAGTTTTCAGATCTGTCAGCGTCTGGACGGGGGGCGTTACGACATCGCGTTTGGTGTGGATGAGATGCTGCTGGCGGCGGCGTGTCTGGGAGCGACGGGTGCGGTGGGCAGCAGCTACAACTTTGCGGCTCCGATTTATCTGCGGCTGCTGGCGGCATTGCAGCGAGGAGCTCTGGAGGCAGCGCGGGAGGAGCAGTACCGGTCGGTGCAGTTGATCCGGCTGCTGGCGTCATTTGGCTACATGGGTGCAGCGCGGATGGTGATGGGCTGGCTCGGGGCGCCGGTGGGAGCACCGCGATTGCCGAATGTGCGATTGACGGCTGAAGCGTCCGTGGCATTGCGGAAGGGTCTGGAGGACCTGGGATTTTTTGACTGGGTGCGTGTGACCTGATTTGCCGGATGCTGTCAGCAGCAGCGTGGCTGGGGAGGCGGGCGATGCAGCGGTTCGGCGATCAATGGTCTGGATACAGGCGTGTTCGGTCGAAGTACCGGGCAACGGTTGCTGCGGTGCGGTATCTGAGCGGGCTGTTGGCAGTGTTTTGCTGCTGCAGGCTGACTGCAATGCCGTGGCAGGCAGAAGTGGGGCAGCCGCGGGTTGGTGGAGCGGAATCGGCTGAGTATTTCGAGCGGGAGATTCGTCCGCTGCTGCAGCAGCGGTGCGTGGAGTGTCATGCGCAGGCGGTGGCGTCTGAGAATGGCGATCTGGACCTGGAAACGGTGGAGGGCATCGCGGCCGGTGGCAGTCGTGGGGGTCTGTTTGCGGGGCCTGACGCGGCTGGGGCTAAGGGTCTGTTGTTGCAGGCTGTGGAGTATGCAGACCCGGATCTGCAGATGCCTCCATCCGGTCGGCTGCCAGCGGCAGAGATCGCGAAACTGCAGCAGTGGGTGAGTGGCGGTGCGGTATTGCCGCAGTACACGGCAAAGCCGCGTCCGCCAGCGACGGCGATTGACTTTTCGGCAGCCCGTCGATTCTGGTCATTCCGTCCATTGGCGCTGCCCGCGTTGCCGACACTTTCGCCGGCCGGGTCAGCGTGGTCTGCGGGTGCGATTGACGCCTTTGTCTGGCAGGGGTTGC
>CAITYU010000230.1 GCA_903896675.1 uncultured Planctomycetaceae bacterium
CAGAAAATCTGCAACTGGCGGCCGGAGCCGAGGTGACATCCGCGGCCAATCATGACATAACCCTGTCAGCCGGCGGGGATCTCGCCATGCAGACAGGCTCATCCGTCAAATCGGCCGGTGGCGATCTGCTGATCCGCACAGAAACTCAGCATGGTGGTGATGTGCTTGTGCAGAATCTGCTCACCAGCGGCACTCGTCTCAGTGTCAGTTCCGGCGGAGACATCCGTATCGGCGACACGGCCCCGGTGCTACTGCGGGCCACCAATGGAGACCCGACCCGTTCTGAGCAGATTGTGATTGACGCCGCCGGTGACATTCGTGTGGCTGACGGCGTCGTGATTACCACAGACGGTAATCCGGCTGCCAGTACCTCAGCGAACCAGACGGACGATCGACTGCTGCTGATCGCCCGCGGCCGCACTGCCGGCAGTAATCAGCCGCCGGATTCCGCCATCGGTCGGGTACAGTTCGATGGGCGCGTGACACTGCGGACTGACGGGGGTGTCGCCACCACGTTTCTGGGACGCCCCACGGCCAATGCGACCAGCACCACCGCCTTCTTCGATGCCAGCAAAGCCGAAACCTCGCCACAGGGTCGGCTGGTCTTTCCGGGGCTGCTGAGGCCTGACCCGAATGGTGGCACACGCGGCAACAGTCCGGGTGACATCAGCCTGCAGATCGTGTTTGAGGTGCAGATCACCAGCGGATCCGCCGACGGATTGCCCTCGGAAGAAAACCTGCGACTGGACATTGACTGGCGCGACCCGTCGGACTCTCAGCCATCCACGCTGTATGTCAACCCGGGTCGCCGGCTGCTCAGCCACAGCTACTCACTCAACGAGCTGCTGCGGTTTCTGGAAACCGGCAAGAGCCAGTTCCTCGTGGACTTCAGCGTCTCACACCATGAATCCATCCGGGTGTTCGGCAGCGAAGTTCAGCAGGGCGCAGCGTTCTCGGCCGTGCCTGTTGGCAGAGTCCGCAATCCAGTGACCGGCAACGATCTGACAACCGGACTGATTTCATCATCCGACAGCGCCGCCACTGGCGCTCTGCAGCCCGGCCAGACCGGTGGGCCACGCGACGTATTCAGTGACCCCAATTCCGACGCAGACTTCCACTTCGACGGTGCTGTGGTACGAATCCAGGTGCCGGTCAGCCCCTTCTCCGGTGGTCCCTTCAACAGCAATGGGAATGGACCTGGCAACGGAAATCGAGGCAATGGCGATTCCGACCAGCCACCTTTCCCGCGACCACCTCGACGAGCCTTCATTCCGCTGGTCCAGCAGCAGCCACCAGCCAAAGCCCAGCCCAGACCTCAGGCTGATTTCGAACCGGCTGCTGCACCGCTGATCCTCAGCAACAATTCAGTTCAGCAGGAAACCTCGCTTGAGGACAGCATTGCGGTTTCAGAAGATCTCTATGAAGTACGCCAGTCCGAACAGGGACGTTATACTGTTCTCAGACAACTGGACAAGTTCGAACAGGGCGAAGAACTGCTGAACCCACAGGCTCTGAAGGCGTGGGTTCTGAAGCAGTCCCGACAGATCGAGCGTCCATTGCTGGATGGAGAAGATTATGAACTGTGGCTGGTGACGAAAAAACGCACGGCTTCGGGTGCCGTCGTGCGGATTGAGCGGCAACTGCTGATGTTCGACGTGATCGAAGGTCAGCCGTTCCCCGCTCGTGACGATCAGGCCCCGGATCAACCCGAGACTCTGCCGCAACTGCAGTCAGTTCCACCCGAACCGCTGCCACCGCAGCCACCGTCGAAATCCTGACGATTGACGCACGACGTTCTGACCACACTGAAGCTTTCATCGCAATTTCCAGGGTAACCACGTTATGGCCGGACAGGATCAGAATCAGCATCAGACGCAGAACCAGCGGCCGCCGGAGCCGAACGAGCTGTCCACGGACGTCACGCCATTTTCTGACGCTGACGCCATGGCGACCGAACAGGGAGCGGCACCGGGAGCCAGCCCGGTGCCATTGGAAATTCACCTCGATCCGCTCGCCACCATCCGCGATTCACAGCCCCCGGCTGCCGATGCAGACGCCACAATCGCCTCAGGACCCGCTGATGAGCTCGCTGGCACCACTCCGCCACAGAGATCACCCGGTCCGGCCGATGACGCAGCCACACTCGTCATTGCTCCCGGACAGAAATCCGGGGCCGAACTGGCCACCGAACTGGCCCTCGAGTCGGAAGAATTAACGGATGGACCGAGCCGCAGCACGTGGAACCTGCGGATCCACTCGCACAATGTCGAAGGTCAACTGTCAGGAATCGTCAATCGACTCAACGATGCGGCCCTGCAGGCCTCGCCCGTCGCCGCTGCCATCGCTCAGGCCGGCAGTGCACCGGAATATCAGATTCTCGGCACCCTCGCTCAGGGGGGCATGGGCATTGTCTATCGGGCACGCCAGACGTCGCTCAATCGCGAAATGGCCATCAAAACCCTGAAGCCCAATCAGGATGATCCCGTGGCCGCTCAGGAGATGTTCGTCTCCGAAGCCGTCATCACAGCCAATCTTGTGCACCCCAATATTGTTCCCGTTCATGACCTCGGCAGAAACACAGAAGGCAAGCTGTTCTATTCAATGAAACAGGTGGCCGGGCGGGACTGGCGCAAAGCCATGCCGGAACTCAGCCGCGAAGACAATCTGGACATCCTTCTCAAGGTCTGTGACGCCGTTGCCTACGCGCATTCTCTGGGAGTCATCAACCGCGACCTCAAGCCCGAAAACGTCTTCGTCGGATCCTACGGGGAAGTGATCGTGCTGGACTGGGGCCTGGCCATTGTGAATGAGAAGTTCCCGCGTCGGGACAGCGTACTGATCAGCAGTCGAGGCTGTGCGGGAACACTGGCCTATGCTGCACCCGAATTGTTCGATCATGATACCCGCCGCATCTGTCCGCAGACCGACGTTTACCTGCTGGGTGCCATCCTGTTTGAAATTCTCGAAGGGTTTCCGCCGCACCTGCTGAAATCCCTGAAGAACCTGTCCGGTCCCCGCCAGCGCCGCGATGCGATCTTCGATGCCGTTCGCAGAAATCTGATTGAACAGGACGTGCAGAACACCGGCGAACTGATGCAGATCGCCCGCCGTGCCATGGCCACCGATCCCTCCGCACGATACGCCAGTGTCGGCGAACTCCAGAACGCCATCCGCCAGTACCGCACCACCGGTCGAGCTGAAGAGCTGCTGGCAGCCACCCGCAGCTCGTCCGATAAAGCCTCCAGCTACGACCAGTATCAGCAGTCCGTCGCCTTGTTTACCGAGGCCCTGCGTCTGTGGCCGAATGATCAGCGAGCGATCACCGGCGACCGCGCCGCTCGCGCAGCCTTCGCAAAACTGGCACTGCGGCGAAACGACTTCGATCTGGGCCTGGAAGTCGTCGCTGATCGCACGGAACCGGAACTGACCAGCGTCGCCGCACAACTGCGGGTGGGCCGACGTCGCCGCACTATCGTACGCACCACATGGCTCATCTCCAGCGGACTGGCCATGCTGTTGCTGGGACTGACGCTGGTGTTCCAGCTGGACCTCAAGTCAGCTCGCGATGAAATTCGTTCGGCACAGGACGATATCAAACAGGCCATCAACAAGCGACAGGAAGCGGAACAGTTGGCGGACGAAGCGGAATCCCGCAAGCAGACTGCGGAAACCGCCGCCAGACTGGCGGTCGCCGGACAGCAGGCCGCCGAACAGGCGAAACTGCAGGCAGAACAGGACAAAGTCGCCGCACAGCAGGCCGAACAGAAAGCCAATACGGCAAAGACTCAGGCAGAACTGCTGGCCAGCAATGCCAACGCTGCTCGTGAAGTCGCCGACCGGGCGGCAAATGCCGCGAGGGAAAGTCAGAAGCAGGCATTGCAGGAACTGGACGCCGCCAATGTGGAAAAGCAGCGAGTGATTGCTGAGAGCGAAGCCGTCACGAAGAAGGCCCGAGCAGATGTCGCCGCCGCCGAAGTTGAAGTGCGAAATCAGCAATCCATCGCTGATCGCGTAGCACTTGACAATCTTATCCAGCAGTTGGAAGCGAGGCAGGACCTGCGGGAATGGCAGGCCATCATCCCGCTCGCTGAAAATGCCCTGCAGGAACTGGAAGCTCGCGCGGCGGCCGGGCGTCCCAACCCGTGGTTCACCGACGCCGTACGCAACAGCATCCGCGAAAAACTGGAACAGGCGACTCGGCGGGCCGCTGCCCCCAACAGCTCGGCACGGCGGCAGTTCTCCGCTCGGTCCACCCTGGCAGCACTCAGCGATGACGGACGGACACTGGTCCGGATCGTGAGACAGGCTGAGCACCCGGAAGCCGGACGAACAATTGAGTTTTCAGAGACCCTGCAGATTCCCGCTGCCGCGCCGGCACCCATGCAACTGCCATTCAGTGATCCGGGAGCAGTGGACAGCATCATCGTTTCGCCACGCGGACGACACGCCGCTGTGCTGATGAAGACCGGGCGAGTTCTGCTGTACAGTCGCAATTCGCAGCAGCAGTTCCAGCCCCGCACTCTGCCGCAGGAACCCGGAAACAGTACGCCGTTCCGCGCGGCCTTTGCCGTATTCAGCGGTAATGAACAGCGGCTGTACCTGGCCGCAGCCGACCGCATCACCTCCCTGCAAATCCTTGACGTGGGTGCAGAGCTGCAGACGTCAGTACTGCACAATATGGCTCTGTTTACCGATCCCGCCGTAGATCATCGCTGCACGCATTTCGCCGTATCGCCCGATGAACGTTTCCTGCTGCACTACTCAGCTCAGGGACGTGATCGCTTCATTCGAGCCTTCCCGCTGACGGACGGGACGGATGGACCCATTCCCGAAACCGCCAGCGATGCTGTTCCGCGTATCAATATCGGACAGCTCAGGATCCGCCAGCCGACCGGCGATGGAACCGGCCAGTTCCTGCCGGCCTCCATCCTGATGCTCAGCATCACGCCCGATGGCCGTGCACTCATTCTGGGACTGAACAGTCGCAGTGATCGTCGGGCATTTGCGTGGCTGCCTGCACAGCCCGAGCCGCGAACCGGGGAATTTCCATTTGCAGTGGGTACCGATGCTGCTCCGCTGCCCGCATTTGCGTCGGCCGATGAACAGTTGCCCGCATTCGTCCGAGTCTCGCTGGATGGTCGACGGATCGTGGCCGGACATCAGCGGCGGCGCGATAACCTCGAAGTCTGGAATGTGCAGGACGGTCGGATTGAACCTGCCACGGACTTTCGCCTGCACCAGTTGCAGAATGGAGGTCGGATTTCCGAGATCGTTTCAGGGCAATCCGAAACGGTCCTTGATGCCGCGTTTACTGAAGGCAGTACGGGCCTGCTGACCAGTGTCGACAGTCGCACAGTGTGTCGCTGGAATCTGCCTGAATACAACGACTATGTGCAGTCGCTGCGGCAGATTGTGGACGACTTTCGGCAACTGAAAACGTCCGAGCCCGCTGGCGAACCGCAGGCCCGCAGGCCCGCCAACCTGCGTCCGCAACCCGGCCGGGCCGTCACTACGGCATCTGTAACACAGGAAACAAAAATCGTAGCCCGGCCATTCCTGACGCCGAGGACAAAAACCGCAGCCTGGGCTTTAGCCCGGGCATCCCTGCCCGCCACCGCCCCCCAAACGCCACCGCAACCACGTCGCTGGACCGGCATCTACTCACTGCAGTTCACCCCCCGCAGCGGACAGTTGCTGGTCGGCGCTGACGACCTCGCCGCCCACATCCTCAACTCCGACGGCCAACCGTTACTGTCCGTCAGTGCTCGCCCCGATCCGCTGCGGGAACAGACTGAAGCCGCCTCTGCAACAACCGCCTCCGGTTATCTGACAGAAGGGCACAATTCGAACATTACAGCCCTGCGTTTCCTGCCCAACGGCTCTTTACTGACATCGGAAACCATGGGTGTGATCTGCGTCTGGGATGCTCAGTCGGACGCTGACGGTATGGGGCAGGAAAAATGTCGGTTGATCACGGGATCGGGCGGCGGTGGATTTGCCGTTTCGCCAGATGGCAGCCTCGTGGTCGCGGGTGGCGCTGTGCTGCGCAGGTCCGCCGAACCGGATTCCGGCCTGCTTGCCCGTGTGCTGGTCTGGAGAACTGCCGATTTCGATGCCTCGGTCGCACCTCAGCCACTGCATGTCCTGCAACCGGCCACTGCCGACCCTGACGGCAACAACACACTGCAGGTCTCCTCTGTGGCTCTGTCACCCTCCGGCAACCTTGTGGCCGCCGGCTGTCGTCAGGGTCAGTTGCTGCTGTGGTCGCTGGCGGATGGGCGTTTGCTGGACCTGCAGCGTTCGCACCGCGAAGACCAGATCACGGCACTGTTTTTTCAGGACGAAACCACAATCATCACCGCTGGATACGACGGGAGCGTGCGGTCGTGGAAACTGACCGGCGAGCGTCTGGAAGCCGGCCCCGTCCTGCTCCGCGGCTCGCAGATTCTGGCGCTCGAACCGGCGGCAGATCGCAGTCGGTTTGCGGTGATTGACCTGCAGCCTGAAGCTGTCACGGGGACCGGAGCTCAAGCCTCCCGGCGGGGGCAGACAAGTGCGACTGACGAGCAGACTGCGGCCGCTCGATTACAGGTCTCCGTGCGTTCTGCTGATGGCCGCCTGCTGCAGTTGCTGCAGGATCGGTCGCTGGCGGACACGGACCGTACACTGCCTCTGCAGACAACGGTTTCGTGGAGCGATGATGGGCAGCAACTGTTGCTGCTGCAGCGTGGCCGCTTGACACTGTTCGGGGGACCTGACTGGCAACCACTGCAGACTCTGCAGGTATCGACTGACCAGCGACCGGCCACCAAAGCCGCACTGCGTGGCGGAGCAGGCCAGCCGTTGCAGGCAGCCACGGCCGGTGGTCGTGAAACACTGTTGTGGGATCTGACCGCGGGGCAGGCGATCGCCACGTTCCGCACACATTCCAGCGGCCGGCTCACCGCCGCCATCTCCAGTGATGCGGCCTGCGTACTGACCGCCAGTGATGCTCTGCGAGCCTTTGATGTGCGGGACGGCTCACCGACCCGGGGTCGGACACTGTTTCGATTGTCCGCATCTCAGATGCATCCCGGGGTGCTGGCAGAGGCTCGATTCAGCCCTGCACCGGGCGACCTGCGATTTCTCAGTTGCGATCTTGCGGGGGATCTTCGCCTTTGGCGGCACAGGGCGAACGCGTTGCCCGAATCGCTGCTGCGGTTACCGGTGAACGCCGAGTCTCAGCCTGCCTGGGCTGCTGATTTTGGAATTCTGAGTTTTGCCAGTCGCGCAGCGTGGCGACCGAATGGGACGGGATTTGCTGCGTTGCAGCAGGGTCGACTGCGATATTGGCAGAACGCCGCTGACGCTGCGACGGTTGACGGGGCAGGGGAGCCGCAGGAAGTGCTGCTGCAGTCGCCTGCCGGGCTTGAATGTCGGTTTAATGATCTGACGTGGTCAGACGATGGACTGATTCTGGCGGCCGGTGGCGTCGCCTTTCGTGCGGACGATGGAGTCCTGCTGAGTGCCGCCTGTGTGTGGCGTCTGCAGGGCGAGCGGGCCGAGCTGGTCGCGGTACTGCAGGACGATCCGGAGAACGAGCGAATCCCCGCCAGCTCTGACAATGGGCAGCCCGGTGGCATTACGTCCCTCGCCCTTGATTCAGCGCGCGGCCGCATGCTGACCGGTGGCATCGACGCACGGATCAACACGTGGCTGCTGCCGCCACTGGATGCCGGTACCAGCGCCGGCAGCAACGACGATTCGGCTGAACGACGAAAGATCTGGTGGGGAGTACAGTTGGAAAATCCACAGGGTCTGCCACACGACGGTCGCATCGTCGCCCTGTGTTCCAGCCCCGACGGGCGGCTGGCATCCGCCGATTCCACCGGACGACTGACTCTCTGGAACACCCCCTGAACACCGCACTACAGGATGGCCTGCATGTCAAGTCCCGTGGGCCCTGTGTATCAATAGCGGACCTGAACAGATCTCTCACCGGTGGCTCCGGCTTCGCACAGGATTGCCGAACCTGTCACTTTCCCCGGGGCTTACCTTCTGTCAGATTACTGCCCTGCCAATTCATTTGCCCACCGGTCTGATCAGGAACGAAGACTCATGGCCACCCATCGCCTGTTCGTCCTCAACAGCATTCCTCGCAGTGCAGCCCGCAGGCTGCTCCTGCAGACTGTGCTTCCTTTGCTGA
>CAITYU010000231.1 GCA_903896675.1 uncultured Planctomycetaceae bacterium
CACCACCGCCGCAGCCTGCGATGACACAAAGACCGCTCAGAAGCCAGCTGCTTCTCTGTACCTTCGACAGTGTCATAACACTCGATCCTTCGACAATGACGGAAGCTCTGACCGGCCATGGTCATGAGTCTTTATCGGAACGATAGACAAAATTCCGAGGCCTGGGAAGATCGAGATCGCGGGGCGGGAATCGGCAGAACGGCTGCGAATGCGTTAATTTTCGGGTGAACGGGCGGTTCGAGACCGTGGTGGTTTTGGGGGGACCGAGCGGGTCTTCAGCGGGTGAGCGGTCGGGGGCCGGCGAATTGCCACGGCTCGCTCGACTGCTGTGCCGGTCTGGCTAGAATCCTGCCGTTTCTGAGTTGAATCTGCACAAGAAGATGGAAGAAGCAGCCGGAATGAATGCTGAAAAACAACTGATCCGCGTAGGTCACAGTCCGGATCCGGACGATGCCTTCATGTTTCATGCTCTGGCGAACGATGCGATTGACACCGGACGGTATCGATTTGTGCATGAGTTGCAGGACATTGAGACGCTGAATCGCCGGGCTTTCGGCGGTGAGCTGGAACTGACGGCGGTCAGCATTCACGGGTTTGCATTCATTGACGACAAGTATTCGCTGTGTGCCTGCGGTGCCAGCATGGGAGACAACTACGGTCCCATGGTGGTTGCTCGGGAGGGTCTGGCGATTTCCGACCTGCGGGGCCGTCGCATTGCCGTTCCGGGCACGCTGACCAGTGCGTTTTTGTCATTGAAACTGCTGCTGGGCGACACTTTCGAGTATGCGGTGGAGCCGTTTGATGAAATTCTGAATCTGGTGGCTGCCGGCAAGTATGACGCGGGATTGATCATCCACGAAGGGCAACTGACGTATGCGAACCAGGGCCTGAAGCTGATCGTTGACCTTGGCAAGTGGTGGTACGACGAGACAGGTGGGTTGCCACTGCCGTTGGGTGGCAACGCGATTCGCCGGGATCTTGGTCAGCAGACGATGCTGGAGGTGACGGCGCTGCTGAAGCAGAGTATCGAGTATGGACTGGCGCATCGGGAGGCTGCGTTGCAGCATGCGATGCAGTACGGGCGAGATCTGGATCACGCCAAGACGGACCGCTTTGTCGGAATGTATGTCAACGACTGGACGGTGGATTTCGGGCCGCGCGGAAGGGAAGCGGTGCGACTGTTGCTGCGTCGCGGCTACGAGAGCGGGATTATTCCCCGACTGGTTGTGCCGGAGTTCATCGGCTGACGGCAGAGTTTCTGTTCAGGCTGCGTCCATATCCGCGATACGATTGCGGGGAACGAACAACTCTGACGCCTCGGGGTTGAGGCAGTACCGCATGTAGTAGGCATCTTCGCAGGTGTCGTTGTAGTGGCCGCGAAGGACCGTGACAGCGCGGAAGCCACTGGCTGCGAAGAACAGCTGGGCAGGGACGTTGGTTTCACGGACTTCGAGGACGATTTCGCTGCGGCGTTGTTGCGACAGTTTGTCGATCAGTCGCTGCACCATCTGCCGACCGACGCCATTGCGGCGGACGTCCGGAGCAACGGCGAAATTCAGGATGCGCAGCATGGATTTGTGCAGTTCGTAGATGATGAATCCGACGATGCGGTGGTCCAGTTCGGCCACGGTTCCGATGCAGTTGCGCTGGCGGAGGCAGCAGAGGAATTCTTCCTCAGTCCATGGGAACTGGAAACTGTTGCGTTCGATAGCGAGTACGTCGTCCATATCGCGGCGGATGAGCCAGCGAATCTGTGTGCGTGCCGCTTCCAGACGAGGGCGATCACCGTTGCCCTCTGCCGGGTTTTGTTGAGCTGTACGTCTGACTGCCATACCGGCCTCCGTGCCGATAAGAACGAACTACACCGAAGATTGCAGGCCTGTCGAATGGCGGTTTTTTTCAGGCTGTGGGGCAGCTTTTGTGCAGCGAATCCCTGCTGCAGACACGCAGAACGACAGGTAGTAACCGGGGACATCATGTCCAGTCCCGGAGGTTGTGGGACCATCCGGGACG
>CAITYU010000232.1 GCA_903896675.1 uncultured Planctomycetaceae bacterium
CACCTGATTCTCCCATCAAACTGGACACACTGCATCTCGCAGGATTCTCACCCATGGTTTGGTCACGGGAAGAAGACTGCTTTCGTTTTACGACGAGCTGCATTCCTTCAGGATTTTCATGGCATCGGCGCCGTAAAGCATGGCCTGAAGTTCATTCCAACCTCTCCAGATGGTTTGCCAACCGGGTGGATGATCACTCTTTCGGTTCTGATGTCCCCCGAGGCGAGCGAGGGCGTAGTAGAAGTCATGGATCGACCAGTCACGACGAGGCTTACCGTGACGGCAGACACTGAGGATCGTCACGTAATCTTCGCAGATGATTTCCGTGGCTTTGCGAGTCTTCGCGTCGACACGGCGACTCGCATCACGCATCTCCAGCAGCGTGAGTGCCACAACTGACAGCACTGCAATCGCAGGCTGCAGTCGATCCTCTGTCGTGAACTGCGGACTTTCGATGTTGAGGCCGGTTTTCAGACCCTTGTGATACTCTTCTATAATCCAGCGACGTTCATACCAACCAACAACTCGGTGCGCATCGTCAACTGACTGAATCGGTTCATTCGTGACGAGGAACCATTCCAGACGTTCTTCGCCCTCAGGAGGATCGACTTCCCAGACTCGAACGATCCACACCTTAAGCGGCGTGAGACCATGGTTCCCGTGCTTTTCCTTCGGCGGTCTGATCTGGACCGGAGCGAACGCTACGGCCATGTTCGCCATCCGAGCCGAGCGCTTTTGTGTGACTTTTGCACCTTTCTTCTTCGGGCTCTTCACATTCACACGACTGGTCACCTCCAGAGTCCAATGCCCAGCCGGCGGAAGCTCTGCAGCATACGAACGCAGGTACTCTGATTCGCAGAGCGACGGCTCATCATGTCCCACGAAGATACATCGATCATAGGCCGCGCGAATCAAAAAACGTCGCCCACTGTGGGTCTCATGCTCGAGGAACTCAAACGTATCCGCTCCCTGATCACAGACATCGACAAACGACCAACTCGCCGGCAAAGGCTCGACACCCTTCAGCCACAACCGACTTTCCCGCGATTCACGTTCGCGCTTTTGAGCCTGCGTTTCCTTCTTTCCCACCCTGTCGCGATGATGCAGAACCTGATTGCACAATCCGACAACACCGCCAGTTTCCGCATCGACAGCCACGCAGTTTTGAACAACGTAGCCTCGATGATTTCCATTGCCGATCTGACCAAGTTCGTTCAGCGATTCATGCGTTGTGTAGTCCATCTCGGTTGAGTCGCAGATGTTCAGGACTGTGATGCCACTCTCGAGGATTTTTTTCAGCACGACAACCCGGTGGGTAGACAGGATCGCTTCATGGGTCACCTCGTCACAGTCCATCAACCGGTAAAAGGCTCGCAGGTCTTTGGGGTTATTGAATTTCTGAGGCAGTGTTCCGCCTGGCCGGCGACACATGAGATCGACGGATTTCACGAGTCGCTTTGTGCGTCTGGCATCACCCAGTTGAGCCTGAGAAAAATTCACTTCTCCAAAACTCAGGGGGTGCGTTTCCATCAGGGGCCTCCGTGCGTGATCGAACCTGGACTGATTCCTTCGCTGGGATTCTGCGCACTTCGGTCAAGCCGCTCGGTCGGCCGCCAGCCCACAAAAGTGCGTTAAACTCTTCGCGAATAACCCAAACTTCCGGAAATCAACCGCGCAGGTTACCTAATCGGAATAAATTTCACAAAAAAATTTCCGCCCGCTGTCAGGCTGTCACCAAAGATGCGGCAAAACCTAAGGCTTCGCCCTCCCAGGTGGTTGAGGCTGTTGCCGAGCCGTGAGATTGAGGGGCTTGAGAGGTGTTCGGCTCAGCGGGAGCTTCGCCCTCCCAGGTGGTTGAGGCTGTCGCCGAGCCGTGGGATTGAGGGTCGTGACAGGTGTTCGGCTCAGCGGGAGCTTCGCCCTCCCAGGTGGTTGAGGCTGTGGCCGAGCCTTGGGATTGAGTGGTCGTGAGAGGTGTTCGGCTCAGCTGGAGCTTCGCCCTCCCAAGGGGGTGAGGCCACCGGTGAGCCGCCTGATCGAGGGGCGGCTGCGGGTGTTACGCGAGGATCGCTTCAATGGGCGAGCCGAAGTCGATTTCAAGCCGTTTGTGGCCGGGAATTTCCAGACTGCGGTGGTCCAGTCCCAGCTGGTGCAGCAGGGTGGCGTGAAGGTCTGTGACGTAGTGTCGATCTTCCACTGCGTGGAAGCCGATTTCATCGGTGGCTCCATGCACGGTGCCACCTCGAATGCCCCCGCCGGCCATCCAGACAGAGAATCCGTAGGGGTGGTGATCGCGTCCGTCCGATCGTTCTGCTCCCGGAGTGCGTCCGAATTCGGTGGCCCAGACGACAATCGTCTCGTCCAGCAAGCCGCGCTGCTTCAGGTCCTGCAGCAATGCGGCGATGGGCTGATCGACAGCGGCACAGCGGGCGGAGTGATTCTGTTTCAACTGTGAATGCGCATCCCAGCCGTCGTCGTAGATCTGCACAAAGCGGACTCCGCGTTCCACGAGGCGACGCGCTGTCAGGCTGTACCTGCCAATACGGTCGGTGGTTGAGTTTCCGATGCCGTACTGCAGTTGTGTCTGGCGGGTCTCGGAGTCCAGACTGACGACTTCGGGCACGGACATCTGCATGCGGAAGGCCAGCTCATAGCTTTGGATCCGCGCTCGCATGGCGGGGTCATCGGGGTATTCGACAGCGGCGTAACCGTTAAGCTGCTGCAGCAGTTGCAACTGGCGCCGGCGTTCTGTGCCGGTGACAGTTGGTCCCGGGGTTCCGAAGGCGAGCGGGCTGGCGGGGTCGGTGGACATCGGGATGCCGGAAAATTCCGGGCCCAGATAGCTGCCACTGTGGGCTCCGACACCGCCACAGCAGTCCCCCGGTCCACCGCCCATAACGACAAATTCGGGCAGGTTGCTGTTGAGCGAGCCCAGTCCGTAGTGGACCCACGAACCAATGGACGGATGAAAGCCGTCGAAGATGTGTCGCCCGGTATGAAACTGAAGTTGCGCGGCGTGATCATTGTCGGTCGTCCACATGGAGCGAATGACTGCCATGTCATCGGCACAGCCACCGACGTGTGGCCACCAGTCACTGACATGCATACCGGACTGACCGCGGCGCTGAAAGCCGATCTGCAGTGGATACAGTTGCGCCATCAGGGCTCGCGGCGTACCGGCAAAGTCGCGCACATTTTTGCGGTAGTATGGTGAGTCGAGAACCGTGGATCGGTACGGTGATTCATCGACTGTCAGTCCGGCGTATCGATTGATGGCGGGCTTGTAGTCAAAGCTTTC
>CAITYU010000233.1 GCA_903896675.1 uncultured Planctomycetaceae bacterium
CTGCTGGCATACCGGTTCCTGAGTTCGGGTCGACACTGCATGTGGCACCGCGACTTGCGAGTTTTCGGGGTGCTTGTTTGGGGCACGGTCGTTTGCATTGGTTCCGTTTCTCTGGTGGATCACGAGATTGCGTCAAGGGTTCCATGGCGAACACCGCCGCTGTTGGAGTTAATTGTGGCTGTCGACACGCAGGGCACCGGGCTGGGGCGTGAAATGGAGGCGTGGCGAATGAATTATTTTCCGGCGGTGCCCGGAAGTGACAAGTCCGAATTGGCAGTGCGCAGACTGTTGCACGAAAAGCTGGCCAGTGGTGTGCAGATCTGGCCCTTTCTGATGCGTCGTAATGATGTTTACAGTTGGCAGTCAGATGCCCTGGTGCAGGTGTTTGATCGGTTGCAGGGGCTGATTCGACCACTGAAACATACCCGCGTGCGGTGGTTCAGTGCTCAGCAGGCTGTCTGTGATGCTTATTATCTGCTGATCCTGCTGCTGTTGTTTGTTCGACTGCTGCTGCCGCAGCGATACCCGGTTTTGAAGTCGGAGGTGTTGCCGCTGGTGTTTGTTGGTCTGATTGCACTGGCACTGTATCTGCTGACGGAGGCACACCCCTATTATGCTCAGTCGTTTCTGCTGCCATTCTGCTGGACGGCGTCGATGGTGGCCGTTCGTGGCGTGAAGGCTGCGGATACCTGCAGTGGCGGTGCTGACGTTGCGGATGGGCACGTCTGGCAGGAGTTTCTCGCCGGGCTGCGTTCGCTGCGAATTCCTGCCGTTATTCTGTGCGGGGTGATCGCGATCCATGGAGTTGGCGGTGCGTGGCTGAATCGCAGCGGCTTGTTGTTTGCCCGGATCAGTCTCAATCAGTCGGCGGGTGCTGCAGGTTCCTTATTGACTCAGCAGTCGCGCGTGCACGTGGCGGTTGCGCTTCCGCCGCGAGCAGCGGGGGGGGCGTCGATGCACGAGGCCACAGTTCGGTTGGACGGGCCCCGGGAAGCCGGCGGCAGTCTGAGATTCCTCCTGACGGCCGGCCAGCGCACGGATACAACACTGCGGTTAAGTCCGAATCAGAGTCCCATTCGTTTCCGGCTGCTGATCAACGGTCGAATTTATCGGGAGGGTGTGCTGGCGGATCTGAATCGACCGGAATTCTGCTTGGTGCCCAACGCGGATTGGGGGATTCAGCCGGGCCGTCCCGTGGAGTTGCAGATTCATCTGGAGGGGCAGCCTGCGGCGGACGCGTTGCTGCCCGAGTGGCTGGCGATTGAGTATCCGTATTTTTCCGACAAATCGGCTAGTCATCTGTCCGCCGTCAGTGCTCCAGTGGCAGCACATCCACGCTGACGGCAAGGCGATGCTGGCTGCCGCCAACACAGACTCCGGTGACGGGTGGGACGTCGCTGTAGTCGCGGCCCCATGCGAGGGTCAGGTGGTCCGTGCCGCAAAGCGTGTTATTGGTAGGGTCGCAGTCGATCCATTCGCCATTTCCGGCGTAGACGGAACACCATGCGTGTGAGGCGTCGGCACCAACGAGGCGGGGTTGACCGGGTGGGGGAAGTGTGCGGAGGTAACCGCTGACGTA
>CAITYU010000234.1 GCA_903896675.1 uncultured Planctomycetaceae bacterium
ATGATCATTGAATCCTACTGTCAGCGCTGGCAGATTGAGATCTTCTTCAAGACCCTGAAGTCAGGGTGCAACATCGAAAAACGATTGTTCGAGCAACTACCTCATGTGCTCAACTGTCTTGCAGTGTGTCTGATCATTGCGTGGCGAGTGATGTACCTGTGTCGTATCGGTGGTGAATGCCCGGATGTTTGCTGCGAAGTCGTGTTCTGTCCGAGCGAATGGAAATCGGTGTACTCGGCGATTCATTACCGCAAGCCCCTGCCGAAGAAGCCTCCCCGCCTGCAGGACATGATCGACATGGTGGCGAGCCTCGGAGGGTACATCAAACGTGGCGATTCGAGACCCGGCACCAAGACGCTGTGGATAGGACTGGAGGCCGTCCACTTCCTCACCCTCGGGTGGGAGTCGCGCAGCTCCGATCGTTAAACTTTTTTTGGGCCGGCAAAAAATGTGTGGTACAGTGAGTACCCTGGGGGAGGGATTCGACCGCATTCCCATACTCGCCGCAGTGTTCGCTTGTTCGGGGGGGGGTAAAATGTCCGACGTTCACGATGCCAAAACCGCGGCTACACAAGAGCTTGCAATACTGAAGAAACAGCTTCGCAAAGCCCGCCTGCAGCAATGGCTGAGCCAGCGAAAATCTTTGTTCTTCGCGGGATCGCATCGCAGTGCCAAGGCACGCAAGGCTATACCGATCGCCAGTTTGCTGAGAACATCCGAATCGATGATTCTGGCCGTCAGCGGTATTGGGGGCAGTGCTTTGGGCTTTGTGATCGGCCACGCTCTGATGGGGTGGCAGGGCACACTGGTGGCGGTTCCATTGTTCGGGGCAATCGTGTTTTTCGCCGTTGCCAGATTTGCATTCAATGGCAGCCTGTATGACGAACCCACCCTGCTGCAAAAGTCTGAGGAAGAATCGGCCAGTTCGGAAAGGTGGCAAGCAACTGCGGAAGGCGTTGCAGAACTGATCACCAGAGCAACCGAACGAGTCGCCCAACTCAGGACGGAAACCGCTGTGATTGTGGCTGCAAAGCCAGTAGGCAAAAAACGCCTGCCCGGGTCCGCTGGGGGACAGGTCACTAACGTGAACCCTACTGCTGTCCGGATCGAGCCTGAGCTTATCATCGACTCATGGGAATCACTGCCGCCTACGGACAAACAGATCGAATTCGCGAGGGTTCTCGGAATCAGAACCACGGGCGGTGAATGTCGTGGGGACCTTGCCACACTGATCGATATCGAACTTGCGAAGCGAAGAGAGACCAGAGTATCGTCCACCCGTGAACGATATCGCGGAATGCAGATCGCTCCGAATCCCGGGATTGCTGTTTTGTTCAACCTGTTTTGGCCCGGTGTAGGGCAGGTTTACCAGGGGCGTGCTGTTGCAGGTTTGTTTCTGATGTTCGCCACACCTGTCGGATACTTCTGTTTGATCCTGCCTGGAATGTTTCTCCACCTGATCGCCATTGCGGATGCCGCTTTGTACCGTCCACGCACCAACTGATAAGAGGTCACTGCAAGATGTTGCAATTCAATTGTCCGCGCTGCGGATCAATGATTTCTGTCCTGGAAAAACACCGTGGTAAAAAAGGACAGTGTAAGAACTGCAATTGGGAGCTTATTGTTCCACAAGCAGATGAAAACCAGGATCAGTTCCTCCGCGATTGCCTGTCCGATACATACAGCACGGAAAAGGCAATTCAGGAGCGACAGGATAAAGCAGCAGCCAATACCCGAGAGCTTGAACGGAACTCATCGCAAAACCTCGTTGTGACTGGGATTGGCGGACGAACCGTCTCCCTACGCGGTTCTTCTATTTGCATCCGCAGGCCTGGTACATTAATGTTTGATGAAACCGAGAAACTGATTTCCATTCGGCAAATTTCGGCAATTGAGGTCACACCGCGATATTTGCGGGTGATCCTGTCCAATTCCCATCCAAATAAATTCAAATTCAAATTCAGCTTGGACGCTGGTTTGTCGGACGCACTTTTGAACGACGAACACGCAATTGTCTTCAATGGGCCAAAGGACTACAAGAAAGCACTGCGTCTACAACAGTTTGTGGCAGAGTATGGAGAAAAACCCGCAAGGTCCGCACCGATGCCCCCCACGGAAAGATCCATCGCGGACCAAATCAGGGAACTCAAAACCATGCTGGATGACGGTCTAATCACGGATGCTGAGTTTCAGGCCAAAAAGAAGCAAATCCTTGGTATTTGAAACGATTTTGGGGTAATCATCGGCCACTGCCAAACCCAGCTGGGTGCGTCTTTCTCACTCGGCAAAAAGACATGAGTACTCTTTCTCTTTCGCTGGAGGACTGTATCTCACTCCACCGTGAGCGGATTCTATCGGCTGGCCTGTGATTGAACCACCTGCGCCAGCCATTCCGACAGGGGCGCCACGTCCGATGACTGCGGTTTGGGTCCGTCCGTTCGTCCAGAAGATTCAAAATACCTGCCCCCTGCCCCCTGCCCCCTGCCCCCTGCCCCCTGCCCCCTGCCAACTGAAAACTGAAAACTGAAAACTGAAAACTGAAAACTGCCAACTGAGAACTGAGAACTGTTTTCAAACGCGCGGTTTGGCGGCTCCGCCAACAAGTTCCAGTTGCACTGTCCGCTCTTCAATCGCACGTTCCACCGCTGCCGCTGCGTCGGCTGCCAGTATCCGATTGCCCGCGGTGTAAGTCTGCTGAATCTGCTGCGGACTCCGCGCACCCACAATCGCTGATGTCAGCTCCGGACGACGCAGGGTCCACGCAATCGCCAGATCCGTCAGTGACCAGCCGAGGTCATTCGCAATCCGACGCAGGTGCTCGACAAATCGCAGATTGATGTCCAGTTGCGGAGCCTGAAACCGCGGATCCCGCGAACGATGGTCCTTCTGCGACAAGCCCGCTGCACGCTCCTGAGAAAATGCGCCAGTCAACAGCCCCTTCCCCAAAGGACTGTAACACACCACTCCAATCCCCTGCCGGCCACAAAACGGCAGGATCTCGGACTCGATATCCCGAGCAATCATGCTGTAGGGCGGCTGCTGTGACTGAATCGGATGAATCGCCTGCAGTCGCTGCATCTGCGCGACCGAGTGATTCGATACGCCGATGTATCGCACCTTCCCCTGACGCTGTAAGTCCACCAGCGTCTGCCAGCCCTCCTCAATCTCCTCGTCCGGCTCCGGCCAGTGCATCTGATACAGGTCAATGCAGTCGACCTGCAGGCGCCGCAGACTGGCCTCGCATTCGGAAATCACACTGGCACGCCGCAGACACCTGCCAATCTCGCCATTGCCCAGTGCCACTCGACCACACTTCGTCGCCACCAGCGGACGCTCAGCCGCAGGAATCTGCTGCAACGCCCGCGCGACCAACTCCTCACTGCGCCCCTCACCATAAATCGCCGCCGTGTCAACCCAGTTGATCCCCAGACGCACCGCCTCAGTCACGGCTGACACCGCAGCCTGATCATCCTGATCGCCCCAGCCGAATTTCCAGTCCCCTCCGCCAATCGCCCACGTGCCCAGTCCGATCAGACTGAGCATCGGACCGCCGGTCCCCAACTGACGCTGCTGCATAAAAATGGTCCTGTCCCAGGTTCAATCGGCCCGCATCTCAGTCACGAGCGGGAATAAAGTTTCGCAGATACGTGCACGCCTGACGCAGGGATGCTGTCCGGTCCTCCAGACTGCCTTCCCACGCCCGATCCTCAACCTCCACACACACCGGACCACGATAACCACAGTCGTACAGGACCGAAAAGAATCGTCCCCAGTCCACATCACCCATGCCCGGCAGCTTCGGAGTATGGTACTGGTTGGGATGCGATAAAACCCCCACGCGATTCAGTCGCTCTCGGTCCAGCCGCACGTCCTTCGCATGAATATGAAACAGTCGACTGCTGAACTCACGCAACGGACCCAGATAGTCCATCTGCTGCCAGATCATATGCGAAGGATCATAGTTCAGCCCCAGATTCGCTGAACCCACGTCCTGAAACAGCCTGACCCACAGGTCAGGACTGACCGCCAGATTCTTGCCACCCGGCCACTCGTCCGCCGTAAACAGCATCGGACAGTTTTCGATTCCGATGCTGACCCCCAACTGCTCGGCCAGACCCACCAGCGGCTTCCAGACCTGCAGCATCCGCGGCCAGTTGTCCGCCACCGATTTTGTCCAGTCACGACCAATGAATGTGTTCACACGAGTCAGCCCCAGTGCATGCGCAGCCCGAATGACAGTCTCCAGATGCGCTACCGCAGCCGCTGATTCGCCAGCAATCGGACTGAGCGGATTCGGATAATAGCCCAGCCCGCTGATCGCGACCCCCGTTCGCTCCGTCACCTCACGAATTTCCGCCACCGCAGCGGCATCAATCGCCGCAGTGTCAATATGACTGACACCCGCGTACCGCCGCTCCGCTTTACCCACCGGCCAGCAGCACACTTCCACACAGTCGAAACCAATGTCCGCCGCCGTCTGAAACACCTGCTCAAATGACAGATCCGGCAGGATGGCACTGACAAAACCCAATTGCATAGTTTTTCGCCCGACTCAAAACACACAAAAAGGGCAACAGCGGAAAACTCCGCTGCGGCCCCCCCTGAACCGTACTGCCCACTCAACCCAGTTGCTCGCGGACCCGCTCCAGCAGCTTCTTCGTGGCCCGAATCCCCGCGTACTCGTCCAGCCTGCTGCCTTCGTACTCGATGCCGACAAACCCCGAGTATCCAGCGGCCAGCACAATCTTCATCATCTTCAGATAGTCGGTCTTTGTCTCGTTGCCGGCATCATCGAAATCGTGCGACTTGGCACTGACCGCCTTCGCAAATGGCATCAGCTCTTCCACACCCCGGTAACGGTCATACCACTCCTCGCCCGTGATGCGGAAGTTGCCAAAGTCAGGCAGAGTACCGCAGTTCGGCAGATTCACTGCCTTCATCACCCCTGCCAGCCACGCCCCGTTCGAAGACAAACCACCATGGTTCTCGACGATCACGTTCAGACCATGCTGAGCAGCAAACTCACTTAATGCCCGCAGGCCATCCGCCGCACGGAACATCTGCTCTTCATAGGTGCCACCACTGCCCGCATTCACGCGAATGGAATGGCAGCCCAGAGTCTTTGCGGCCTCCACCCAGCGATAATGATTCTCGACAGCCTTCGTCCGCTTCGCCAGCGACGGATCACCCAGATTGCCCTCGCCGTCAATCATGATCAGCAGGATCTTCACGCCCACATCACCCGCACGCTTCTTCAGCTCGGCCAGATACGCGGCATCCTGAGCCTTGTCCTTGAAGAACTGATTCACATATTCAATCGCCTCAATCCCGAATTCCTGCTTCGCTGTCGCCGCAAAATCCAGATTGTTCAGCTTCCCCGCAAACAGTGTCTTGTGCAAAGACCACTCGGCCAGAGAAATCTGAAACTTCGCAGCCGCAGCCGCAGTCGCAAACGCTGAAGAACCCTGCAACGTCGCTGCCGCTGCAGCCACCGTTCCGGCCAGAAATGATCGCCGGGATGCCTGAATGTTCATAAAAATCACTTTCCCAAAAAACCGTCCGGAAAAAATCGGCCCGCAGCCAGTGTACCGGTCCGTACCGGGTTTCTCAAATCCACGGAATTCAGAAGCTGTGCAACGGCCGGATTCACCGCCACTGCTATGCTGAATGCGTTTCAATCCCGCAATCCCGGAAAACCGATATGCCAACACCCCTCCCCGGCGCACCGCCGCAGATTCTGATCGTCGGCTGCGGCTACACCGGCCTCCGCGCCGCTCGCTTCTGGCTGCAGGCCGGGTATTCCGTCGCCGCCATCACTCGCTCCACCGCCCGAGCTGCCGAACTGCAGCAGCAGGGCCTGCAGACCATCGTCACTGATCTCGCCGCCGACTCCCCGGTGCCTCAGCTTCCCGATTGCCCGATCATCGTCTGGTCCGCCGGCTACGACCGCAGCTCCGGCTGCACACGCCGACAGCTCTGGATCCACGGCCTCGAAAAACTGCTCCGCAGCCTGCCCGACCGCGGGCAGCCACGCCGAGTGCTCCTCACCTCCACGACCGGCGTCTATGGCGACGCCAGTGGCAGCACCGTGGACGAAAGTACCCCGCCACAACCTGTCCAGGAAGGCGGCATCGTCTGTCTTGAAGCCGAACAACTGCTGCAGTCCTGGTGCCAACAGCACAATCACACCGCCGTCATCCTGCGACTTGCCGGCATCTATGGCCCAAACAGACTGCTGCGACGACTGCAGGATCTGCGTGACCAGCGACCCATTCCAGCCAGCCCCGACGAATGGCTCAATCTGATTCATGTCGATGACATTGTCACCGCACTGGATCACTGCGCTTTCAGCAGCAATCCGCCGGCCGTGATGAATCTCGCCGCCGCTGAAACCGCCACTCGCCGGACCTACTATCAGACACTCGCTGAACTGGCCGGTACACCCGCACCCGTGTTCCAGCCCACCGCCGAATCCTCAACCCGCGGCAGCAGTGGCAATCGCCGCGTCAGCAGTCTCGTACGACCGGTACGCAGACTGACGTTTCAATACGAAAACTGCCGCTCAGGACTGATTCAGGCCCTGGCGGCAGATGCAGAACTTCA
>CAITYU010000235.1 GCA_903896675.1 uncultured Planctomycetaceae bacterium
CGGAACGCCCCGCCGCCTCCGCCAGCGCCTTCTGAATCAGACCATCCGTTTTCGGGATCCCACACTTGTACATCGCATAAGCCGCCAGCACCTGCTCGCCACCATGCGTCCCCGCCGTCCGCTCCTGACGCAGATACGCCAGCCCCTTCTCGACAGCCACATCAAATCGCGGCACCGTCGTACTGCGACGCTCACCCTCGGCCGCTGCCACCCTCCGCCCGCCAACAGTGCTCAACAGGCCAAACACACTCGCCAGCACAAAGGTCGGCAGCAGCATCAAACCCACAGGACGGAATGAGTGTCGAGTATTCATGTGTTTACCCTTTGGTTACCCTCAGGACACCTCTGTGTCCTCTGATCTTTGATCCTACCCCGCTGCTGAGGGCCTGTCAATTTGTAACACCGTCAGTCACAGCACGTCGGCACTGATCCGGAAAAATCACTGCTGCTGAACACCTTCGTCACGACCGCCCCGCGCTCGTGACAATGCCTCCAGATTCTGCATGTGATCCCGATACTGCTGGTCCAGTTGCGTCCACCCGACACCCGCAATCCGCGAAAATGATGGCTCCGTCAGCAACTGGTCCGCATCGGGGCGATACACCTGCGCCAACAACTCAATCAGGTCATCTCGATACAGACCGTCTTCATAGTTCATCAGAAAATGCGCATACCCGGCGGCCTGCGTGTACAGCGGACTGATCTGAGGATGTGACTGAAACCGGTCCTTCCCAAGGGCAAAAAACTGCTGCGCCGGCAGATAAAACTGATACGCCGGATCCAGCAGTCTCTGCCACGCTGTTTCAAACCGCACGTACTGCGGATCACCCAGCGAGACATTGCCCGCTTCATCTGCCTCAAACGACTCAAAATAACACGCCAATCCCTCGATCAGCCAGAAATTCGCGTTCTGACAAAGAATCCACTCCTCCGCCTGTCGCTGTCGCAGCTTGACCGCTCGCGCGCGAGCTGCCGCACGCCGCGCATCGGCTGTCGCCACGTCCAGAATCTGATGAGTCGCCTCGTGAAACAGCGTCGACAGGTCCAGCTTCACCGGATTGCGATAAAAATAACACGTTCGATCCGGCTGCCAGTACAGACCGTTCGTTTCAATATTCGCCGGCACCTTGCCCGCCACACGCTTCTGATACTCGTCCCGCGTGGCGTAATAATGGATTTCCAGCGGCCGAGTTTTTCTGGTGGAGGCCGATCGGCCCGCTTTTTCAAATCGCTCCTGCAGCGATTTCGGCGTGTCAAAGAATGCCGCAAAATTCTGCTGCAGCCACGCATGAAAAATCTCAAGCTTCGTGGACAACTGTACGCCCTCTTCCAGACTCACATTCGTCCGGACAAGGAAATGTTCGCTCGGAATCTCCCACGCGTTCCGAAAGTCTCGCCGCAGCTCCGCCTCCTTCTCGCTGCTGATCCAGTCACCCTTCCACGGTCGCTGCCCGTTCTCATAACGACTGACACTGGCCGCCGGAATCCAGCCGTACTGAGGATGGCGGATCTGCGGCTTCAGGCCACTGCGCATCTGCTTCTCAAACGGCGATACCCATTCGCCCGCATATTGCCGATCTTCACGTTTCGCCGGATCATTGAATTGTTCCTGCCCCAGCACCGATCGCGCAAATCTGTGGTCCGGGTCCAGCCGCACGACATCCGCAATCATGGCAAATGCCAGCGAAGGAAACCCGGCCCGCAGCGCGGAGCGTGCCAGCGTATACACCTCACCCGCGCGATCCTGCCGCAGCTTCTGCAGACGCTGTCGCCAGACATGCTCGTCGGATGTCAGGGACTCGCTGACCGGAGGCACCACCAGACGCGGCAACTCCGGGTTTTCCGTTTGCACCAGCAGTGACTGCAGCAATCCCTGCAGCTCGCCCACGGCCTCTTCAAGTCCACGATCCTGACACCAGCTCTGCAGCGACTGCAGGTCACGATCAACACTCTGCAGAATTGCCGCACGACGCTCCAGCAACTGACGGTGCCGCCGATCGCGAGTCTCATCCTGCGCCTGCAAAACCCCAGGCAGCACCAGCACCAGCAGCACCAGCCGCAGCAAAAACTTCCGCACACCCCGTGCCCGGCGGTCAGACACAGCCGCGGCTGAGTCCACAAGCTGTGTTTTTCGATTCCATCCGCCGCCCGCCGGCAGGCAGCAACAAGCTGTTTGCATCGGGATTTCCTGTCGTTTGCCCGGACCAACCTCACCACCACTCCCCCCACTATACCAAACGCCCCCGCCGATCCCCAAATCCAATTTCTGGCCCCGGCTTTCCAATCGACGGGAATTCCACAGGCACCGCATTCGATCTGCCACACGACTCCTGCAGAATGCCACCCAAAGTCGCCACGTTGTTCGCGACCGCAGGAGCCTTGCAGATGAGTTCTCAGCATCCCGTCATCATCGTCGGGGCCGGACTGGCCGGCCTCTGCTGCGCCCGCGAACTGCACCGCCGCAACATCCCCTGCCTGCTGCTGGACGCCCACGATCAGCCCGGCGGTCGAGTTCGCACGGAGCTGGTTGATGGATTCCGCCTCGACCTCGGCTTCCAGGTCCTGCAAACCGCCTACCCTGAAGCTCAGCAGCAACTTGACTACAAAGCCCTGCAGCTGCGCAGCTTCTTTCCCGGAGCCCTGATCCGCACCGGGGGCCGATTTGTCGAAATGGCCGACCCGTGGCGCCGTCCCTCTCGACTGTTCGCCACACTGTTCAATGGCATCGGCTCCTTCGCCGATCGTCTCCGACTGGCACGGCTCAGATGGACAGTGTGCACCCGCGAAGACGACAGCCAGCCCGATTCCACCACCGCCGACTTTCTGCGCCAGACCTGCGGCTTCACCCCCGACATCATTCAGCGATTCTTCCGACCGTGGTTTTCCGGCGTGTTCCTCGAACCCGCACTGGCCACCTCCAGTCGTTACTTTCGTTTTCTCTTTCGCACGTTCGCACTGGGGGATGCCTCACTGCCGTCAGCCGGGATGGGGGCCATTCCACAGCAACTGGCCAGCACGCTGCCCGCCGGCACACTGCGGCTGTCCACTCCCGTGGCCTCAGTCACACGCGACTCCGTCCATTTGACCGACGGTCAGGTGCTGTCCGCCCGCGCTGTCGTTCTCGCCGTGGACGGCCCGTCGGCCGAACGATTGTCTCAGGGCATACTGAAATCACCCGCCGCCTGCTCCACTGTCTGCCTCTACTTCGACGCCCCCAAACCGCCGCTGACTGATCCGATCCTTGTGCTGAACGGGGACGGGCAGGGTCCGGTGAATAACCTGTGCGTCGTCAGCAATGTCGTGCCCGAATATGCTCCGCCCGGCAGGTCACTGATCAGCGTGTCGGTCGTGGGACTTCCGGCGGCGACCGACGGCCTCGAGCAGTCCGTACGCCGCCAGTTGACGGACTGGTTCGGCGATCAGGTCAGCAGCTGGCGTCTGCTGCGCACCCATCGCATCCCGTGGGCGCTGCCGGCACAGCCTGCCGGGTTCCGCGATCAACCGCCCGGACACCC
>CAITYU010000236.1 GCA_903896675.1 uncultured Planctomycetaceae bacterium
ACACGGCGAGCCCCAGACTGTAAAGACCGCGGGGACACAGCAGAAGTCGAACCGAGGCGAATTCCTGAGGCCATGGACAAAAAAGAAACCCGGGCTGCGTTGCTGTCCTCGGCGGCATTCCTGCTCTCCAGCGATCGGAAACCTGAGAGAGCAGGCCGTGAGTGAAAACGGCTCAGCGTAAAATGAAGTGCGCGGTGTGAAGAAGCCTTTGAATCACGAAAGACACCAATTGTAGAGGCATCCACAGGCGAGCCATTGGCGGAAGCCAACGGGTGTTGTCTTGAAAGGGGTCACCGAACTGGTGCCTCGTGGTTCGCCCTGGAATGGCAAGTCTTCTGTCCCTCGGATGGCGAGGCTTCAGTCCTTGGGAGGGCGAGGCTCCTGCCGAGCCGGATGTCAGTGATCAGTGATCAGTGATCAGTGTTCAGTGTTCAGTAATCGCAAAGTCCCGTCCCCAAAGACCCAACACCAACGCCGTCCCGAAGGGTGAAAACCAATGCGCCGGAAACCCCCTTCTTCGGGGGCGTCGCGGTTCTGCGTGGACCACTCTTCGTCAACTCCTGTGGCAATGCAATCGGCAGCTGCGCGCAGGATTTCGCGTTGATCCGTAAAAACGCACCCCGCAGGCCCACAACCGTCCGCTGCTGCCGACGATTCACCCACCGCGAAAACCTCTGTGTGGCCCTCGCGGATCCTGTTGTGGCTTGACCGCGGAGGGGGCTGTGGTTGGTCGGTGTATGGATTACTGTCGGCTCGGCTGCGTTCGGAACCAACTGCAGAGCCATCGCCAGATCCGTCGTGGCACCGATGGATGCAGTACCTGCTCAGTCCACGTCTTCCGCGATGCCGCAAAGTTATTCCACGCCAGATCCGCATACGGCTCAAACGTATTCCGTACCGTTCCGATCACACCCTGCCGGTGCACTTCCACCAGAGCCGCCGCATAGTGGCTGAAAATGTTGCGGTTGATGATGCGGCCGGCCACAAACAACCCCGCCAGTGTGCCTTCAGTCACACCCCGGATGGTTTCCACTGTCTGCATCGCCAGGGCCCCCGAAACACCCAGCAGCGAAATATTTTCGCTGGCCGCCAGTCCCTTCATGTCCAGCCATAATCGCCGAATTTCGGACTCCGGAATCAACTGTGTCGGATCGATTTCGTTGAGGGCGGCGCGAGTCTGAGTGATGCTGTCTTTGAGTTCCTGAATGGACAGCGGTGGCAGGTCGAAGGCCGATGCCGCGGTCCCGCTGGCCTTCCGCACCGATTCCAGCAGATCGTCCACTCGGTGAATCGTCGAACTGTTATCAATCAACCCCTTCTTCTGCAGCTCTGCCGCCAGTTCCTGCACATAAGTCCCGGTGCCGTAAGCGGCATCGCTGACAATCGCCAGAATCCACAGCGGTGAGATGTGCAGAGTCGTCAGGCCGGTAATGTCAATGAAATTCGCGATGGCTTTCTTCGCCACAAACCGCCCCGGATCCGTCTCCGTTCCCGGCACGGTCGCAACCGGAGTCGCCGGGGACGCAACTTTCAGACCATCAGCCTGCTCATCCGGCACCTCCGCCACCGACTGCAGCAGAAAATTCAGCGAATTGCGGATCGCCACCTGATAGCTTTTGGAATTCTGGAACGCCTGCGGAATCACAAACTCCGCGATCTCGCGAGCCGTTCCGGCAGTCAGTCCGACCGCACTTCGCAACAGCCGTTCCGGCAGCGAAATTCCATACAACACTCCATCAATCAGTTGATCTACCGTCAGTTTCTCCGTCATCGCTGTTTGCCTTGATCTGAGTTCACCATCAACTGCCTGCCCACTCGGCAGCCACCGGATTATGGCTTTCAGGCCCGAAAAAAACACGCGGACCTGCCGCCCGCACACTCAGCGCGAACCCCGCAGGCTTCACAAAATCCCCGAAATGTGAAAAACGCCCTTTCTGCGGCCGAGGACGATCGTCGTGACAAAATGCAGATTCTAGACTACTGCGGTAGCGTGCGCAGACTTTGCTCTTCAGGGAAGTTTTCCCAAAAGGGCAAAGATTCTGCCGTTTGTCGAATGTGATGCGGCTGACGGAATTCAGCGATCCGGAAAGATTCGGCGACGATAACGCAGGAAAGCATCAGGC
>CAITYU010000237.1 GCA_903896675.1 uncultured Planctomycetaceae bacterium
CCGCTGGCGACGCCAGGCTGTATGGCTCCACCAATGCCCGGTTGTGCGATGCCGGCTCCCGTACCGATGCCGCACCCGCACAATCAGCCGGCTCCGGTACCACCCGAGTATTCTCCGCCACCGGCTCCGGTTCCTCCGAGCACGGACGTGAGTCCGGCCCCGGTTCCGACTCCGGCCCCCGCTGGGGAACCGGTCCCCATGCCGACAAATGACCTGCCACCAGCAGCAACTCCGGTCGATCCGATCAGCTGGGAAGTCCCGGCCTTTCCGCCGATCAAATGATCCCCCCGGCACTGAACGGACATCACATGTCACGGCTGCTGTGCATACAGCAGCCGTTTTTTATCGGTGATCAACGGGAATTCGCGACTGAGAGGCCGATGGTGCAGACGGAATTCCGGATGTTCTGCGTGCCATTCGCTGCTGTCTGAGGGACCGTCTGAATGCTGCCCGCGACGCCATGGCATCGGCCAGTCCCATCAGCACCAGCCAGAGTCCCAGAAACAGGATGAACATGACATAGATCGTGGCAACCCGGGCAGACCGCGTTACGAGTGGCAGGAAGTCGCTGAGGAAGATCAGCAGCCCGAGCACAGCCAGCAACGTTCCGGACTGAGTGCGTCGGAGATACTGCTGACTGCGAAACAGCCGATCTTCGGGTGAACATTCTGAGGGTGCTGGCTGTCTGCGTCTTCTGGCATGCCAGAGGGCCACAACGGTACCTCCGGCGAAGGCTGACAGACCGACAGCCGCAGATACGTAATCAATCTTCATACCGTCGGTCCTGCGGTTCCATGCGGCAGTTTTCAAACCTGCCTGCAGTGCTCAGAATAAATCCCGGGCCGAAAAAGTCGACTGCAGGGGCATTTTGGCTGGAAATTCTGCGGAATCAGGTTGGAATGCAGCGAGATTGCATCGGCTGAACCGTGGTACTGGTGGCGCTTGCAGCGGATTTTTCAGAGGATTCGGGGTATCGAAATCATGACGGATCGAGCTCGGGGTGGCGTTTTCCCGCCCGGCCAGCGCATACGCAATACCACGGATTTTGAGCGGGCTTACAACAGTGGCCTGCGAATCGGTGATGCTCATCTGTTGATTTTCGCCAGCGTCAATGGAACTCAGCAAACGCGAGTGGGTCTGAGCGTATCGCGAAAACACGGCGGTGCCGTGCAGCGAAATCGTAAGAAACGTCTGCTGCGAGAAGCTTTTCGGCACAGTCTTGGACGCCTTCCCGTGGGTCTGGATCTGGTGCTGGTTCCGCGTCAGCGACCGGATTCATCATTGCAGGACTTCTGCGATTCTCTGCCGGCTCTGGCCCGCAGGCTGGCACGGCGAATTCCGGCAAGGAACAGTGCGCCCGAACCCGGCTGAGTGGAACTGCAGAATTGCGATGCTGCTCGAACCTGCCAGGATACGTGGCATGCAGGGCAGTGTGCAGCGCGGTGCTGCGAGTGTCCTCAGTTTGAAAGGCAGCAGCAATGAACTGGGCAGATCTGACGTGGCCGGAAATCCGACAACTGGCCCCGGATACTCCTGTGGTATTCCCTGTGGCAGCAATTGAACAGCATGGGCATCATCTGCCGGTCGCCACCGACAGCATGCTGCTGGGAGAAGTGATTCGGCGACTGACGATCTCTTCCGGATCACAGGTCCTGTTTGCGCCGCTGCAGTGGCTGGGCAATTCGGATCATCACATGGATTTCGCAGGGACCCTTTCAGCGAGGCCTCGGACCTATCTGGAACTGATCAACGAATCCATAGACACGGCTCTGGCGCACGGATTTCGACGGATCCTGTTTCTGAATGGTCATGGCGGGAATATTGTGCCGGGCAAGCAGGCCGTGTTTGAAGCTCGGCAGCGTTATCGGGACAGAAACGATCTGTTGCTGCTGTTTGCGACCTACTGGGATTTTGCTCGTCCCTGGGAAACGCGGACGGATCTGGTGCAGCATTCGATGGGTCACGCCTGTGAATGGGAGACATCCATGATCCTGCGGATTGCTCCGCAGCTGGTGAAGGAAATCTCCGGATTGCAGACGGTCCCTGTGGAATTCGGATTTGAGCCGGCGTATCGGGGCTGGACGACGAAGGACCGCACGGTGCCGGGTCATATGGGTTCGCCGCAGCATGCCACAGCGGAGAAGGGCGAGCATTTGTTTGCTGAGTTTTCGCGGGGTGCAGCCGAGTTTCTGTCGCGTGTCGCCGGCTGGGACGGCAGCGGTAACTGGGGCACCTGATATCCGGCTGCGGTCGGGGCAGGGTCAGGGCAGCAGTCGCCCGAGACCCTGCTTCTGCCTGGCGGCGTTGACCATCAGCAGCGCATCGGGAACTCGCGCCACAAACCGAACCAGCTGTGAGGTCGAGCAGCCGAGGGCTGCTGCCGCTCGCCGCACATCATACTCCTTTGCATCAATCGCATTCAGGGCTTCGGCCAGCAGTGCCGGAAAGTCGGAGTGGCGATCATTGCAGACGATTCGCTGTTTCTGACAGCGTCGCTGCCACAGGTCAGACGGCTGCACTTCCGCAGCCGCCGTGGTTCTGAGCTGCACCGCCAGCAGCAGTCGCAGTCTGAATAAAGCGGTCTGGCGATTGGTGTCCTGGCTGCGAGTTTCGGCGGCGAATCCGGAAATCCCGGTCGGCTGATGAATCAGCTCAACCGCCGTTTCAACCTTGTTGCGATGCTGTCCTCCCGGGCCGCTGTGACGACTGGTGCGCAGCACGCAGTCGGCCAGCAGCTGCTCTACAGGCAGGCAGGATGGGTGATGATGTGGAATCGGCAGGGATGAGTTCATATCCGCCGAATGTTACTCGAAGTGCGTATTTTTCGAGATGGGCGTGGGACTGGAATTCAGGGAGCCCGTGAAATCCGGGCTGCGGGAAGCAGGGCATCCCGCAGACTGGCCGGTACAGCCAGCCCCACACTGCGGCTACACTACCGGACCCTTTCAGTCCCACACCCTGACACACAATCTCCTTTACGCGGAATCGGTACACTCTGATGACTGCCTCACAACTGCTGCTGAATTCCCGAGCCGCCGCACTGCTGCAGACCGCGCGATCCAGAGCTCAGGTGCTGCGAATCACCGCCACAGAGACTGCCGGTGCCGAAGTGCTGGATTTCGGAGTGGCCGCAGAGGGTGGTCTGGAAGCGGGGCTGCTGCTGGCTCGCGTCTGCCTTGCCGACCTCGCCGATGTGCGACTGACTCCGGCCACAGGTGAACTGTCCCTGCCGCAGGTGTGGGTGCAGACCGATCAACCCATACCGGCATGTCTCTGCAGTCAGTACGCGGGCTGGAAGATTCAGACTGATGACTACTTCGCGATGGGTTCCGGACCGATGCGGGCCGTGGCTCGCAGTGAGGAGCTGTTCGCAGAGCTGCCGGAGACGGAATCCGGTGCCGCTGGCCCGGAGCACGCCGTGGGGGTGCTCGAAGCCGGCCAGTTGCCGACTGCCGCGGCGATTGACAGCATTCGCAATCAGTTGCCGGAAGACTGTCGTCTGCAGCTGGCAGTCGCCCGCACGGCGTCGCAGGCCGGAAATATTCAGGTCGTGGCACGCTCAGTTGAAACAGCGCTGCACAAGCTGCACTCGCTGCATTTCCCGCTGGATGTACTGATCAGCGGCACCGGTGTGGCACCGTTGCCACCGGTGGCAAAACATGACCTGCAGGGTATCGGTCGCACCAACGACGCGATTCTTTACGGAGCTACGGTAAACCTGTGGGTCCGCTGCGAAGATGACCTGCTCACAACGATTGGTCCGCGAGTTCCCTCCGGTGCTTCAGCCGCCCACGGACAGACCTTTCTGTCGCTGTTCAAGGCCGCCAACCACGACTTTTATGCGATGGATGCGGCACTGTTCAGTCCGGCTGTGGTGGTATTTCACAATGTGCGAACCGGCCGTTCGTTTCAGTTTGGTCAGCATATGCCGCAACTGCTGCGTGAGAGCTTTGGAATCTGAGGCCTGCTGTCGGACCGTCAGCTTTCACGGCGTTCCTGCTGCAGAATTTCCGCCACAGCCGCCGTGCACAGCTCCAGTTGCTGCGGCGTATTGTACAGGTGTGCTGACAGCCGGAGAAACCGTCGACCGCTCCACGATCCCGTAAGCACCTCAATCCCGTGCCGATCCCGCAGCTGAATCTGCAGCGAATCGGGATGTCCGTGATAGCCAGGTTTCCAGCCGGCTGTCTGCGGCAGTTCCACGGCTGCCATGCTGACAAAATCGGTTTCCGCCGGTGTGCAGAACGGAGTCACATCCGGAATCTGCAGCAGACGCTGCCGCGCTGCACTGATCAGTCCGTGCGACCAGCGGCGATATTCCGCGAGGACATCCGGGGTGAAGAAGCGGACGGCATCCGCCAGTGCCAGCAATGGTGCTGCATCGCGTGTGCCCAGCCACTGCAGGCTGTCTTTCCACGAAGCCGGACGGCCGGCAATACTGCCGCCCCAACTGACAATCGGAGTCTGGATGGCATCGCGTCGACGCGGATGCACCCACAGAAATCCGCTGCCAAACGGGCCACACAGCCACTTGTGACCGCTGCCGCAGTAGTAATCGCAGCCCAGACTGTCGAGGTGCAGGTCCAGCATTGCCAGAGCATGCGGACCGTCCACACAGACAGGAACTCCCTGCTGTCTGGCTGCCTGACAGATTTCACGAAGAGGCAGCACGCAGGCCGTAGCGGATGTCACATGACTGACGACCAGCAGTTTCGTCTCAGGTTTCAGGGCAGTACTGATCGCAGCCACGGTTTCGGCCGGGCGTGGCGGAAACGGCAGCGCGACTGAAGCAGTGCGAGCACCGGTGGCTCGGCAGCGAGCCTGCCAGATATTGCGTACAGCGCCGTATTCGTGGTCCGTCAGCAGCACTTCATCGCCGGGTTTCAGGGGAGTACTGGCTGCCACGACATTCATGGCGAACGTGGCATTATCGAGCAGCACCAGTCGATCGAGCTGTGTGTGCAGCAGGCCCGCCAGCACCGCGCCCGCCCGATCCAGCTCAAGCTCCATTTCGCGACAGAAGTGCCGCATCGGCTGCCGCTCAAGTTGACGACTCCACGCTTCCCGAGCTTCGCGAACCACCCGCGGAGAAGGACCGAACGATCCGTGATTCAGGTAGACACAGGCGGGATCCAGATCCCACTCGGAAGCCAGCGGATGTCCGTTTGTCATGATCCACGGGTCTTTGCTGTCAGAGGCTTTCGAGGAATGCGCCGGCCAGTCCGGCCAGTTCAGAACGCACCTGCCAGTGCAGAAGGTGTCCGGCTGTGGGGAAGTCAAGACGCACGGGATCATGCAGCAGAGCAGCAAGTGCTGCGGCATCCTCATCCGAAAGCATACCGCCGCGGGCAACATCCCCTCTCATCAGCAGTGCCGGGCAGCGGACGCCGCCAAACGCTTCTTCATAGCGGAAATCCTGCATCCAGCGGCCTGCCAGAATTGTGGCCATAACAGCCGGATCCAGTTGCCGGCAGCAGGCAGCCGAAAACCGCAGAGAGACAGCGTCGCGAACATCACGAATTCGCATGACTCGGCCGTCCGGCCAGCTCTTCACAACCTCGTGCCCCAGTTGCTCGGCCAGCTCTGACACGGAAAGATCAAGTCTTCCCGCCCACTTCTGCATGGCCTGGAATGTGGGGTGGTACTGAGTCTCGGCAAGTCCCGCCCAGAAGGCGGCTGACGGAGGATCTTCGAGCAGCACAGCACTGATGCGACCTGGTCGAGCTGAGGCGGCAGCGGCAGCCACCAGCGAACCGAGGGAATGTCCATAAACAGCCAGCTGGCCAGGCAGAGCGTCAATGGCAGCCAGTGCATCCAGCAGATAGTCGACGATGCGATAGGCATCACCGGCACGTCCGGATTCTCCATGCCCGCGAAAGTCCAGTGCCATGATGCGGAATCGCGCCGGAAACATGGTGGCCAGTGAGGAAAATGTCCGACCGGCTCGACCCACCCCGTGCAGCATCAGCAGCGTATCTGCGCCACCCTGGCGCAGCTCAGAAAGTCTTAAGCCGACGCCGTCGGCAGATGTCAGCACCTGATGCATAAAAATCGCTGCTTTGGCAGAAATAAGGGTCAGTCCGCGTAGCGAACGGGATTCCAGTCAGCAGACAGGCGACACAGTGCCTGCAGTACGTCCGGATCTTCACTGCAGGCCACAATCCCCGGATATCGCAGCATGCCCGCTCGTTCATCCAGCCACAGCGAACGATAGTCAACCGGCTGCCCATTGTGCACCCAGACGGCGTCGCCACCGCGCACTCGCGCGATATGCATCGAGACCGGGAAGTCGTAAATATTGGGCGAATGAATCAGCGAACCGATGTACTCACCAGTGGACATCAGCGGATAGATGCTGCCCTGCATTTCGTCGGAAGTGCGACCGGCAAGCGTTCCGTTTCTCCATGGCAGCGCATCCACTTCGCGGGCTCGCTGAGCATCGCGGTGCTGAAAACCGATCAGATAGATACCAGCGCCGGGGCTGGTGCGGGGAGCCGTCAGGTCCGGCAGCGTATCCAGCACCTGACGAGCGGTGCGATCAGGATCATCCGGCCCGCAGACAATTCTGGTCGGCGTCACTTCCACCCAGGTTCCCTGCGGACCCATATCGGGAGCAAACACGAGGGAATAGAGGGGATTGAAGTCATCATGCAGATGGCAGATCAGCGAATAGCCGTTGCCGGTTCGATCCCGATACTGCTTAGTGCCATCGATTGGATCAATAGCCACAGCCAGCGAGCTGTCCTTGGCAAAGCGTGACATATCGCCCGTGGTTTCTTCACCCTGCACGCGCACCTGTCGCAGCACAGGATCGGCATCCCGCAGTGCAGCAATCAGCAGCTCCTGAACGGTCAGGTCTGCCAGAGTCAGAGCATCCGTATTGGCATTGCCGGAAGACTTGCCGTCCACGGCAATATTGTACTGACGCATGCGGCGCGCCACGGCACCGCCCCACCGCATGACAGACGGCAGACACTGCTGCAGAGCCAGAATGACACGAGTTGTATCCGGAACAGCTGACACGGGGAGCCTTCTGCACAAAAGCGGATCACGGGGTCACACGAACTGACGGCTGCTGCCACCGTCGCACGACACGATATTATAGCGATTCGTCAGGCGGAGATCCCGGTCGCCACCCGATTTGCCGCACTGATTCAGCGGACTCAGCGGACTCAGCGGACTCAGCCGGAGGCACTTTTTCCGGCGGTGGATCATCCGGAACACGGGCGGACTTCCAGCGACCTGCGGCATGCCCAACGAGGACTCCGCCGATGTAACCAATTCCCCACGGATCACCTATCGCACTGCCCACATAGGTCCCATAGGCGGGATACAGAATGTTGTAACCTTCCCGCTGCGATTCCGCGTCACCGTATTCCCGCAGCCAGCCGATGGCATCTCCGGTGGCAATCGATTCGTGATACAGTGAGACTCCGGGAATCAGATAAGCAGCCGCGTAGGTGCCCTTCCAGGTCCGACCGGCGAAATCCTTTGAATGTCCCCCTTCGTGGATCGCAATCGCCGGAACGTCGGAATAAATGTGAACCGTGTTGGTGAACGGATTGTAGTGATCACCGCCGAACAGCCGCCCGGGCAACAGAGTTTCACCGACCACGCTGAGCACTCCAAGGGTATACCTCCAGCCGGCTCCCACGGACTTATTGGCCACCAGACGTTTCCAGTCATCGCCGGGGCGATACTGATTCAGCCGCACTTTGACCGAATCCAGTTCGTTGCTCTGCAGATAAGCCGCGATGGCGTTTTCTGTTTCCCGACTGACGGCATGATTTTCGACGCGCCGATCGAACAGGATCAGTTTGGCAGGAATCCCCCAGACCCAGCCAAATCCGTCGATCACCGGTCGACGTCTGCCACGTTCAATCTGCGGTGCCGTGATGGCGGCCAGTTCGGGTGCTGTTTTCCAGACAGCAGCAGATCCACACGAGTAGGACTGCGTTGCACAGCCACCTGACAGCAGCGGGCAGACCAGCAGCAACAGACGCAGCGTCACCGAGCGGGGCCACACGCAGGACCGCTGAACGGACGGGCATTCTGTGAAAGGTTGCAGAGTCATGTCCGATAAAAACCGGGGACGATTGGCGGTTGACTGACTGCAGAGACCGGTACTGCAGCGACCGAATCACAGGTTAGCTCTGCCAACCGATGGATCTCAAGACCGATAATCGGCATCCTGTCAGTCAGGAACGTCTGCAGCGGCAGAAGCTGCCGCCGCCGAGATCAGCAGTCAGCGTCATCACGCAGAATCTTCCCCGCTGCGGTGAGTCAGGGCGAGTGTGTGAAAGTCTTCCGGGGGCGGAGTGTGGAAGGTCATCCATTCGCGCAGGATGGGGTGCAGAAATCCGAGTGACGCGGCGTGCAGGGCGTGTCGCTGTTCGGTGGGGTCGTCACCATCGAAGCGCGGGGCTTTGCGAATGGTGCCGAACGGTCCGTAATATTCGTCTCCCAGCACCGGATGCCCCAGTTGAGCCAGATGCACACGGATCTGATGGTTGCGTCCTGTGAACAGCACACATTCAACCAGCGAGTAGCCCTCATTTCGCTCCACCACGGTGACTCGCGTTCGTGCCGGTCGGCGATTGCGAGCATCCGCCTGGGCGGACATGAGCACACTGTTGCTGCCGGGACGCTGCCCGATCGGCAGCTCGATCATCCGTGTCTCAAAGTCCGGCGAGCCTTCCACCAGTGCAACGTAGGCCTTTGCGAGTTTCCCCTGCTGAAAGTCGATCGACAGCAGACGATGTGACAGGTGCTCTTTGGCCGTCACCAGCAGTCCGCTGGTCATTCGATCGAGGCGATGCACAACACCGGGACGCAGCATCCCCCGAAAGGCGGTCTGCCGATCCAGATGGCTCTGCAGCACATTGGACAGAGTCCCTTCCTGAAAGTCGCCGACCGGGTGTGCCACGAGGCCGGCGGGCTTGTCAACGACGACCAGCCACGGATCCTCGTACACAATCCGCACCTGAGTGTGGCAGGGTTCCAGCAGCTTATCCGGGGGCTCGACAAGCCTGATGCGAACCCGCTGCCCGGTGAACACACGATCGGGCGGTTCCGCGGGCTGGTCATCAATCCACGCGAGGTTTTCGGCGACAAGGCGATGCAGTCGCCACGTGGTGTAGTTCCGCAGATGCTTTGCGAGAAAGGAATCGATGCGGGAGCCGGACAGGTACGGCTCGACGAGGAATTCAACTTCCGGCAGCAGACCTGTCATACGTTTGTGACTGAAGGGGGGAAGATGCGGCGAATCAGGGAAATTCTCCGCAGCAGCAGGCTACTGTTCCAGCACGGTCATGGGTTCCATGGGCCACCAGTCCTGGATTCCCAGCAGTTGCAGCATTCGCTGTCGCAGTTCCTTCAGCAGCGGATCTTCGCCACGAGTTTTTTTTCCGGCCTCCGCAGGAATTGGTTCGCCGATATTGAAATGGACTCGCCATTCGGGCCGCAGCGTGACTCGGTCGGTGAGATCCTCTTCGAGGCGATGCACGGTTTCCACAATCCGTTCCGGTGTGACCGCGCCGCGTTCACCGGAGTCCAGATAGCCTTCGGGGTACAGCGAGAGCGTCTGACAGTAGTAGCAGTTTGTGAGGACTTTCCAGCGTTCGCGGGTTTCCTGTGGCGAAAGATTGCCGCGGAGCAGCTCGGGCAGAATCGCCACTCGCAGATCCTTCACTCGAATCACCACATCACCTGTGCGTGGCCTGCCGAACCAGCGGCGTTCGTAAGGCTGCAGTACATCGTCGATCAGGCTGCGAATACGGGAGCGGATGGGACCCGAGCGGGCTTCACCGAGAATTTCCACTTCGCGGGCAGCCAGCAGGGCAGAGCCAAGTCGGCGGATGCGATCGAGCAGTGGCTGATCCTCGTGAGTGTTCCAGAATGTCTGCCGTTCGATTCGTGTCAGCGAGGGTCCGGCAGAGGACACCGGATCATTGAGCAGCTCGTAGCGAATACCGACAGGGATGACGACGACGCGGGACGTCGGGGCCTGTTCAGCGCGTTTGCGGGCAGCCATCCGCGCGATGAAGGACACGCCGTCCATCAGCGGCAGCAGGCGATCGTTGGTGCGGGAAATCACGCCTTCGGGGAAGATCACCAGCGGGCGTTCGGCACCGGCCACGACCCGCACCGCTGTATCCAGTGCCTCGCGATCAATGCCCTCACGAAACACACTGAAGCCTCCCAGCATACGAACGACTGCGGCTTCAATCGGCGACTGTTTGAAGATATGCCAACTGGCCATGCTGAACACGTGGCAGGGCGTTGTTTTGCAGATCATTCCGATCAGCAGGGGGTCGGCGTCGCGAGAGTGATTGGGACAAAGGATGATCCCTTCACGGGCTGCCAGACTGCTCCGCAGATGTTCAAGGCCCGTGAAGGTGTAATCGACAAGTCCGTATCGCCGTCGCAGGAACGGTTTCAGCCAGAGGCGAAACAGTTTGGAAAACCAGCGGCTGCGATAAGGCGGGACAAACCGATACGGTTCATCCACAACGACTCTGTGCATCTCGAAGGAAGCCCTGGGCCGGATCAGGTCGGCTGCCTGTAGCAAACTGTGGAAGGCGGAAGTATCTGCTGAGGGAGTGCCCGGGGCAAAGATCGGGGCATCCGAATGTGGCAGACACTGGACCTGCCTCTGCGTTTTTTCTCTTTTCGCTGCTGCAGCTGTGGCAGAAACTGCCGAATGAGGCTGTGCGAGGCAGGGTGTGGCAGGATTCCGGAGCCGGCAATCGTCCGACCGGTGCCGGCACCGCGGCAATCATCCGGCCTCAGCGGAAACTGCGAACCACCAGCCGGCCTCGCGCGTCAATGCGGGATTCCACAGCTCCTGCCACGCCGGTGAACAGCAGCTGCGATTCCGGATAGGATTTCAGCAGCCGGGCCTGATGGCGTTCATCCCGGTCGCTGATAATGACATGAGCGGGCCGGACCTGGCGGGCCAGTTCGGGAGGATTGGCGGCCGGACTGCCGTGGTGCGGACTGACCAGCAG
>CAITYU010000238.1 GCA_903896675.1 uncultured Planctomycetaceae bacterium
AGGGGGCAGGGGGCAGGGGGCAGGGGGCAGGGGGCAGGGGGCAGGGGGCAGGGGGCAGGGGGGGGCTATTGGGGGCCACGGATGAACACGGCGGTCAAAAAGAGGCTCTTTCTTCTACCGTCGATGCCTCTGACTGAACCGTGGCCTTGGCTGCAGCCCACGTACAGGCCCCGCGCCACATGCAAATCGTACCGGTCCTGCAGCCCATCATCCACGCGGGGGACAAATGTGGGCTGGGGGCGTGAGACCGACTTGCTCCGGTTGAAAAAGGCAGTGTTTTGGGGGTCGTGGGGGTGTCAGTTGCCCGGGCTAAAGCCCAGACTACCGTGTTGTCCTCGGCGTCATCATGGAGGGCGCCATTGCAGCACCAATGACTCGAAAGACACGAATAAGATTCGCTGTGGTGACAGTGTCAGACGCATTGTCCCCAGGATCCGCTGCACCATTCGGCTGCGAATCACCCGGATGGGTGGCTACGACACCCTCCAGTCACAGGCTGACAATCGCCAGCCACTCAACTACTTCCCCGCAGGCACCGTCAGCTCGATCAGTAACCCAGGCAGAAACAATTCCGGCAGATCCTCCAGCCGACGCTCGTCCAGCAGCCGATGCTCCAACCGCTCACGATCGGCCACCTTCTGAATCTGCCGAATTGCCGTCACACAGCCGTAGGCCAGCCACATCCGTCCCCCCGGTCGCAAACGCTGCCGCGCACCAGTGACCAGCGATTCCAGCAGCTCAAATCCAGGATCATACAACGCAAACTGCTCGACCGTCTCCGGTCGCTGATCCTCCCACGGTGGATTCGAAATGATCAAATCAAAGGTCTCGTCCGCCTGCAGCACCGTCCATGCCCCCGGAGACCTCCGCGGCACACGACGCACGTCCAGCCGATCCCCAAAGCCCAGCAATCGACAGTTCTCTCGAGCATTCTCGACGGCCGCCGGATTCAGATCCGTCGCCACCACCGAGCCAGCCCCCGCCTGCAGACAACACAGCGAAACCAGCCCCGAACCCGTGCCCACCTCCAACACCGCAGCACCCCGCAACCGCGAATCTGCAGCAATCTTCTGCCGCAGACTCACCGTGTCATCCGGCTCCCAGAACACACTGTCAAAGATCACCAGATCACGCGGCAACTGGTCCACCGAAACATAACGCACAATCGGATACGCCGGCTTGCCGGCCCCAGCTACAGCCGCCCCCGACGCCTGCCCCTGTGCAGTACCAGCCGGACCCGCTGCGGACAACAATGCCGGCTGCGAGTCCACTCCGGACGCAACCGCCGGCAATCCACCGCCGGCCCGGCCACCGGTCGCCTCGCTGTCACCCGCCCTGCCACAGCCAGCCACCAGCTGCAGCATCACAAGCCCCACAACCAAACCAACCCTGGCACAGCCCTGAAGCACCGTCAGTCTTCCTTGGTTGTATCCAGCACCGACAGAAACGCCTTCTGCGGAATTTCCACCTCGCCGAACTGCTTCATACGCTTCTTGCCCTCTTTCTGCTTCTCCAGCAGCTTGCGTTTGCGAGTAATGTCGCCACCGTAACACTTCGCTGTCACGTTCTTACGCAACGCGGAAATCGTCTCGCGAGCAATCACGCGAGTCCCGATGGCGGCCTGCAGAGCAATCTCGAACTGATGCTTCGTAATCTCTTCCTTCAATCGCTTCACCAGAGCACGACCACGACGCTCGGCATTGGAACGATGCACGATCGTCGACAAGGCATCCACCTTCACACCCTTGACGAGAATATCCATCTTCACCAGATCGGCCGGCTGAAAACCAATGATCTCGTAATCCATCGTGCCATAGCCCGATGTCACGCTCTTCAGCTTGTCATACATGTCATACACGATTTCACTGAGCGGCAGCTCGTAGACAATCTGAGCACGGTTGGGCCCGAGGTACTCCGTCGTGCGATACACTCCGCGACGGTCCTGACACAACTGCATGATCGTGCCCACGTGCTGCGAAGGCACAATGAAGCTGACCTTCGAAATCGGCTCGCGAAACTCTTCAATAATCCCCGCATCGGGCACTTCCTGAGGATTGTCAATGACCATCAGATTGCCGTCACGAGTCAGAATCTCGTAGGTGACGTTGGGAGCAGTCTGGATCAGATCCATGTGCTGCTCGCCCTCCAGACGCTGCTGCACAATCTCCATGTGCAGCATCCCCAGAAAACCACAGCGGAACCCAAACCCCAGCGCGTCCGATGTTTCAGGCAGGAACGAGAAACTGGAATCGTTCATGGAGAGCTTCTGCAGCTCTTCACGCAGGTTCTCGAAGTCCGTCGCATCAATCGGATACATCCCGCAGAAGACCATCTGCTTGGGCTTCTGATAACCCGGCAATGGCTCTGCCGCAGGCGCGTGAAACTGAGTCACCGTGTCGCCAACCGTGACCTTACTGAGCTCTTTCAGGCCGGTGAGGATGTATCCCACCTGACCAGGGCCCAGCATCTCACAGGGTTTCATGTTCGGGCGGAACTGGCCAATCTCCAGCACTTCGCTGACCATTTCTTCCCGCATGAACCGAATCTTGTCGCCCTTGCGAACTTCCCCCTCAAAAACTCGGATGTAAGTGATGACACCACGATAATTGTCGTACTTGCTGTCGAAGACCAGCGCCTTGAGCGGATGTTCGGCGGTGCCCTTCGGCCCCGGAATGACTCGAATGATGGCTTCAAACACCGATTCAATGTTCAGCCCGGCCTTGGCACTGACTCGCAGTGCGTCCGAGGCGTCCAGTCCCAGCACCTGCTCGACTTCCTCCAGCACCTCCTCAACACGAGTCACCGGGAGGTCAATCTTGTTGACGACCGGGATGATTTCCAGCCCCGCACTGATGGCGGCATATGCGTTGGCCACCGTCTGTGCCTGCACACCCTGGAAGGCATCCACCAGCAGCAAAGCACCTTCACAGGCGGCCAGACTGCGGCTGACTTCGTAGTGGAAGTCGACGTGGCCCGGAGTATCGATCAGGTTGAGTTCGTACTGCTGGCCGTCCAGAGTCCAGTTGATGGTGACCGACCGAGCCTTCACGGTGATGCCGCGAGCCCGTTCGATTTCCAGATCATCCAGAATCTGTTCACGGAATTCGCGCTGAGTGATCGTGCCGCTCTTCAGCAGCAGTTGATCAGCCAGCGTGCTTTTGCCATGGTCAATATGAGCCACAATGCTGAAATTGCGGATGAACTTCGGGTCCATAATACGCAGGACTTCACCACAGAGTTGACAGGAAAGAGCTGACGGACGGTCACCACAACCGCAGGCACGCACACAGACAACCTGCAGCCGGACCGTCCCGGTGGATCATAGTCGAGGCACAGGGCAGGGGACAGATCGCAGTCGGTGCCAAATTGAGTTTCCAGGGGCGAAAATCAGTGGCACAGCGCATAGGAAGGGCCGACGAACGAATTCGTCGGCCCGCATTCTGACCGCTTCCGCGGACACTCAGCGAGACATGAACACGACCACCGGGCCGATGTCCACCTTCAGCATCACGTCGTCCACCGTCGGCAAAGTTGTGACGATGATCTTCATCGCCGCCTTGTCCACCGACAACCATTCAGCCGTTGGACCGCTGGAAGATTCACCAACGGCATTGTACATCTTGCGAATGTTCGGACGGTTGCGGACGGTGATCACGTCACCCGGACGGACCATGATGCCCGGCTTGCTGACCGTGCGGCCGTTGACCTGGAAGTGACGGTGCACGATGCCCTGGCGAGCCTGCGGGCGAGTCAAAGTCAGGCCGGCACGGCGAACCACGTTGTCCAGACGACGCTCGCACAACACCAGCAGCGTCGCACCCGTATTGCCCTTGGTACGCTTGGCAATGTCGAGATACCGATAGAGCTGACGGTCGCGAAGACCATAGTAATACTTGATCTTCTGCTTCTCTGTCAGGGCCGCACCGTAGGTGGTTTCCTTCTTGCGGCGCTTGTGCATGCCCGGAGGGCCCTCTTTGCGATCTGCCGCCTTGATGGCACCGGCAGATTCGTACACGTTCATTCCAAGACGACGATTGATGCGACCCTTAGGCCCGGTGTAACGACCCATTTCCCCTGAAAGCTCCTGTAGGTTTCCTAACGCTCTGCACCATCTTCTGAAACACTCAGAAGACCGTCACCTCGGCTGCAGCACAGAGAAATTCCCTGACTGCAACAAACACACTGGAGTCCCAAAAACTTTGGCCAGTGGCTTCGACAGGCACATCCGCAACTTGGCGGAGGCGTGCAGAGAAAGCAGAATTCCGCGAAATCTTCGGGGAATTCCGAACCGGGAAAGGTATCGGCAGGACGCATGAAGTTCAACACGGGAGAAAGAAAGTCGGGGCCGAAATCCGGAATTTCCGATGGTTCGGACGCCCTGCAGGTTGATAAAACACGCCCCACGCCTGAAATTGCTCGCTCCCAAACGCCATTTTCCACGAAAATCACCCGATGAACGCCATCCCGCTGTTTCAAGTCGACGCTTTCACCTCCGCCGCCTTCAAAGGTAACCCAGCCGCCGTTTGCCTGCTGGAAAAACCAGCCTCCGACCAGTGGATGCAGCAGGTCGCCGCCGAAATGAACCTCGCCGAAACCGCCTTCCTTACACCCGACCCCGCCGGCCTGCGGTTGCGCTGGATGACCCCCACCACCGAAGTCGACCTCTGCGGACACGCCACCATCGCCACCGTTCAGGTACTCCGCGAACTGCACGCCACCAACACCCTGCCCGACTGGATCACGCCCCACTGGAAACAAAGCTGCATCCAGTTCCAAAGCCGCAGCGGAATCCTCACGGCAGAAGCCACGGCCAACGGAATCGTACTCGACTTCCCCGCTACCGTCCCCTCCGCCAGCACACCCCCCGCTGCAATCACCACGGCCCTGCGGATCAACCCCGAACAACTGCTCTGGTGCGGACAGTCACGCTTCGATCTGCTGCTCAGACTGGACTCCGCCGCCACCATCCGACAACTGCAACCGGATCTGCAACAACTGGCCGAATTACCAGTTCGCGGCGTGATTGTGACCGCACTCGGTGATGCCGCCGACCACGACTTCATCTCACGATTTTTCGCACCCGCCAGCGGAGTTCCCGAGGACCCCGTGACCGGGTCCGCCCACTGCACACTCGCACCGTTCTGGCAACCACACTTCGGACGCAATACCCTGTTCGGCTTCCAGGCCTCCAGCCGCGGCGGACACGTCCGCATGGACCTGCAGGGGGACCGAGTACGACTGACAGGCCACGCCGTCACAGTGTTTCAAGGCTCACTGCGGGTCTGACGCCACACAGGCCCACCGCTCCGGGTAAAACGCGGCGGCGACTGGGGCCCCGGAATTCCCGGACAGATTGTGTTCCATCGGATAAGTTCAACACCACGCCGTTCCCTCGACCTTTGCAATACAGGCTGTTTGCAAGCGGCCGTTGATTGCTCGATCGCAACGGTGAAAAGAAGGCTGGTGCCGCGTCGGGGACGTGCCCAAAGGTACGAGACCGGCCCGGACTGCAGCCTTGCCATTTCCCACAAAATGCGGTGTTTGCCATGGCTTTCCGCCGCTGCATCACAGGGAATCCATAGTTTTCGGCTCGCAACGAGAAGCCAATCTGATCCGCCGATGGTGATCGGCGAATGCCTTGGCTGTGAATTCAGGAACAACTTCGGGAGCTCTGATCCGAGTCGATCGGGCGATCCCGAGGCTACGTTGTGTATGGCCGTTGGCCAACTTCGGAGCGGGGCGCGGCAAGGTCCGGAGAGCCATCACCGCAGCAAAAGGGGGCAGCGCGACGGCTGCGCCCCTGAGATACCGGAAAACAACTCTTCGGGCCTGAATCGCAACACACGCACGGCACACAACAAACACGCGCCCCAACGGACCCCCGCCCGCAGGCCTGAAGGGCCGATCTCAGAAAAGCCACGTGCGTAAGCACCTGGTTCGGACACCCCCAAAACACCCCCCAGGCCTGAAGGGCCGGTTTCAGCAGAGCCAGGTGCGTAAGCACCTGGAACGCCGTGCCTGACCACGCCACCACACTCGCTTTGAAATCGGCCCTTCAGGCCTAAAAAACCACTTGTTTGGGGTGCCCCAGACCCAGGGCTACGCCCTGGGCTACCGGAAAACGGCCCTTCAGGCCTGAATCGCAAACAGAGGCAAGGCACAAACCAAACATACGCCGCAACGGCCTCGAGGCCCGACGGGTTTCGTGGGTAATGACAAGGCTTTAGCCCGGGCAACTGACGCACCCCACCACCCCAAAAACACCGCCCTGTTTCAACCAGCGCAAATCCGCCTCAAGCCCCCAGCCCACTTTGGTCCCCCGCGTCATTCAGGCCTGAATCGCGAAACGGCAGTTGACGGTTTACGAATTTTCCGTGAACTCGCGAAACTCCATGGCTTCCTCGGTTGCGAGCACGATAACGCGCCACGTTGGCAAAAGACCTGGACTGCGTAATGGTCCGGGCTGAAGCCCACGCTACAGAGGAAGGGGCGGAACCGGAACCGGGCCGAGCAAAGGGTTGGGGGCCAAAAACGACGGTCGTTGTGGACGGCGGCACGGTGCAGAGTACACAAAATGGCCGAAGGTGACGCACGCCGGCGCACTGCCGTACCCGGCTTGCCGGAGACGATGTCAACACAACCGAGCGCCGCGCGCCCACGGGAATGACAGCCAGACCTCTCGCCCAGGAGACGACCATGTGAAAAAACCGAGAGCAACCGTCCGGGGAACCGATGCAGCCAAT
>CAITYU010000239.1 GCA_903896675.1 uncultured Planctomycetaceae bacterium
AACGTCACGGGCTGGAGGCGGTGCAATCGGTGCTGGGTCATACCTCGTTCGCTATGTCGGAGCATTACGCGCCGGCAGTGCTGCAGCGTGCGGTGGCTGCTGCGGCTGAAGCTGGGTGAGGCGCAATTCCTGACTTCAGACGTCGAGTTTTTTGCACTTTATAAGTAAAAAGCGTAAGTGTTCTTAGCACAGGCAAGTGAGACGTCCTGAAAATTGTTGACAACGTACGGTCCGCCCGATATCCTCCGTGACAGAACTGTACAAAGAGGGAACGTCAGTTTTAGATACGGAAACCCTAACGACGGTGTAAACCGGGTTTTGTAATGTAAGTCGTCGCTGATTTTCCGTGATCGGTCAGCGTCAATCGAACGAGATACTTGTGGTGTATCTCGCGCGTTTGGCGTTGACCGGTTTTTTTATGCGCCGCCGATTGCGCGCATGGCCGGTCTGCCGGAACATTCTGCTCAGCAGGAGAACCGCAGATGTCGAAGATTTTGGAAGAAACGCTGTTGTCATTGCCGGATGCGTGCTCGGCATTTCCTGGGCGAAAAGTCAGCCGGGCTACGCTGCACCGCTGGCGGCTGTCGGGAGTGCGTGGAGTCGTGCTCGAAACCGTAATGATCGGCGGGCGTCGACTGACAAGCTTGGAGGCAATCAAGCGATTCCTTGATGCTCAGAATGAGCAGCCGGTTGATTCAATGACTGCTACGGATCGTGCTGTGCGGTCTGCTGTTGCCCGTGCCTCTCTCAAAGCGCGGGGGGTGTGACGTGAGCAGTGCATACCTTCCCGGCGATGTGATCGAGGAATGCCGTGATCTGCTGCGGCGCGGTGAGCGGCTGGAAGTGCTGGCCTCACGTTTGAGGATCGCGCCTGAGGCGTTGCAGGCGCTGCTGGACAACGGCCAGACGATGCGACGAATCCCCGATGATTCTGAAGTTGATTTGTGGGCCGATTCACAGCGGGTGCTGTGAATCGTTGCGTATGACCTGAGGGGCAGTGTCAGGTTTCATTCAAAACAAAAACCCGCACCGAACAGCGAATTCGGTGCGGGCAAAAGCAAACAAGGATGCAGAGATTATGGGTACGAATGAACGAAAAGTCAAAAGCGATTTGCTCGTGGTGAAGCAGTGTTTGCGGATACTTCATCCGGGGCCGTCAGTGTTTGAAATTCGGTCGCTGGTTAAGCCAGTCCGATCGGGGTATTTTAATGATACGCAACAGGCTGCAAAGTCCTTGGCCGGGGTTGGCAATGGTGGGTTGTATGTCGTCCTGAACGAAGTCGACCGGAATGTGCTGAACCGATCGGCGAACCGATTCACGAATGGGCCTGGGTGCAAAGCCGGTGATATTATCCGGCGACGGTGGTTGTTGCTGGATTTCGACCCCAAACGCATCAGCGGAATACCTTCATCAGATGCCGAGCATGATGCGGCGTTAGCGCTGGGCGGGCAGGCGTCCGACTGGCTGACTCAGCAGGGGTTGCCTGAATGTCTGATGGCTGACAGTGGCAACGGGTGCCACCTGCTGATGCCGATCTGTCTGGACACGGGGAGAGAATCGACCGCACTCGTGAAGGGCCTTCTGGAAGCATTGGCTGGGCGATTCGATACCGATGCTGTGAAGCTGGACACAACAGTGCATGACTTGCCGCGGATCGTCCGGCTGTACGGGACGGTAAACGCAAAAGGCGACGACACGGAGGAGCGTCCGCATCGACTGAGCAAGCTGCTGAATGTGCCTGAGTCGCTGCGGGCTGGGTGGTGTGAGACTGAAGCTGCTGACGGGCAGATGCTGCAGCGGTTGGTACCTGAGCGGCGGTCAGCATCCGTTGCAGTGCCGCGTGGGGCCGTGAAGAATGAAGTGGGGTTGCTGGAGTGTCTCAGTCTGCATGGCGTCGAGTATCGTGAGACTGAAGGCACTGCTGACTATCCGGTCAAGGCGTTTGTGACTTGTCCATTCGATGACTCACACAGCGGAACAGACGCTTACGTCGCCGAACGTGACAACGGCGCGAGGGTGTTTCATTGTTCGCACAATAGCTGCGCCGGTCGCAAGTGGACGGAATTTCGGCGGCAGGTGGGGATGGAGTCGCGAAAAAACGAAAACCGCTATGCTGTCGACGTCGACGCGAAAAACGCCGGAAAACGAAGTAAACGCGTCGACACAGCGGACCGTTTTGTGCCGTTTCCGCTGAAGGATCTGGGGCCGGTGTTGGCTGACTTTTGTCAGCAGGTGGCGGCGTCAGTCGGCTGTGATCCCGCGTTTCCGGCAACGTACGCGCTGGCTGTGTGCGCGTCTGCAATCGGTTCGAGTCGAAGCATCTTCCTGAAGCCGGATTGGCAGGTGCCGTGCATCCTGTGGACGATGTGCATCGGTGAATCAGGAAGTGGCAAGAGTCCGCCGCTTCGGGCCTGCATGGAACCGCTTAACGTGCGCCGGTCTGCGTACAATGCGGAATTCACTCAAGCGATGACTGAATTCCGGCGTGAGTGTCGGGAGCATAAAAAGCGGATGAAAGATTACGACAACGGCAAGATTGACGCGGAACCACCTGAGCCGAAAAGACCATTGCATCGGCGCTGTAGCATGAGCGACACCACCATTCATGCAATCGCTGGAGTGCTGGCCGATAACCCTCGAGGGGTGCTTTTATGTCGAGATGAACTGAGTGGCTGGCTGACGGGATTTGACCGCTTCAGCAAGGGCCGGTCTGGTGCATCGTCAGAGGCTCCGCTTTGGCTCGAGATGTACAATGCAAATTCGATCGAGGTGGACCGAAAGAGCGAGTGTCAGTATCTGGCAGTCGAAAGTCCGCACGTCTCCATCTCCGGGGGGATTCAACCGCGTATTTTCCAACGTGCAATGTCCGCTGAGATGCAGGACAACGGGCTTCAGGCTCGTTTCCTGATGTGCTATCCGCCGCGAGGCATGAAGCAGTGGCGGGATGAATCGCTGAGTGATAAAGCTCGCCGGAAGTATCAAGAGGTGATTGACGCGTTGTTCGAGCTCAAGCAGGAAAGTTTGCTGGGGCAGAATTTGTGCCCCGCCGCATTGTCTCTGAGCGCCGAAGCGAAGCGGTTGCTGCAGTGCTGGGTTGATCGTCACGGGGAGGAGCAGCACAGCATGACGGGCCTTCTGGCGTCAATGTGGTCCAAAATGGAGGAGGCGCCGGGTCGACTCTCAATCGTTCTGCATTGTGTGCAGCAGGTGACGAACGGCGTTGAAGATCATTTTGCGGTCAGCGCTGACGTGATGCAGCAGGCGCTATCCATTGCCGAGTGGTTCAAGTCCGAGGCGTTGCGTATCCATCGGCTGATGCAGGAACCAAACGGCGCCTCCGAACAGCGGTCTCTGATTCAGTGGATACGCGGACGCGGTGGACGAATCACGGCGAATGAATTGCGGCGCAATCGCCGGGATCTGCGCGACCGTCCCGCCGAGGAAGCAGAGACCGTGCTTCAGATGCTGGTGAACGGCGGACTGGGTGACTGGCATTCGATCAAAGGCAGTCGCGAATTCGTGGCGATTGACGATGCGTTGTCGACGTGATCGCGTCAGAACATTGAATCTAACGCGTCGACGTCGACGCGGAAGCAGAATTGAATTCTTGAATTGAGAGAGGTTGAAAGCATGTTACGGTTCAAGGTGGGTCCGTGTACGTTGTTCGTGAATCTGCCGGTGTTGTGTCGGTGTGCGTCTGCAGTGACGTGGCGTGTGATTCGTGATCTGTCGCTGCTGGCTGCTGCGGCAGCGCTGGCGGCATGGGTGCAGGCATGACAGAACAACCCCCCTGGCTGATGGATCTTCAGACGGTGGCCGATCTGCTGGCCGTCAGCCTTCGCTGGGCTCGCTACGCGGCTGACGGTGGCAGACTGCCGGGCGTTGTGCGGATCGGGCCGAGGTGCGTTCGGGTGCGGCGCGATGTGCTGGCGGCATGGGTCGCTGCCGGGTGTCCTGAGGTGCAACGGACGGCAACGGACGGCAACGAAGGCAATCCGGCAGGCGGGTCTGGCGGCGGTCCTGAATCCGTCGATGATGCGGCTGTCGATGACTTCACCACACTGACACGGGATGCAGACGATGGCACGAAAACCGATGACAAAACAGACGGAACCGGAGGCGGATTCGGGACCAGCAGTGCGGGCTGTGTGTCCACAGCGGGCACAATGGCAGCGGGAACTGATCGAAGAGGCGCCAGCACTTCGGCAGCAGTACCGGCAGGCGTGCGAAGCCGTCGAAGCGGCTCGGGCGCTGGTCGAAAACGGCGATAAGGCACCGCGCTATGTGCTGAAGTTTTCGAATGCGGCGTTTGAGATTGCAGGGCGTTTGAATCAGATTCTGAATCAGAACCCTGTGAGGCTTCGGGACTCGTGCCGTGATGCAGAACTGAACCGGCAGGCGGTGCTTCTGCTGAATCGACGGAACCGCTGTCAGCAGGATCTGCAGACGATGCAGCAGGCGGCTGAGGATTGCGGGCGGCGCTGGTCGCGGTTGCTGAAGGAAGTCGGCGCGGCGTTTGGGACCGAACAGTCTGACTGGTCATTGTCCAATGACGGTGAACTTGAAATTCTCGTGCCTGGCCGTGGGCATTCTGAACGCTGGAGTGATCGGGACCGGCAGCGCATGGTCGCTGAGTTTCAGGCGCGGCTTCAACGTTTGTCTGAGGAAAAGTCACTGGCCGATCTTCAGGCGTCTGAGGCTGGTGCTGAGCATGACGCGGCGTTGCTGGCGTTCGAGCAAAACCGGCAGTCGCGAACGTGGTCGGTCCATTGAATGCAGGGTG
>CAITYU010000240.1 GCA_903896675.1 uncultured Planctomycetaceae bacterium
CAACAACAAGGATCCACAGAGCGAAATGAAAATGCATACGGCATTACGCTGCCTCAGTGCTGCTGATCTGAACGTGAGCCGCGAACTGGCCCAACTGCTCACGGAACGACTCTTAGCCTACGCTGCAACGAAGCCGACACCACTGACAGATGGCGGACTATTAATGGCTGCAGTCCAGAACCTGCAGAAGAACCGTCTGCTTGACGCTGACCAAATGCGACGCCTGTTCTCACTCGCCGATTTCCGGGCAAAGCACGCGATGATCGAAACAGAGCTGAGTTTGCTGAAAGCTGTAAAGAAAACGGCCATTGGACAGACCAATGCTGTTTCAACATCAGACCTCGACGAGCTGATCAGAATACTGCTCGCCGATATTCTCATAACAGAACAGCGGATCAGAAGTGCCGGTCGAGTGTCTTCAGCTCAAATGGAACTGCTCAGGGACCTTGAAATCCAGGGGAAAACTCTGGAAACCGCAGCGATGATACCGGGCGTGGCAGACGCCTTCCTGGGCGAGGTGAAATCCTGTGCTGATGCTGTCCTTCTGTTTCTGAATCCACCAAAGACATCAGGCACGAAAACCTTCGCAATTTCGAGTCTGCCGCTGTTACAGACCACCGGCGGCGTCATTGCCCTGGGAGGGCCTCCCAAGCCAGGAATCATTGACAAAAGGGAACCATTCAAGAGACAAAAAAATGTTTGTATCACAACATGGGGCAGACTGCGTAAAAGCCTCGCAACGAAGTTCGCTCTGCCCTGACTCTACCTGTCTGGATCGTCCCACCCAAAAGTAACCGGGAATCCAGAGAGCCAGATCCTGTCGCTGTCCGCAAGGACCCCAGGATCCTACTGCAGACTATTCAACGGAACTACATGATCGGCGCGAGCGGCGGTCAGCCCCATCTGCTGCAACAGACGCCGCAGGTCAGATTCGGAAGTCCGACTGACACATGGATCGGGCAGGCAGCACAATTGTCTGCTGCCGATGGACGGCACGCTGACACTACGCGGCCCGGGAAACTGCATCGAACCGGACATCTTCTGCAGCAGCATCGAGGTGGCAGCCGCATCGACCAGCGCTGCATGCATGCCAAATGTTGTCTGAATACCAAAATGCTGCATCAGAGTCGCCAGCCGCGCATTGACTGCCAGTTTCAGCGAACGAGCATGCCGCATCGTACACACAGTGGAAAATAAATCCGAAACCCCGACTCCATGCTCACAGAGCGTGTGGTTCAGAAAACGTGTTTCAAACGACAGATTGTGGGCCACCAGATGCGTCACTCCCTGCAGGAAGGACAGAAAACCCGGCAAAATCTCGCGAAACGACGGACAGTCTCGCACAGCATGGTCAGAAATCCTGTGCACATTGATCGCACTCCACGACATCCGGCAGCCCGGATGAAGCAGCAGCGACAAACAACGCTCCACCTCAAACCGCTCGTTCAGAACCACCGCACCGATTTCGCAGATCCCATCGCCCAGCCGCGGTGACAGCCCCGATGTCTCAATGTCAATGACCGCGTAGACGTTACCATTCATGACTTCGCATCAATCGCTGACAGAAAAGGGACAGCAGGAAAATGCCTGCTGTCCCCTCGCATCACAAAGCCCGGTCAACCCTGTTGTGATCCATCAATCCCAGTTCAAAGCGCCAGCACTCTGGTACTCGGTAACCCGCGTTTCAAAGAAGTTCTTCTCCTTCGACAGGTCAATCGTCTCGCTCATCCACGGGAACGGATTTGAAGACCCGTACTGAGTCGGCAGGCCAATTCGCTCCAGACGACGGTCCGCAATGTACTGTACATAGTCACGGAACGCTTCTGCATTCAGACCCAGAATGCCACGCGGCAGACAGCCTTCCGCATACGCAATCTCCAGTTCCACGGCCTTCCGCACCCGCTCCAGCATCTCGGACTGGAACTGCGGAGTCCACAATTCGGGGTTCTCGGACTTGATCCCGTTGATCAGGTCAATCCCGAAGTTCATGTGCGTCGTCTCGTCCCGCAGGATGTACTGGAACTGTTCACCAATCCCCTTCATCAGGTTGCGGCGATGGAACGACAACACCATCACAAACCCGCTGTAGAAGAAGATCCCTTCCATGATGACGTAATAGCCAATCAGGTTCTTCAGGAACATCTGACGGCCTTCCGGAGTATCCGTGGTGAAGCCGTCAGACAGCACTTCCGCCGTCAGTTCCATCTCGAAATCGTCCTTGCGAGCAATCGCAGGGACCTCACGGTACATATTGAAAATCTCGCCCTCGTTCAGGCCCAGACTTTCGACAACGTAGAGGAACGTATGAGTATGCACGGCTTCTTCGAAGGCCTGTCGCAGCAGGTACTGACGACACTCCGCGTTGGTCACATGCTTGAAGATCGCCAGCACCAGATTATTGCCAACCAGCGATTCCGCGGTGGAGAAGAAGCCGAGATTGCGTTTGATCACCAACCGCTCGTCGTCCGTCAGTTTATCCGAACGCCAGATTTCAACATCCTGGTTCATCGGAACTTCGGTCGGCATCCAGTGATTTGCACAGCCATTCAGGTAATGCTCCCACGCCCAGTGATACTTAATGGGCATCAACTGGTTGACGTCAACCTGAGCGCAATTGATCAGTCGCTTCTCCGTCGCTTTCACTCGACCGCCCTCGGGCGGAACAGGAACAGCAGGAGCAGCAGTTTCGGCCGGGGCGTCATCGAAGGTCAGTACGGACATATTCAGCTCACTCCTTGAGAATCACTCAGCAACGTCGATTCAGCGATGTCGCGAAAAAAAAGAACGCAGAAAAGGTACGAGCAAATCCTGATGCTGCAGTGGACACCGCAGAAGCTTTGCGAGGTTCACCGCTGAACTGAAGAATTTTCCGGTTCAGCAGGCAGAACCACGCTGCGCCAGACTCTTACTGGCAGGCTTCGCAGTCCGGATCAGTAATACTGCAGGCCTTGTACTGAGATGCCTCAGTGACCGGCAGAATGTGCGGTGCCGGAACAATGTCCGCACCGGTCTCACGCGGGTCATCCGCGCGACTCACCTGAATGTCACTGGAAGCACTCTTCGACTTCACCCACCGCGGCTGCACACCAAACTTATTGATGTCCACGGTGGATTTTTCGATCTGAGTCGCAGCCAGAGTCCGCAGGTAGTAGGTAGTCTTCAAACCCTTGCGCCAGGCAAGGAAATACATGTCGTGCAATTTGCGACCACTGGGCTCCCGCATGTACAGATTCAGAGACTGCCCCATGTCGATCCACTTCTGCCGACGCGAAGCACACTCAATCAGCCACCGCGGATCCAACTCAAAGGCCGTGACATAACGAGCCTTGATGTCGGCCGGAATTCGCTCGATTTCCATCAGAGTCCCGTCGTAGTACTTCAGCATCTCCAGCATCTGAGCATCCCACAGGCCACGCTCCTTCAGTTCGCTGACGAGGGCCGTGTTCAGATGAGTGAACTCGCCGGAAAGATTGCTCTTCACGTACAAGTGCTTGTACATCGGCTCAATCGACTGCGAGACACCGATGATGGTCGAAATGGTGGCTGTTGGCGCGATCGCCATGCAGTTGCTGTTTCGCATGCCGTGCTGGGCAATCGCCTGACGCACCACAGACCAGTCCATTCGCGTCGAACGGTCCACGTCAATTCGACAGCCCCGTTCACGCTCCAGCAGGTCCATCGTGTCGATCGGCAGCAGACCGCGATCCCACTTCGAGCCGGCATAGGTGCTGTAAACACCACGCTCTGCAGCCAGATCCGTGGAGGCCAGAATGGCGTAGTAAGAAATCACTTCCATGCTGTGGTCCGCAAAGTCCACAGCCTCCGGACTGGCATAACTGATGTTCATCGCCGCCAGCGCGTCCTGGAAGCCCATGATGCCCAACCCCACCGGACGATGACGACCATTCGAATTCTTCGCTTCGTCCGTCGGGTAGTAGTTGATGTCAATCACGTTATCCAGCATCCGCATCGCCGTGCGAACCGTCTGCTCCAGCAATGTCACGTCCAGCCGACCATTGTGAATGTGAGCCAGCAGGTTGATCGATCCCAGATTGCACACCGCAGTCTCGGTGGGCGACGTATTGAGCAGAATCTCTGTGCACAGATTGCTGCTGTGCACCACACCCACGTGATCCTGAGGAGACCGCAGGTTGGAAGGATCCTTCCACGTAATCCATGGATGACCGGTTTCAAACAGACGCGTCAGCATCTTCCGCCACAGATCCACTGCCGGGATCCGCTTGCTCATGCGGATCTCACCAGTCTCCGCCATCTTCTCGTACTGCATGTAGCGATCTTCGAACGCTTTGCCCACGAGATCATGCAGGTCGGAAACCTCGTCCGGACTGAACAGCGTCCAGTCCCGCTCTTCCTCGACCCGCTTCATGAACAGGTCAGGAATCCAGTTGGCCGTGTGCATGTCGTGAGTCCGGCGACGATCATCCCCGGTGTTCTTGCGCAGATCGAGGAACTCCTCGATGTCCATGTGCCACGTTTCCAGGTACGAACACACCGCACCCTTCCGCTTGCCACCCTGGTTCACCGCCACAGCCGTGTCGTTCACCACCTTCAGAAACGGAATCACACCCTGACTGCGACCGTTTGTGCCCTTGATGTGAGCATTGGTGGCACGAATGTTCGTCCAGTCATTGCCCAGACCGCCGGCCCACTTCGACAGCCGCGCGTTGTCAGAAACACACTTGAAGATGTGCTCCAGATCGTCCTTCACAGTCGACAGATAGCACGAACTGAGCTGCGGGTGATTCGTCGCCGCGTTGAACAGCGTCGGAGTCGCTGAAGTGAAGCGCATCGTCGAAAGCAGATTGTAGAATTCGATCGCCCGCTCCTCCGGACGACTCTCACGCAGCGCCAAACCCATCGCCACGCGCATCCAGAAATACTGAGGCATCTCGATGCGACGACCCTCAATGTGCAGCAGGTACCGATCGTACACCGCCTGCAGACCCGGATAACGGAACAGGCCGTCACGCTCCGGCTGCAGGGCCGCTGCAATCTTCGTCAGATTCAGAGTCCGCAATTCCGGACTCAGACGGTCAGAATTGATCCCGTCGATGATGTAATGCTCAAACTGGTTCCGGTACAGCCGCGCATACTCGGCCGGATTCGCCGGTGAACTGCCAAGAGCCTCGTTGCTGATCACCATTCGCAGCAGCCGAGCCGCCACAATGTCATAGGCCGGGTCACACTCAATCCGGCACCGCGCCGCCAGAATCATCGCCCGGTAGATTTCTCCGACCGAGATCCCGTCAAATACCGATTTGATCACTTCCTGCAGCAGATCTTCCGCATCACAGTCGGTCAGTCCCGCACAGGCCAGATCCAGCCGCCTGCGAATGCGATTCATGTCAAACAGAACCCGCAGACCATCCTCCAGACGCACGTGCATCCGCGGCGCTACTGACACCTCTGCCGCTTCCAGCGCATCCGGCTGGCGCAGCGAGCGAATCTTCGCATGCTCGGCACGATACACGATGTACCTGCGGGCGACCCTGTAGTGGCCGCGCTTCATGAGCTGCATTTCCACCAGGTCCTGAATCTGCTCCACACCCACACCGCGGTCAGTGGCAGCATCGGAAGCCGCCTCCTGAACCACATCTTCCGTAATCGCCCCAACCTCGCGCTCAATGTCGAGATCCAGCGGTTGCCCAACAGCCAGGTTCAGTTCCGCCCGGAACGCGTTACAGATCGCCTTGAAAATCAGCTTGGATTCAAATGGCACTGTCCTGCCGTCACGCTTCCGGATAATCCATTCATTCACCGCTCGAATCATTCGACGCTCTCCCTTGAACTTTCCTGACGGCCTGCTTACCCCCGACCGAAACACCATCCTCTGCCCGCCAACCGGGCTGCATTTCGATCGGCCTTCACGTCACCAACACCGTGCGAACCAACACCGTGCGAACCAACACCCCGTCGTTCCGGAAATCTTCAATCGCCAGACCGACTCAATACACCGTTTCACTTACCCAAATCATCGCTGTCATCAGGAAGCGGAGCCACAGGCGGCATTGTCGCCGGCAGAGAGACTTGCACACGCTGTCTGCAAACCCCGGAGTTACCCCGGGCTGACGCCCCCTGAGCCCAGTTTTCGACCTCCTGCCGAAGCGTTTTCGAACGTCCATTTCCGGCTGCAGAATATTCAGTTGCAGCCGTCTGTCAACACTCGCTGACAACATGGCTCCAACCCGTTGAAGGACAACAGCTTGCGAGCGGTTCACACGACAGATCGGCGAGCCGTCTCGGGGGCCACTGCACGCAGTATATTGTGCTTCCGGATTCTGTCAACACTATTTGTTGTATGTCTGATGCATCGTCCGGGAGATCTCGTTTGGCCCAGTTTTTTCCGCGAATTGTCCAAAAAAGTCGTCGCCTGAAATCCAGAATTCCGGCCAGAATTCGGTTGACAAACACCCCAGCCGACGGCAGCAAATGAGGCCACGGCACCACAGGGTCGGAACAGTCCCACCAGCCACTCAGAACCCGGCCGGTCAGACCCCCACACACAGCCACCCAAAACCCTGCATATCACCCAGCCGGCCACAGACCGGCAATCAGCTCAGTCGGCGACCCCACGCCGGTCCAGCACACCCGCTGACTGGTCACCCGCCAGCGGATCCGGACGGTCAGAAAACGGAAACAAGCGACGCCACTCCGCTCGCGCTGCCGCAATCTCCGCGGCAGTCGCACCCGTCCCCCGCAGGACTTCGATGTAACTGTAGTAGATGTCCTCGTTTGTCTTTGGCTGCTGACGCAGAGCTGCCTCCAGAACCACCCGCACCGCCGCAGCGTCCACAGACGCGTACTTGCGACATGCCGGATGAGCACTCAGCCCGGCCAGCCCGCTGCCACAGTAATTCAACTGCACCGCCTGCAGCAACAGTGCCTCAGCCAGCCCCGGAAACAACCGCGATTCCACCGCTGGCAGGTCATACTCAAAATACAGATTCGGTTCACCCGGCCCCGGAGGCAACTGCAGACTGACCGCCACGGAACGCGGTATTCGACCAGAGGTCCACGCCTCCCACACACCACTGACCAGCAACACCACACCGATGAACCACAGCATCCGGAAACGCTGCCACGAGCCACGCCACACCCTCACGCTCGAGGCCACGCAGACAGGCAACTGCAGCCAAACCAGCAGTAACCACGCCGGCCAGCCCGCCGGATAACCGTACACCAGCAGCGGCAGCACCAGCAGATATCCCCACCGCACGATCCGCCCCTCAACAGTCAATCGGACCGGCCTGACACGACGAATCATGACAGCCCCCCGTGAATCCGCCGGTCACGCACCTTCCAGATGAAGGAATCGAAGTAGTAATGGGTCATGCCCAGAGTATTCAGCAGGGCCAGCGTCACAAACGCATAACCCTCGTCGGCCGTCATCGCCCCCAGTCCCAGCACCGGAATCGCTTCGTACAACGTCGGAAATCGCGCCCAGCCGAACAAAAAGGCCCCCAACTGACCGCCCGTCAGCAGTTGCACAAGCCCTGAATACACAACCCCCGACAGCAAAAACATCCACATCCAGCCGCGCCGCACCAGTAACCCCGCCACACTCCACGACACCCGCTCCGAAGCCGTCTGACGACGCAGATACCAGAACACCATCACCATGTACTGCACCCCATGCATGATCCGATGCGCAATCCCCCACACCAGCACACTTGCCGTATGCCATGCACAGAAATACCACAGGAAATAGCTGGTCGCGATAAACACATACTTCAGCGGGTTCACTGACCCACCCCGCCGCAACGTCCAGATCACATGCCCCGCATACACCACCAGATACCCAACCAACAGCCAGAAACTGACCGCTGCCACACCCTCCACCAGCCCCGCTGACACCGGCAAACGCAGACGATACAACTCTCGCACCAGCGGAAACACAAACATCGGTGAAGTCAACAGCATGTGACTGAACAACAGCCAACCCAGCACCAGATCAAACCATCCCGTCGATGGAATTCCCGTCCCCCCGCGAAAATCATAAATCCGCGCAAACCCGTGCTGCTGCATAATACTGTGCTGATGATCCCACAGAATCACCAGTAATGCCGTCGAAATCGGCGCGACCCCATACCCCAGCAGACTGCCCCCGAAAATCAACAGCGGCCCCCAGTACAAACGATCGCCCCACATCCGCCGCTCATCAGCAATGCCCCACGTCCGCAACCACGACGCAAACTGATGCGGCAACGTCACCCACACACCAACAGCCGCCAACGCAATCGCCGACAGGTACTGCTGACACAATAACGCCACTCCCACAGCCAGAAACGGCAACAACCAGAACCACAGCAAATCCTCACGCCAGCTCAGGATGTATCCGCGACGAAACATCACAGCACCCCCGCTCACACAACACCTGACCACCACACCCGCAAATCCACCACGCAACCCCCGAATCCTACCGTCACCCGGATCAAGCGGTCAATCAGCCCACCCCCGCACCAACCCCACCACCACGTCCACTCGGTTCTCCCGGATTCAGGAATTCCACACCAGCCACAGCCACTGTCCCCCACAAAAATCCGGACAACGTGGTCCCGATTTTGCCAGCCAAACTTTTGCAGTTCCCCGTTTTTTCAGCGAACAATCTGGAAATACTGCCCCCTCAGATCGCCAACTGCACCTTTGTCAACAGAAAATCATTCGAATTTGTACCACCCTCCCGCACAAACTCCTGAAGTTCCACTCAGGGCTTGACTTGTAACGGAAACGTAATAGCCTGCACATTGCCGATAATCTCGGCAGTCAGCGAAACCCTGGCAGTGAGTGCGCTGGCTCCACGTCACACTGCTGATGTGATCACGTCGCAGGTTCTGGTACTGTCCGATGCTCTGGCGTTCTGACAGCCCACAACTGCAACATCCCTCCCGACTTGTCCTCCCGCGTTCCGTCTTTCCCTGCTCCACTTTCCAACACAGTCCAGCGTCGCAATCTTCGGTCAGGTCACTTACTGCTGCTGCAGGCACACGACTCTGACCAAAACTGCACACTGCAACCATCCCAACCGCGTGTCGGCATGATGCCGGCTCGGCCCTCCAGGCAGGAGAACTTCCATGAAACTCAGTGGTCCGATGTTTCGCTCAACGTTGACCCGGCAGCCAGCAAAGCGTCGCTTTGCCCTCCTGTTCGCCCTGCTGGTCACCAGTGGATTGAGCACCGCCGCCGCTCCGGCCGTGCTTGCGGGCTCCAATGAAGCCACTGCTTCGGCGGTCAGTCGTCTGGAAATTTCCCCCGCGACCGACAACAAGGTCATCATCCGCAGTCGCGACGCGCGCCAGCAACTGATCGCCACGGCAGTCATGGCGGATGGCACGATGCAGGATGTGACTCGCAAAGCCACGTGGACGATTTCCAATCCGGCTCTGCTGTCGGTGGATGCCACCGGCATGGCCATCCCGGGTGGTGATGGGGATATTACCGTGACCGCAACCTTCGAAGGCCAGTCCGCCGCAATCAATGTGTCCATTTCGGGTTTTGCCACACCTTTGCCCATCAATTTCCGCAATCAGGTCGTGCCGATCTTCACCAAGCTGGGCTGCAACGGTGGTGGCTGTCATGGCAAATCCGGGGGCCAGAACGGTTTTCGCCTGTCACTGCTGGGGTTCTACCCGGAAGACGACTACGAGTTTCTCCGCAAGGAATCCCGCGGCCGCCGCATTTTCCCGGGCATGCCGCAGGAAAGCCTGCTGCTGAAGAAAGCCGTCGGCCAAAGCCCGCACGGTGGCGGCAAACGGATGGAAGCCGGCAGCTTCGAATACAACCTGCTGTGCCAGTGGATTGAACAGGGCATGCCCTACGGTGCCGAAACAGATCCCTCAGTGGCCTCCATTCAGTGCCTGCCAGAGGCGCGCACACTGCAGCGGAATTCCCAGCAGCAGATTGCGGTGATTGCCACCTACACGGACGGCACCACCGAAGACGTCACCCGCATGGCCCTCTTCGAACCCAACGAAGCGGAAATGGCTGAGTCCTCGGTCACCGGTTTGGTCAGTACGCTCGACCTCACCGGTGAAGTCGCGATCATGGCTCGCTACCAGGGACAGGTCTCCACATTCCGAGCCACGATTCCGCTGGGTGCCGATACTTCCAAACTGCCCGAGCCCACCAACGTGGTGGATCAGGCCGTCTTCGGCAAGCTGCGATTGCTGGGAATCCCGGCCTCCGATGTCTGTGACGACGCCACCTTCCTGCGACGTGTTTCCCTGGACATTACCGGACTGCTGCCCAACGAGCAGCAGGTTCGCGAATTTCTTGCCGATACAGGCGCCGACAAACGCGATCGCCTGATCGACCAGTTGCTCGACAGCACCGCCTACGCCGACCACTTCGCCAACAAATGGAACTTCGTGCTTCGCAACCGTCGCGAAAACGGCGAAGATGCTCCCGGAACACTGCTGTTTCATCAATGGATCTGGGACCGCGTTTACGACAACACCCCGTATGATCAGTTCGTGCGTCAGATTGTCACGGCGTCCGGGGACCCGCAGATCAATCCGGCTGTGACGTGGTATCGCGATGTGGATACAGTGGAAGAGCAGGTCGAGGATACGGCCCAGCTGTTCCTCGGACTGCGCATCCAGTGTGCTCGCTGCCACCACCATCCGTTCGAAAAGTGGAGTCAGGACGACTACTATGGGATGGCTGCCTTCTACAGCCGCGTCGGCAGGAAAGCCATCCCCAATGCCAGTGGCAACATGCGAGACCGTCGCGTATTCCACAACGAAGGTGCCGCTTCCGCTGCCAATCCCCGCTCCGGAAAAGGCCTCAAGCCAACCGGACTGGGGTCCGCGCCCTACGAAGTTGCTCCGGACCAGGATCCGCGCGTCAAACTGGCCGACTGGATGACTGATCCCCAAAACCCGTTCTTCGCCAAGTCCGTTGTCAACCGCTACTGGAAACACTTCTTCAGTCGCGGCATTGTGGAACCGGAAGACGACATGCGGGCCACCAACCCGCCGTCCAATCCTGAACTCCTTGACGGTTTGTCGCAGCATCTGATCAGGTCGGGCTTCGACCTGAAGGAACTGGTACGCACCATCTGCCGATCCAAAACCTACCAGTTAAGCGCCCTGCCCAATGAGCACAATGCCAGCGACAAGCAGAATTTCTCGCGCTATTACCCGCGGCGGCTCAGTGCTGAAGTTCTCTACGACGCCTTCCATCAGGTGACCGAAACCAGCGAAAACTTCGGTGGCATGCCTGCCGGGACTCGCGCTATGCAACTGGCCGATTCCTCGAACGCCACCTACTTCCTGCAGGTGTTCGGACAGCCCAAGGGTGACACGGCCTGCGAATGTGAACGCAGTGCCGATGCCAACCTGGCGCAAAGCCTGCACCTGCTGAATGGCCGCGAAATTCAGGACAAGATTGCTCGAGATGGAGCGCGTACGGCCAAACTGGCCGGCGACTCCGCTCGCGCCATCGAAGAGCGGATCCGCGAAATTTACCGCTGGGTATTCGCCCGCGAACCGCAGCCTGACGAACTCGAAGTGGCTGTCAGCTATCTGAAACGCCATGAAGAGAATCCTCGACGCGGCTTCGAAGACATTGTCTGGGCTCTGATCAACACCAAGGAATTCCAGTTCAATCACTGAACAGGCTTTTTGTCGACCGGCGAAATCCGGGGCCTCCGGATTTCGCCGGCCCACTCGTTTCAGTTCCTCTGCTCAGACCCGCAGCGTCCCGGTCAGGGATCTCAGCCACTGCCAGTACTTTCTTCAGACATCTGTGGCAGCCCTGACCCGCGCCCGCTCCTGACTTGAATCCCGCCCTCCGGAACCCACCCTATGACCGGACGATCCTTGCTGGCTTTCGCCCTCGCACTGCTGGCTGTCAGCCCCGTACTGGCCCAGTTGCCGCAGGCTCGCATCACCTCGGTGTTTCCCCCAGGTGCTCAGCGTGGTGCCACAGTCGACGTCGTTGTCGGAGGTGGCTCGGACCTCGATGAACTTGACGGCATGATTTTCAGTCATCCTGAAATCACCGCCACTCAGAAACGCGACGCGAATGGTAACCCGGTTGCCAACACCTTCAGCGTGACGGTCGGTGGCAACGTTCCCTCCGGACTGTATGACGTGCGAGTCCGCGGACTGTTCGGCATCAGCAATCCGCGTATCTTTCGCGTCGACTCACTGGTGGAAGTCGCGGAAGCTGAACCGAACAACGCTGCCGCACAGGCCACCCCGGTCGCCCTGGAGTCCGTCGTCAGTGCCCGCGCCAATGGCGCTACGGATGTGGACTTCTTTCGGATTCCCGTCAAGGCCGGACAGACATTCGTGATTCGCTCGGAAGCTGCACGGCTCGATTCGCCCATGCAGCCCCTGCTGCAGCTGTTCAACGCCACCGGCCGCCGCGTTGCGGAATCGCGGCGAGTCTTTTCGCAGGAAGCATCCATCGTCCACACCGCCGCAGCAGACGAAGAGTTTCTGCTGCGAGTTCAGGACGCCGTTTATGGTGGTGGCGATCAGTTTGTTTATCGCCTTGCCATCGACACGCGGCCGCAGGTGGATTGGCTGGCCCCCGGCTTCCTCGTCGCTGGAGCGGCTGCCCCGGTCACGCTTTATGGTCGACACCTGCCCGGCGGTGAAGCCACCGACCTGAAGCTCGGCGGACAGCCTGTCTTCAAACTCACAGCCAGCGTCGATCCAGCGACTGCGGGACGACCTGTCGGGGCGGCTGCGACGGCCGCCTTCGCCGACTCCTTCTGGTGGAACGGCATTGACGGCAACCTGCTGAGACTCGGTCTGGCACCGCAGGCCGCACTGCCTGAAGATCCGGCAGCCGCTGAACAGATCACCGCTCTGCCCGCAGAAATCGCCGGACAGTTTGCCGAACGAGCCGACGAAGATGTGTTCCGCTTCGACGCTAAAAAAGGCGAATCATGGGTCATCGAAGTTTACGCTCAACGACTCGGTTCCATCGCCGATCCACTGCTGATGATCGAACGTATCAATACAGCGGCAGACGGTACAGTGACGTATGCCCGGGTCGCCACGGAAGATGATGACCGCCAGAACCCAGGCGGTGCTGATCTGCCCACGCTCAGTGATGACCCGGCTGCCAGACTGGACGTTCCGGAAGACGGCAGCTATCGCGTTCGCCTGCGGGACCGCTACAGCGACGCCCGTGGCGATGCCCGCCTCAGCTACCGGGTCTCCCTCCGCAAACCTCAGCCCGACTTCTCGCTTGTTGTCTTCGACTCCTTCCCGTCAGCCGACGGCAAAGCGCCCCCGACCAGTGGAGCCATCAGCCTGCGAAAAGGCGGCAGTTACGAACTTCCGGTCTACGCCTACCGCCGCGATGGACACAACGATGCCATTGAAGTTTCCGCCGTCAATCTGCCCGCCGGACTCACGGCTCGTCCGTCGGTGATCGGCCCCGGTCAGACCACAGCTCGCATAGTCATTACGGCGGCTCCGGATGCCCCTGAGCAGTTGGTGCCCGTCAGCGTGCAGGGACGCAGCGGTCCCCCCGATGCCGCAATGGTCCGCGAGGCCCGCACTGCCACGCTGGTGCATGATGCACTGAACGGACTGCCACGAACCGCCCGTTTGTCAGATTCACTGATTGCCGGTGTCATGAAGGACGAACAGCCCTTTTCTGTCGTGGTCGATGTCGCGGCCGCTGACTACAGCCAGGACCAGCAACTGCTGATTCCGGTCCGCCTCGTGAAACGCAACGGATTCGATGGCAAAGTCGATTTCGCATTCTACAACGTCCCCGGCGAAACCGACGCTCCGGCCTTTGCCATTGAACCTGGCAAAGATTCGGCACTCGCCCGCATCTACTTCAAGGAAAAGGCCCCGGTCTCTGCTGCCGCGATCCTGCTGCACGGAACCTCCACCGTCGCATGGCGACGTAACCCGTGGCTGGCAGAACGCGCCAAAGTCAGGGTGACTGAAGCCGAAGCCGCCATGGCCACTCGCCAGACACAGGCTCAGACGGCTGAAGCCGGACTGAAGGAACAGCAGTTGAAGGTGACAGCCCTGACGGAACAGGTGAAGAAACTGGGCGAAGAACTGGCGGCTTACACCGTGCAGCAGCAGAAACTCAAAGACGACTTCACCAAAGCCGTCGCCGCCCAGACCGCTTCGCTGGAAACCGTCGCAAAAGCCCAGGCCCAGGCAGCCTCCATCAAGGCCTCTGCAACCGGCAAGCCCGAAGAACTGGTCGCTTCACTCAAGGCGCTGCAGGAAGCCGCCACTGCTCTGGCCACCGCGGCCGCAAAGGTCGAGGAACTGACAACCGCAGCTGATGCTGTGGCCAGACAGGTGACTTCCGTGAAGGAGATGGAAGCGGCGAAAATCCGCGAGAAGGCCGAAGCAGAGAAACTGGTCACCGAAAAAATGAAGGATGTTGAAGCAGCCCAGGCGCTGCTGACTCAGGCCATGAAGGACCTTGAAGCCGCCAAAGCCGCCAAAGCCGCTGCAGACGACGGTCTGAAGAAAGCCGAAGAAGCCACCAAGCCGAATAACGTGGCCGTGCGGGCAGTCTCCGATCCGATCGTCGTCCGAGTTCACGCCGGAACAGCCAAACTGTCAGCAGCGGTGCCGGACAATGGAGTGCTGAAGCGTGGCGGAATGCTGGCCATCAAAGTCACTGCCGCTCGCCGTAAGGAATTCACCGGGCCACTGAAGCTGACTCTCGAAGTGCCGCCGGGTACCACCGGCGTGCAGGCAGCGGCCGTCGACCTGCCGGCCGATCAGTCCGAAGCCATGCTCACAGTCACTGCCGCCGCCGACGCCGCGGTGGGTGATCTGGCAAATGTCGTAATTCGAGCCACCGGCGATGTCTCCGGCCGCGCTGCGGCTACCGATGTTCCTGTGGCCATCAAAATTGCTGAATGATCAGACCTGAACCATCTGCAGAAATCTGGTGCTCCGATGACTCGCTCTGACCGCAAATCTCTCTGGCTGCTGCTGGCCTGCCTGCTGCCCGCCACCGTCGCTGCCGCTGATGAAAATAAGCCCATCACCGAAGAAGACCCGGGACTTGGCCGAGCGGTCGACTTCGACCGTGACGTACGTCCGATTCTGCAGGCCAACTGCGTCGCCTGCCACAACGTCACCACCAACGAAGGCGGCGTGATCCTTGAAACGGTCGACGCGATGCTGAAAAGCAAAGCCAGCAGCGCCGTCGTGACTGCCGGCAAGCCCGAAGAAAGCCTGCTGTTCACTCTCTCAAAGCGATCCGTTGAACCCGTGATGCCGCCCTTGCCCAACGACAGACAGGCCAAAGCCCTCTCCGGAAAGGAACTGGGAATTGTCCGACAGTGGATCACTGAAGGTGCCAAAGCCGGAAGTGGCGCCGCAAAAGTCATGAACTGGCAGCCCATCAACGCGCGGCTCCAGGGAGTCTACTCCATGGATATCGACTCCCACGGACGATTTATCGCCGCCGGTCGAGCCAATCGGGTGACCGTCTATGACCTCGCTCGCCAGGATGTCCCGGCGGGTCTTGTGGATCCCTCCATTGTCTCGTCTGCTGCTCAGGGCCCGACCGGAGCAGCTCATCGGGACTTCGTGCACGCTGTCGCTTTCCACCCCGCGGGATCAATGATCGCTACGACCGGATATCGGAATATCAAACTCTGGCAGCGTGATGCATCGCCGGCTCCATCCATGCCTCTCCCGGCTGATGTTACAGCGTGGAGTCTGACCAGCGATAACAGTGAACTTGTGCTCGCTGTGCCCGGTCGCGGTGTCGTCGTAATGAATTCCGCCACTGGTGCCGAACGTGCCACTGCCGGTCTCGATGGGCAGGCAGTCTCGGCTGTCACAGTGGTTGCAGGCTGGATTCTGGCAGCACAGGCAGATCAAAGGGTCGCCGTCCTGAAAACAGCGGACCTCTCTCTCGCTCACCGCACAGAACCTCTGCCAGCCCCCATCACCGCACTGGGCGCAGAACTGACCGGCGGAAAAGCGGCGGCGCTGCTGGCCGATGGTTCGATTCGACTGCTGGCTGTGGCTGCCGATACCGGCGTGGTCACTGTGGCCGCCGAGATTCGATCGGATGCCGGAGCCATCACGCGGATTTCCGGTGGTGGCCCGCAGCTGCTGACTGTGGCCGGCACAAAAACCGTGCAGCTCTGGAAGGCTGAAGATGGCACACATGCCGGACGATTCGATACACCCGCAGACATCACTGCCGTCGATGCCCGTCCGGCTGCTGAACGGGCCGTATTTGTGTTCGGCGGAGCAACAGCATCGCTGTGGTCCCTGAAGGAAAACAAGGAAATTGCCGCACTGACCGCAAACCTCACCGCGCAGCGGGATCAGAAGTCCGCAGAATTCCGCAAGGCCGTACTGGATTCCCGAGTCAACGTCATTAAGGCCCAGATCGACGAAGCGGACAAGGAAATCACGGCCCAGAAGGAAGCCGAAACCAAAGCCAAAGCGGATGTCGAGAAACAGACGCCGATCCAGGCTGAAGCCAAAAAGAAGTTCGATGAGGCTGCGGCGAAAACAGCCGAGGCAAAGAAGACACTCGAAGGAAAACCTGATGATGCAGCTCTGAAAACTGCCGTGACGGAAGCAGAGAAAGCCGAAACCGCAGCAAAGGATGCTCTGACCAAGGCAGATTCTGACCTGAACACAGCGAAGAAGTCTGTTGATTTCGCTGTGGCCGCCATCGGTCGCGCGGAGAAACGAGCGGCGGAACGACGCCAGCAGCACGAAGCTGCCACGGCGGAAGCCACCGCCGCCACAGCCACCGTCGAAGAAAAGAAAACTGCCGCAGCCGTGCCGGCAGCAGCAGCCTTCGCTGCACTCACCTCCGACGGACGCTTCGCACTGTGCTCCGATGCTGCCGGGCTGATCCGCCTGTGGAATGCGGCTGCGGGCGTCCCTGTTGATGTCCTGCCCACAGCCGTTTCAGCACCAGTCACTGCGGTCAGCGCAACGGCCGGCTCGGCATTGCTGAAAACCGCCGAACATCGACTGACCGTTCGCAGCCTGTTCCCGGCATGGACCCTCGCCCGCTCCATCGGGTCCGAAGACGGCGGGGAATCGGTGTTTGCCGATCGAGTTCTGTCGCTGGCATTTTCCCCGGACGGGACTCTGCTGGCCGCCGGAGGCGGAGAAGCCTCACGCACCGGTGAACTGACGCTCTGGAACGTCGCCGACGGAACCCTTGCTCGCCAGTTCCCCGATGCGCACAGTGACACCGTATACGGACTCGAGTTCTCAGCCGATGGACGCCTGCTGGCCAGCGCCTCCGCAGACAAATTCGTCAAGGTGTTTGATGTGGCTGCCGGAACCTTCGTCCGTGCCTTCGAAGGCCATACGCACCATGTCATGGACGTCTCGTGGAAGTCTGATCGCACCACACTGGCCAGTGCCGGCGCTGATAATGCCATCAAAATCTGGAACGTCGACACCGGCGAACAGGCTCGCACCATCTCGACCTACACTCGCCAGGTGACCTCCCTGCAGTATGTCGGTCTGCAGGATCTGATCCTCAGCAGCAGCGGTGACAAACGAGTCTTCTTCCATAATCCGTCAAATGGCGGAGCGGCTCGCGAGTTCCCGGGCAACGCCGATTATGTCTACCGTGCTGCCGCGACTCCTGACGGCACGCTGGTGGTTTCGGGCGGAGAAGACGGCACAGTGCGAGTCTGGAATGCGGCCGATGCGAAAGTGGTGGCCACGTTCGCGGCGGCTCCGTGATATCAGCGGAGCAGCGGCATGAGCCGGCTATCGGGATCCAGTATTCGACGCCAGCTCATCGTGCCGCTGCTCAGCCTGATCTTTCTGGTCATCGCCGGAATCTCAGGCCTGTCAGCCTGGCTGCAGTCATCACATACCGCTGCGCTGCTGGAACAGCATCAGCAGCAGGTTGCCGTGGTGCTGCAGCAGGCCGCGTTTCCGCTCACAGGCAGTGTCCTGCAGCAGACAGCCCGGCTGGCCGACCAGCAGATTGTGATCTGGGATCCGGGAGCCGGTCGAATCGTCGACAGTTCGTTCCCGACACTGCCGGATGATCTGCAGCCGGCGCTGCAGCGACTGCCCCGTGAACACTGGCTGCTGGATGAAACCGGCGAAGCCCCCGCCAGCCCGCTCGAATGGTCGTGGCACAGCAGGGCAGGGCAGTTTCAGTGCCGCTGGGTGCCATCCCGCTGGCGCCCCCAGTTTCGCATCATCATGCTGGCCTCTGCCGCGGAACTGGAAGCGGTGCGCTGGCGAGCCATCTGGCCGCCGCTGGCTATCGGCGCTGCGGCCATGGCAGCCATTGTGCCATGGCTCCTGGCACTGACCGCTCGCTGGTCCCATCGACTGCAGCAGATCCAGCGACGCGTCTCCGAAATTGCCCAGGGACAACTGCAGCCCGCAAACCTGAATTCGCCAGCGGTTCCCGCCACGGCAGACAAATCAGTCGCCGTGGCACCCGGCAGCAGCTCGGCCGATGAACTGACGGTACTTGTGGAGGACGTACGCACGCTGGGAGCACGGCTGTCCGAGCTGCAGCAGCAGTTGCTGCTGGCAGAACGCGGACGCTGGATCGCTCAACTGGCCGCCGGATTCGCCCATCAGTTCCGCAACGGACTGGCCGGAATTCAACTGGCACTGCAGGTGCATCAAACCCGCTGCCGAACCGGCAACGACGATCGCTCACTCGCCATCATGCTCAAACAACTGCGATTGCTGGAATCCGAGGTCCGCGGACTGCTGTCTCTGGGCGGCAAAACCGATGGTGTCCGAACTCAGTTTGAACTGAAACAACTGCTCGAAGACTGCGTGGAACTTGTGTCACCGGCTCTCGAACATCATCATATTCAACTGCAGTGGCTCGACTGCCCCTCACACACCATCGCAGGTCTGCGTGATGGGCTGCGAGCGGCCATCGTCAACCTGCTGCAGAATGCCGTCGAAGCAGCCGGACATCAGGGACAGATTCAGGTGTCAGTTCTGACCGCAGAAAACCATGAGATTGTCGTACGCGTCGCAGACAACGGCCCGGGACCGGATCCGCAGATCGCCGCTCGCATGCTGCAGTCCTTTGTGACAACAAAACCTGAAGGCGTCGGACTGGGGCTGGCGATTGTTACAGCCGTGGCTCAGGATCACGGTGGACGACTGGCCTGGCGCCGCAGCAGCGGCTGGACGGAAATGGATCTTGTACTGCCCGCAGTCAACACTCCCGAATGCCCCCCATGAGCCGAATTCTGATCATCGATGACGAACCGGCCCTCTGCTGGGCACTTGCCGAAGCGGCCACCGCCGCCGGACATGTCACCACCACCGCGGCGTCCATTGAACAGGCTCGCGAAAAACTCAGCAGCTTCGCACCCGACGCCATCGTCCTCGATGTTCGACTCCCCGGACAGGATGGACTCTCAGCGCTCGCTGAATTCCGACAGGCCCGCCCCGGGGTCCCACTCATCGTCATGACCGCCTTTGGTGACCTGCCGACTGCCGCCCGGGCGTTTTCCGGGGGTGCCTTCGAGTACCTCATTAAACCGTTCGAACTGCAGAACTTCCTGAATGTGCTGCAACAGGCCCTGCTGCCGCAACCCACAGCCAGTCACACAGCCAGCGACCTGCCACCACAGGCCGGCCCGATCGTCGGAGCCAGCCCAGCCATGCAGGCTGTCTACCGACAAATCGCTCTCGTCGCACCCACACCATTCCCCGTACTGCTTCTTGGCGAAACCGGAACCGGAAAAGAGCTGGTCGCCCGAGCAATCCATGAACACAGCAGTGCCAACCGCGGCCCATTCGTACCTGTCTGCCCCGCATCACTCAATCCCACACTGATTGAAAGTGAGCTGTTCGGACATGTTCGCGGAGCCTTTACCGGGGCTGAAGAACAGCGCCGCGGGCTGTTCGAAACAGCCGCTGATGGCACCCTCTTCCTCGACGAAATCGCCGATACTCCACCCGCAGTGCAGGTGAAACTGCTGCGAGTCCTGGAATCGCGACGGTTCAGCCCCGTCGGCAGCGGCTCCGAACGAGTTACCACCGCGCGTTTCATCGCCGCCACACACCGTAACCTTCCTGAACTGATCGCTTCCGGGCAGTTCCGCGAAGACCTCTACCACCGACTCACCGCCTTCACCATCCACCTGCCTCCGCTGCGACAACGGCACGGCGACCTGCCACTGCTGGTCAATGCCTTCCTCGGACAGCTCCCGGACAACCTCCGCCCCAAACTGGTCAGCACCGAATTTCTGCAGGCGCTCCAGCAACGCCCGTGGACCGGAAACGTCCGTGAATTGCGGAATGCAGTGGAACACGCGGTCGTCCTCTGTCGCGGCGGACAACTGCTCCCCGAACACCTGCCACGTTCCGGTATGACCACTCCCACAGACAGTCTCGGCAGCGGCACACCGGACCTGTCAACCGCCCTCAGTCAGTGGATCGATCAGCAGCTGCTGGAACAACCTGAAGATCTGTATGCACGAGCCATTCGGGTGCTTGATTCACTGCTGCTGCCGGAGATCCTCAGCCGCACCGGACAGAACCGCACGGCCGCCGCTCGAATTCTGGGCATGGATCGAACGACTCTCCGCAGCAGACTTCGGGAACTGGATCCCACAGGCGAAGCCGACTGATACCTCAATGGCCCTGCCGCGGACAACGACGCAGCAGATACCCCGAACCGCTGCGAATCACCTCCAGCAGCACGCCCTGCAGTTTCGAACACAGCCGCGTCGAATGACGCTCAAGTCCCGAGGCACTCAGACTGCGGTCAATATCCAGAAAGGACTGCGCACTCAAGCGATGCCCCGGCGCTCGCCAGAGTGCCAGAAACATCGGAATACTGACGGCCCCGCGAAGCTTCAGACTGCCGTCGCCGTCCGTCTTCACCAGCAGCTCATCATCCACAAACTCAATGGATGTCTTCAAAGCCTCGCTGCGCGGCAGAGTCTGCTCCTGACGCTGCTGAAAACGAGACCAGCGGGCGAACTCGTCCACGTTCCCGCGAAACTCAGACAGCACCGCAGTCGGCAGCACCAGTTGACCATCTGCAGACTCGGCCTGCAGACGATCCAGCACGTCCAGCACCAGCCGACAATCCAGCGGACTGGCATCCGTCAGACGCCGGTATTCATTGATCCCGCCCCGCTCCGTCCCCACAATCGCCACCAGCGACGCCGCCGTCGCCTGTGACAACGTCACAGAAGGCTCTGACCTGCGGTTGGTGGCAGGCATGGGCACAACCGCTGCTTCCAGCTGGTCCGCCAGTCGCACCAGCAGTTCGGACAGTCGACCGGGTTCATCCAGCCACAACTGCGCCTGCAGTCGATCATCTTGTCGCGACATCCTCAGACGCTCCGCAGCAGGTCCTTCATCACGTTCCCGTGAATATCCGTCAGCCGGAAGTCTCGCCCCTGAAAGCGATACGTCAGACGCTCGTGATTCACTCCCAGCATATGCAGAATCGTCGCATTCAGATCATGAATGTGAACCGGCTTATCCACCACGTTGTAGCTGAAATCGTCGGTCTCACCGTAAACCTGACCGCCACGAATCCCGCCGCCCGCCATCCACATCGTGTAGTTCCGCGGATGGTGATCGCGACCGTAGTTGTCCTTTGTCAGAGTCCCCTGGCTGTAAACGGTGCGGCCAAACTCGCCACCCCAGATCACAAGGGTATCGTCGAGCATGCCACGCTGCTTCAGGTCCCGCACCAGCGCCGCACTGGGGCGGTCACACGCCGGGGCCAACTGACGAATGGCACCCGGCAGCCCGCCATGATGGTCCCAGCCACGCAGAAATACCTGCGTAAATGGCACGCCACGCTCAGCCATCCGCCGCGCCAGCAGACAGTTGTAGGCAAACGTCCCCGGTTCCTTCACCTCCGGACCGTACATGTCCAGCACAGACTGTGGCTCATCAGAGATGTCCGTCAGCTCAGGCACCGACGTCTGCATCCGAAACGCCATCTCGTACTGGGCAATTCGCGACACAATTTCCGGATCACCCACGGACTGCAGACGACTCTGATTCAGCTCTGCCAGACCATCCAGCATGCGACGACGAGTCCCACTGTCGACACCCGCGGGATTCGACAGGTACAGCACCGGATCACCGCTGGATCGCAGAGCCACCCCGGCATGCCGCGTCGCCAGAAAACCGCTGCCCCACAAACGTGAGAACAAGGCCTGGGTCTGAGCACCCCCGGGAATCCGCGAATGCAGCACCACAAAAGCCGGCAGATCGCGATTGGGACTGCCCAGCCCATACGAAATCCACGCACCCATGCTGGGACGACCAGGCAACTGACTGCCTGTCTGTATGTAGGTGATCGCCGGGTCGTGATTGATCGCCTCCGTGTTCATCGTCTTCACGATGCACAGATCATCCACAATCGATGCGATATTCGGCAACAGCTCGCTGATCCACGCACCCTGCTCGCCATGCCGCGCGAACTTGAAAACAGACGGCGCACACGGCAAACGTGACTGACCGGAAGTCATCGTTGTGATCCGCTGACCATTCCGCACACTCTCTGGCAGATCCTTGTCGAAAAAATCGGCCAGTTGAGGCTTGTAGTCGTAAAGGTCCAGCTGCGATGGCGCATCCGCCATGAACAGCCAGATGACTCGACGAGCCGTCGGAGCATGATGCAGAGCCGATAAAGCCGGAGCTGTCTCGGAGGCGGCCGCCTGCAGTTGTCCGGAACCCTCCGTACGCAGCAGTGACGCCAGTGCCGCACCACCCAGACCCGTGGCGGTGCGACCAAAGAAGTAACGCCGTGTCTGGAGCAAGGCTGCTTCCGAAACCGCGGCTGACAACTCATCGGGGCTATGACTCATCGCTGATACTCCTGCTGATCCAATCAGGCTTCTGTCGAACCGGGCTGCAACTGCCAGTCTTCCTCAGCCTCCAGATCCTCAGTGATCGTCCGGTCCCGCAGCATCGCAATGCGACCGGTCCGCACCATCTCCAGAATCCCAAACTCACGCATCCGTTCAATGAACGCTTCGATCTTGTTCTCACGACCCGAGATCTCGATCATCACGTGGCTGGCACCCACGTCGACAATTCGACCGCGGAAAATGTCCACCAGTTCGCGAATCTCGCCGCGGCGACCATTCTCTGTGCTGACTTTGATCAGCATCAGATCACGTTCCACAAAATCCTGACCGGAAAAGTCCTGCACTTTCACCACGGTCACAATTTTCTGCAGCTGCTTCCGGACCTGCTCCAGAGTCTTCTCTGTGCCGTTCACCACAAAAGTGATCCGCGAGAATTCCGGGTTCTCTGTGGCACCTACAGCCAGACTGTCGATGTTGTAGGCGCGAGCGGCCAGCATACCGGAAATTCTGGACAACACCCCAGGCTGGTTCATCACCAAAGCGGACAAAACATGTTTCATGGAACAACAGCTTTCAACGGTCTTGGAAGTGACAGAAAGAAACTGACCTGAGTCAATTCGGTGCTGCCGCCAGTTTCCCCCGAAAACGAGGGGAAATCGAGCCCAATCCGGCTCTGCACAGCACTTTACGGCCAAATGGCTGCGGGAACAAGGAACGAATTGGCAAGCCCGGCAACGTGCCGATTTCCGGAACCTCCCCCAGTACTCCACAGATTCCGCACAATCGTCCTGAACGGACTCGCAATTCCCGCCGATCAGCAACACGGACTCGCCGAAAATCCGTCTCATCCGGACACAACCAACTAAAACTCCATGCAAAAACATCCGAGCGAGGTTGACGAGTCCCGGCAGATCGGCATAATCCCGCCCCGTCGGAACCCAGAAAGCGTCAGGTTCTTCAAAGTCGCCAGCGTTTTCACCCGATCATTCTGCCTGCCCACGTGAACGACGTTTTGCAAATCAAGGAATCGTCATTCCCTGCGGCAGACAGGCTGGCTCAAAACCGGCAAGTGTTTACAATTTGAATCCGATTGCTGTTCAGGCGATCGCTCTGCGGGTGTAGCTCAGTTGGTAGAGCACCACGTTGCCAACGTGGTTGTCGAGGGTTCGAGTCCCTTCACCCGCTTTTTTTTATTGACTTCGGGCTGCGTCGAAGCGGCACTGGTCCGGAAATTCCGCAGCAGCAGTACTTCCCAGACTCCCTTACCGAAGCGGCGTGCTGTTCCCTGCAACTTTCCGTCAGGTCTGTAACACGCGTCCGGAAGGTCGATTGGCCCGCGAAAATTGATTGTCTGCTGGTGCGTGTGGCAGGCAGGGGTCCGGGTGCAGTAGCACATCACACCGATCTCTGCTATCATCTCGCTCATCAGATCTCGATGGCACGGTAGTTATGCCAAATCGCCGTAGGATTGCTGGATCATGAGTGACCGGTCGGAAGGCTGGTTCACAACGACGTTTTCGTGACGAGGAACAGGAATGAGTTCGGAAGTAGATCAGTCGGCAGTTGACGTTGCGTCCGCAGAAGCCCCTGCGACAGAGACCCCTGCTCCGCGGATGGCACTGCAGGTCAACATTGAGAACCGGGGCAACTGCCTGCGACACATCGCGGTCACCGTTCCGGAGATTGACATTCAGGAGATTCGCGAAGAGGTGCTGGACGAGCTCCGCGATAAGGCCCAGGTGCCGGGGTTCCGACCGGGTCGTGTTCCTGACGCCCTGCTGCTCCGCAGGTTCCGCACCGAGATCTCAGCGGACATCAAGCAGAAAGTACTGATGGCCAGTCTCGAGCAGATCTCAGAAGAACACAAGATCGAGCCACTCGGTGAACCACGGCTGAACCTTACCAATCTCGAAGTTCCCGATACCGGGGATTTCCACTATGAATTTGATGTTGAAGTGCGGCCCGATTTTGATCTGCCTGACTTCACTTCCATGACTCTGAAACGCCCCTCTGGCCAGGTGACACCGGAAGAGGTTGACAACTACATCGCCAACATGCTGGATTCTCGAGCGATCCCGCACGCCAAAACTGGCCCGGCCGAACCCGGCGACATGGTCTCCTGCACCATCACGTATTCGTGGAGCGGTGGCGAGATTCCGGGCAGCACCTCGGAACAACTCCGACTTCTCAAAACCCTGAATTTTCAGGATGCAGTGCTTGAGGACTTCGATGTTTTGATGACCGGAGTTCAGGTCAATGAAACACGATCTGCCGTTGTCACGATTTCGCGTCAGTCGCCGATTGTGGAAATGCGTGGCGAATCGGTGACGGTGAACTTCGCCGTCGAGGGCGTGTTCCAGATGGTTGCAGGCGAGATTGACGAACTTTGGCTTCAGGGTTGGGGCTGCAGCGAACTACAGGAGTTTCGCAGCCGGGTCGAAGAGCAGATGTCGAATCAGGTCGGGTACCAGCAGCGGCAGGCGCTGCGTACGCAGTTGCTTGAGAAAATCACGGATTCTGCTGATTGGGATTTGCCCGAAGGTCTGGTCCGACAGCAGACCGACAATGCTCTGCGCAGAGAGTTCCTGGAAATGTCGCAGGCCGGATTCACAACCCAGGAGATCCGGGCTCGCGAAAACCAGATGCGGCAGAATGCAATCGAAGACACCAAAGCGGCTCTCAAGCAGCACTTTGTGCTCGATAAACTCGCAACTCGCGAAAACATCGAACCTACCGAGGACGAGATTGAACAGGAGTTGTGGGTGATGGCCCAGCAGAACGGCGAGTCATCCCGCCGGCTTCGCGCCCGCATGGTCAAGTCCGGCCTGATCGAAAACCTGGCTGCTCAGTTGCGGGAACGCAAGACGGTCGACTGGATCATGGAGCGAGTGCAGTTCGTTGACGAGCCGTACACTCCATTTGTCCGGAATAACTCCGAGTCGGTGCGTTCGGCGATCTGCGGCAACATGAAGTCTTCGCTCGTTGATGATGCTCCGACTGAATCTGAGTGAGCAACCCTTTCCGAATTGCACAGGCGCGCATAGGATTATGCGGCGCCTGTTTTTTTGTTGGCGGCCACGTGAGTTGATTTCTTGGCAAGTTTCAGGAACTGGCGAATGAAGGATCCGCGTCTCGACTACGTGCCAATGGCAGCCCGCGAATATTCTGCTCAACGGCAGATGACTGTGGGTGACCTGCTGCTGGACAATCGCATCATCTTTCTGGATGGTCCGATCCACGACGGCAGTGCCAACCTGGCCATCATGAAAATGCTGTTTCTGCAAAGCGAAAATCGCCATCAGGACATCCATTTTTACATCAACTCTCCTGGTGGCTCTGTGACTGCCACTCTGGCCATTTACGACATCATGCAGTTCATCGAGTGTGATGTCGCCACATACTGCGTGGGACTGGCGGCCAGCGGTGGGGCGATCCTGATGGCCGGTGGAACACCGGGCAAGCGTTTCGCCCTGAAACATTCAAAGATGATGATCCATCAGCCCTATGGGCAGGTGGGTGGTCAGGTGTCTGACATCGAAATTCAGGCAAAGGACATTCTCGCTGCCCGCGAATTGCTCAATGAGATTCTGGCCCGGCACACGGGTCAGCCCATCGAACGCATCGCTCGCGATACCCAGCGTGATCACTACCTCACTTCGGTCGACGCCAAAGCTTACGGTTTGGTCGACGAAATCCTCGATCGACCGGCCAAAGAACGCCGCAAATAAGCGGTGCACTCACGGAACGGGGCTGCTTTCACAGCCCCAAACGCTGTTTCCCTGGCGCCCATGACGGATCAATGCTATGACGGTACTTGTGCCCTACGTAATTGAAAAAAATGGCCGCGACGAGCGTGCCATGGACATCTACAGTCGCCTGCTGAAGGATCGTATCGTGATCCTCGGCAGCCAGGTCAACGACGATTCAGCCAACAGCATCGTCGCACAGCTGCTCTTCCTGCAGTTCGATGACCCGAAGGCGGACATTCACTTTTACATCAACAGCCCGGGTGGCTCGATTACCGCCGGGATGGCCATCTACGACACAATGCAGTACATCACCTGTGATGTCGCCACGTATTGCATCGGGCAGGCGGCCAGCATGGGAGCCCTGTTGCTGACTGCCGGCACCGCCGGAAAACGTCACGCACTGCCCAACGCCAGAATCATGATTCACCAGCCCCTCGCCGGGATGGAAGGAACAGCCACGGAACTGGAAATTCATGCTAAGGAAGTCCTGCGAATCAAACGCCGCATGAACGAGATCCTGCTCAAGCACACCGGGCAGACGCTCGAGAAGATTGAAGAGGATACCGACCGCGACAACTTCATGTCCGCTGAAGAGGCTCGCGGCTACAACCTGATCGACAAAGTGCTGGAACGAGTGGCCTGAGCGGCTCCTCCAGTCGATTCCGTTCACATCAGCGGCCCCGATTGATCGTCGGGGCCGTTTCTGTTGCTCAGTGCCACCTTTTTCGGATCCTTGAATGGTCCCCAGACTACTCCGTGTTTACCGATCCCTGCTGGTCATCGGTCTGCTGACCGGCATGAGTGGGACCGTGATCGCACTTGCGGCCGTGCAGCCACCAACTTCAACTGCCGATCCGGCTGCGGATCCTGAATCCTTGCAATTGAAATCAGCCAGTCCGGCTGAATTCGGCAAATTCGCCGACAGCCTCGCCGGACGCGGCCTGTGGATCTCCAGACTGTCCACACGCGTTTATCGCGGCGCCCAGGTCTTCGACGCCACTGCAGAGCCCAACACTGCGGAACTGGCGTGGTTTGTCCATGCCAACCTCACCGCTGACGAATTCGCAAAGAAGCAGAAGAATTACTCGGCAGACGGCTTTGTTCTCAAAGCCAGCCAGATCCTGACCATGCGTCCGCGCAAACTGCATCTGGGACTCTGGACTCAGGATTCCGAAGCCAAAGTTGAACTGCAGTTGCCGGCCGAAAATCTGCCCGAGTCCGGCACCACGGGCGCTGCGCTGGAACCGCTCAACAAATTGTTTCGCGAATTTCTGCAGAACGAACAGGTACCCGGAGCAACGGTTGCAGTGTCACGCGATGGCAAAGTGTTTTACGAACGAGCCTTCGGGTGGGCCAGTGTCGATCAACAGACTGCCATGCAGCCCGATAACGAACTGAGAATCGCCAGTATCTCCAAACCACTTACCGCAGTTGCCATCCTCCAACTGGAAGCAGCCGGGAAACTCTCGCTCGATGCCCCCATTCTGCCACTGCTGAAACAGCACGACGCGGGCTTTCCCACGGCCGAGGCCCTCAGTGCTGATCCACGCTGGGCTGATGTGCAGGTCCGTCATCTGCTGCAGCACACCGCAGGCTTCAATCGCGAGCAATCCAAAGACACTATGTTTGAGCTGGTCACCATCGCCGCTTCGCTCAGGCTGGAGCAGCCACCGACTGTCAATGACATTGTCCGCTACCAGCTGCAAAAGCCACTGGACTTCGCACCGGGATCCGAATTTCATTACAGCAATGTCGGCTACTGCCTGCTGGGCCGCATTATTGAGGCCGTCTCACAAACCTCATACGAAGACTTTGTCCGCCAGCAAATCCTGATTCCCTGCGGCATGCAACAGACTCGCCCTGGAAAAACACGACTGGAGCAGCGAGGTGACCGGGAGGCTGTGTATGTCACCAGAAATCGACGACGCGTGCCTCTCGTGTTTGACCTGATCAAACGCCCTCGAACCGAAACTCAACTTGTGGAAAAGCCCTGGGGCCAGTGGGATCTCGAAGTCATGGATGCACACGGAGGCTGGGTGTCGACGGCCGGAGACCTGGTGCGATTCGCCGAAGCCATGTCCGCCTCCGAACACAGCCTTTTGCAGGAAAAGTCCCTCAACCTGATGCTGCAACGCCCCGCTCTGCCGGAACAGACCACGGCCCCGACCTGGTACGGCCTCGGATGGAACGTTCGCGGCATTGCCGAGGTTCGCAAATGCAATTTCTGGCACACCGGACTGCTCTCCGGTACTTCCTCGCTGCTGGTCCGTCGCTGGGACGACTGCTGCTGGGCGATCCTGTTCAACTGCGACCGCACCGACGCCGAAC
>CAITYU010000241.1 GCA_903896675.1 uncultured Planctomycetaceae bacterium
CCCCGAAAAAGGGGGGGGCGGGGGCCGGCGTCAGGTTTTTTCTCCCCTTGGGAGTGCGAAGCTCCCGCTGAGCCGAACGCTTGTGGGAGTGCGAAGCTCCCGCTGAGCCGAACCGCCTGTCAGTCCGCGGGAAGCTTGCGGCTCGGCAGGAGCCTCGCCCTCCCGAGTGGACTTTGCGATTACTGACCACTGATTACTGGGCACTGACGTCCGGCTCGGCAGGAGCCTCGCCCTCCCGAGTGGACTTTGCGATTACTGAACACTGATTACTGGGCACTGACGTCCGGCTCGGCGGGAGCCTCGCCATTCCGAGATGGGATGCCTTCGGCTGCTCAGCGATTCTGTGTGCCAGTGGGTGCCGGCTGGGGAGGCAGTGCGAAGACCCAGATCAGGGACGCATTGGCTGATTCGAAATCATTGTCGCTGCTGAGGATCAGGGTCTGCCTGCCGTCGGGTAGCTGCGGTCCGAGTGTGAGTCCTTCGATTTTTTCGGGCATGTTTTTGCCGGCCAGTTTCCAGCGGGGATCAAGCAGGTCCAGCAGGACGGTGCGGGTGACGGGGCGAATGTTGTTTGCGCTCAGGTCGCGGGGCAGCGTGTGCATTCCGGCAACGCTGGTGGCTGCGGTCAGGGAGACCGCGATCAGTTTCCGGTGGGCTGCCTTGTCACCGGCGTTGCCGTCGCGTTCAAGGACGAGCAGTCGGCCGTCGGGCAGTGCGAGGATTTCACTGTTGCCATTGTCAGGGCTGTCCATGACGTAGACATATTCGGCAACTGTTTCACCCTGCAGTGTCAATTGCAGCAGTCGGCAGTGTGTGCCGAGGACTTTACCATCCCTGCGAGTCCCGTCCTGGATCAGCGGTCCCTGCATGAGTCCGTACAGGTATTTTCCGTCGGGAGAAATGGCGAGGCATTCCATGCCCCGGTTGGAGGCTCGACCGCTGCTGTTGCCTTCGGTTTCGACTTTGCGATCGCCGTGGGGGGTGGCGACCTGCAGGCCGGGTGGGAGTGGCAGTGAGCGGATTTCGCGACCGGAGGAGTTGAATTCGACGATTTCGGGTCCGTATTCATCGGAGATGAAGACGCGGTCCTGGGGGCCGAAGCGAAAGCCTTCGGGGTCGAATCGGCGTCCTCGCTGGGAATCCGCAGTCAGGATCGTGGAGCGGCCGGTGAGGGGTTTTCCGCTGGCATCGGTGAGCAGCACGGTGTGTTTGAGGGTCAGTGTGACAGCGGGCTGCCGGCCTGGGTTGAGCTGCAGGTCAAATAACTGGAAGCGGCAGGGGTAGCTGACGGCTCCGTCGTCGGGGCCGCGGTCCGAGAGGGCGGCAAGGAGCCCCGTCTGGGGGGCAAAGTCCAGTGCGGAAAAGCCTCCCAGCCGATTGACGCGTTCACCGTTTTCGAGGGTGCGAGAGTCATTGGAGAGGTCGAGGCGGTCGCCGGGGATGGCGGTGGTGCCGATCAGTTGGATGCCATCGTCTGCAGTGGAGGGGCTGGATTGCAGGGACAGCAGAGCGAACAGCAGAAGCGTGCGAATGGGTGGCACCGGGGGATGCTCCGAGGAGTGTTTTCGGATGGAATTTTCCGTGGATGATGCCGGTTTCGGGGTGCTTCGTCCTGTGACTGGTGGGGGGGCTTCACGGAAATTTCACAATGTTGTGGTTTGGGCGGTCAGTTGACAATTGCCGCGGGATCAGGCAGAAGGGGGGTGTGGCGGGTGGTTTTTGCGAGTGCGGGACCGCGTCACGGCAAGTTTTCTGAACAGAGACCATGACAGCAACAACGACAATTGGCGGGATTACACTGCATCTGGGGGCTCCGGATACGAGTGTGGGTGAGTGGATTGGTCAGCAGGAGGTCTTGCGGCAGTTGCTGGCCTGCTGGATTGTGGTGGACGAGCGGGACCAGCCGCTGGCGCCGCGTCTGGTGGGGACTCCGGGCATTGGCAAGACGACTCTGGCGATTGCCGGTGCGCGGGTGCGGAAGCAGGAACTGTATATTTACCAGTGCACTGCAGATACTCGTCCTGAGGACCTGCTGGTGACTCCGGTGCTGGCTGAGAGCGGTAAGATTGCCTATCACGCATCTCCGCTGGTGACGGCGATGATTCGCGGGGGGATCTGCATCCTGGACGAGGGCAACCGCATGAACGAGAAGTCGTGGGCCAGTCTGGCACCGCTGCTGGATCATCGGCGGTATGTGGAATCGATTGTGGCGGGGATTACCATCCGGGCGCATCGGGATTTTCGCTGTGCCGTCACGATGAACGATGATGAGTCCACATTTGAGATACCCGACTATATTCTCAGCCGTCTGCAACCGACGCTGACTCTGGGCCATCCGGCACGTGAGGACGAGCTGGCGATCCTGAAGTACCATCTGCCGTTTGCGGACGATCAGTTATTGAATCTGACAGTGGAGTTTCTGCAGCAGGCGCATTCGCTCAATCTGGATTTTTCCACTCGCGATGGCATCAACGTGCTGCGTTTTGCTCTGAAGCGACTGGCTCAGGATACGAAGCATCCGATGTCGCGGGATGCGGCGTGGCGTGAAGCCCTGGAGAAGTGTCTGGGAGAGGAAGCAGGTGATCTGAAGGCACTGGCTGAGCGTCGCAGTCAGTCGCTGGGGGGCAGCATGGTGCCGATGGGGCTTGGTGACTTCTTCTTTGCTCAGGATGATCCATTGCATCCTGATATTGATCCCGACGACGACGATTTTTCGGATGATGATGATGACGATGATGACGACGAGGAATGAAATGCGGTGGATGTCTGGGGTCTGAGCAAACCTTTGCGCGAGTGGGGGCAGTGAGATGGTGAATCGTCGTGGGTTTCTGGGTGCGGCTGCCGGAGGTGGGTCATTACTGCTGATGGGCACAAAGTCCACAGCCCGGATTCGGGGGGCGAATGATCGTCTGCGAGTGGCGATTGCGGGCCTGAACGGGCGTGGTCAGAGTCATCTGTCCGGGTATCTGGATCAGCAGAACGTGGAGATCGCGTGGCTGATTGACCCTGATCGCAACGTGCTGAATCGAGCGATGAGTGGTCTGCAGAACAAGCTGGGGGACAAGTTTGCGGCGAAGGGGACGGCGGATCTGCGTGAGGCACTGGAGGACAGGACGGTGGATGCGCTGTCGGTGGCGGCGCCCAATCACTGGCATTCTCTGATGACCATCTGGGGGGCTCAGGCGGGCAAGCACGTGTACGTGGAAAAGCCGATGAGCCATGATGTGGCTGAAGGTCGGATCTGCGTGGAGGCTCAGAAGAAGTACGGCGTGGTGATTCAGCATGGGACTCAGAGTCGCAGCAGTGCCGAGATAGCGGGGTTGCATGAAGCAATTCAGGCGGGCCGGTTTGGCCGGCTGAAGATTTCCTACGGTTACTGCTGCAAAGCTCGTGGCAGCATCGGTCGCAAGCCGATTTCTTCGCCGCCGGAGAATCTGGACTGGAACCTGTGGCGTGGGCCGGCGTCGATCGACGAGTTTCATGGCAACTACGTGCATTACAACTGGCACTGGTTCTGGAAGACCGGCAACGGGGATCTCAACAACCAGGGGACTCATCAGCTGGATATTGCCCGCTGGGCACTGGATCGTGAGGCGACGCATCCGGTGCGTGTGATGGCACTGGGGGGACGTTTCCAGTGGGACGATCAGGGTGAGACACCGAATACCATGATGGGTCTTGCTGAATACGCGAATGGTCAGCAGGTCTTCTTCAACGTGCGTAATGTGCCTTACAAGGGGTATCAGACGCAGGTGATGAACGAGTATTATTTTGAGGATGGTGGTCGGATTTCCGGCGGGCTTTATTACCCGGCTGGCAGCAGGCAGGGTGAAAAGCTGGAGCTGCCACCAGGCAAGGTGACTCCGGGTGGCAACTGGGGGGCCTTTGTGACGGCCTGTCGCGAACGGCGACCTGAGCTGGCGAACGGCAATGTGACGGATGCGCACTACGGCTGTGTGCTGGGCCACCTGATGAACAACTCATGGCGTCTGGGCACGAAGGTCCCCTTCAACGAAAAGGCGGGCAGTTTCGGCGACAACAAGGATGCAGCGGAGCATTTTCTGAAGCTGCATTCGATTATGCGGGACGGTGTGGGAATTCCGGAGAATGGTGCGGAATATGTCGTTGGTCCGTGGCTGACATTTGATGCAGAGACGGAGCGTCACGTGGGTGAACATGCGGAGGCAGCGAATGTGCTGCTGAAGGATGCCAATCGTGAGGGGTTTCGCATTCCGGAGGCCGGGCAGGTTTGATCTGCGTCTGGCTGGGCCCTGCTTTCAGGGCATGAAAAAGTCGATGATTCGAGCGAGGATGGCTGGTGTGCGGTGTGTGGAGAACCTGACGCCGCACCTTTTGCACTTCAGTGGCATGCGAAAGAAAACGGCGTAAATCCAGCGTCGGAATCTGCCCGGTTCAGGGCGGACCGAGTTGATGCCGTCGCAGTGTGGGCAGTCACCTTCGATCATGGTGAGCATGGTGCTGGGCCTGTTGAGGCAGCGGGTATCCGGACCGTTTTGTTGGAATTCCTGTAAGACGTATCGGGAATACCCCCGGTTTTACCATCGCATTTCGGCTATCGCAACGGTGTCTCAGAATCCGGTGGCAGAAATCAAAAATATTCTGATGGCGTGTCGTGGGAAGGGGCGGGGTGATGGCTGAGTTTCGCGTGGCAATTCTGGGCAGCACTGGTCGTGGGGACTACGGTCACGGGCTGGATTCGATCTGGCGGAGTTTTCCGAATTGTGAAGTGGTGGCGGTGGCTGACCCGGACGAG
>CAITYU010000242.1 GCA_903896675.1 uncultured Planctomycetaceae bacterium
TCCGATCGCCAGCTACTCCCGCGGGATGCGACAACGCACCAAGCTGGCTCAGGCCATCTCGCACGAACCCGAGCTGCTGATTCTTGATGAACCGTTCAGCGGACTGGATCCGATCGGCCGGGCACAGATGACCGACCTGCTCAAATCATGGATTCGGGATGGTCGCAGCATCGTGATCGCCAGTCACGTGCTGCACGAAATCGAAGCCCTCACACAATCGTTCCTGCTGATTTCCGGGGGCCGGCTGCTGGCCTCGGGCACATCGGAAGAAGTGCACGAACTGCTGTATCAGGTTCCCATGGAACTGCACCTGCGGTGCACCAAAGCCCGCCGGCTTGCCGCACTGGCGCTGGAAACCGGTCTCGCGGATTCCGCCACCATCCAGTCGCCCAACCCGGCACACAGGGAAAACAGCACTGGTCACGACCTGCTGCGCATCAGCACACGCTCGGCCGAGCCACTCGCCAAAGCACTGATGAACTGGATCCCGGAAGAACAGGTGACCGTGCTGGAATTTCGCACCGCAGACGATTCGCTGCAGTCACTGTTCAATTCACTGATGAAGATTCACCGAGGTGAGCTGTGAATGCCCTGCTGGCAGTGTTTCGCTACGAGCTGCGCAAATCCGTCACGGCCGGTCGAGTTGCGTGGTGGTTCGTGCTGGCCGTGTTTCCCGTCACCATCACTCTGCTGTCACGCTGGGTGCAGAGCAATGAGGGAGAAATCCCGCCTGCAGATCGCAACTCGTTCTGGTCCATCCTGTTGTATGTTGCCATCCCCTGTGTGTGTTGCGCCATGAGTGCCCTGCTGACCGCAGGGCCGGCCATCGCCACGGAACTGGAACAGCGAAGCTGGATCTATCTGGCGACGCGTCCTCACGGCATTGCATGGCTGCTGCTGGGAAAATTTCTCGTCGCCACACTCTGGGCCTTCACCGCCGCCGCCGCCGCCGTCAGCGCCTCAATCCCATTCATCAACGCACCAGACCCTCGTGATATCTGGCTGGGGATTCTCCGGATTGCGGCTCTTGCCGCCCCTGCATACTCCGCCACCTACCTGCTGCTGGGGGCCCTGTTTCCGCGACGATCGATGGTCTTCTGTGTGATGTACACTGCCGGGGTTGAGGTCCTGCTGGGCTCATTTCCCGCAGTCATCAATCGCATCACCGTGCAGTATCGCCTGCGTTCTCTGCTGACACACTGGCTGCCTCTGAGCGACAAAATTCGTGATTCGGCCGCCATGCAGTACACCATCAGCACCAGCAGCCCGTCCGTGCATATTCTGTGCCTTGTCGGCATCACCGTCGGTTTTATCCTGCTGGCCATCGCGCTGACGCGTCTGCGACAATTCACAACCGCTGCCGAAAGTGATCTCTGACAAAACTGCCGGCAGATCTGCTCACCATAAGTGCCAGCTTCCGGTGCTGACAAGATACAGACCCAGCAGCAGGTTTGTGGTGGCATGAGCAACCACGCAGGCCCACAGGTTACCCGTCCGCTGCCACAGCAGGTTCATCCCCGA
>CAITYU010000243.1 GCA_903896675.1 uncultured Planctomycetaceae bacterium
AGCAATCCCGTACCACCCAACTTCAGCATCCGCCGCCGCTCCAGATAACCCCCCGCAGCAGACACAGAAATACCCCGACCACGCAAACGCTCGGACATCGCTTCCCCCTTCTCTACCCTCTACCCTCTTGCCTCTACCCTCTTGCCTCCACTCTCTACTCTCTACTCTCCCCACCGAAAACCGAACACTGAAAACTGAACACCGAACACTGAAAACTCAACACCGAAAACCGAAAACTGAACACTGAAAACTGAAAACTGAAAACTCTCTAGTGGTTGAACACAAACTCACGAGAATTCAACAACGTCCACAACAGATCCTCCGTCGCCGCTCGACGGTCACCCGCTTCCCTGAAGACCTGCCGAGTCAACTCCAGCTCCGCAGAGGTCGGACGACGACTGCACGTCACCAGATACAACTCCTCAATCACCTCGTCGTCGGACAACTGCGAGGCAGACAGACGCGCCGCCGTGCCCGCACGACTGTGAATCCGCGACGTCGTCTCCTCGGAATTCATCAGATGCAGTGCCTGCGCGATGCTGGGCTCCACGCCCCGCTCACACGCACAGACCGTCTGCCGCGCCGGTCGACCAAACACCTCCAGAAATGCCGACGGCAGCTTGTTGTCCCAGACCTGTATCGCACGATAACCCACCGGCCAGCCATTGAACTGCGCCGGTACCCCAGTCGCCTGTGAGACACAGTCCAGCAACACCTCCGCAGGCAACGGTTTCCACACCGCATGCGAATAGTTCTGCTCGTCCAGAGCATTCTCAGGAGTCGAACGGGCACTCAACTGGTACACCCGCGAATTCAAAATCGTCGCCGTGAAACGCCGCACATCATAACCCGTGTCCTGCAGATGCTTCGCCAGAGCCGCCAGCAACGGCTCATTCGATGCCGGATTCGTTGCCCGCAGATCATCCACAGGCTCCACCAGACCACGACCCAGATAATGAGCCCAGATGCGGTTCGCCAGAGTCCTTGCGAAGTAGGGATTCCCAGGCCCCGTCATCCAGTCAGCGATCCCCCGACGCCAGTCACCCTGCTCAGGCAACTGCCAGTCCACTGCTCCCGGAGGACGAGGTGCCACGTCCAGTCCCGTACGCGGGTGCTTCAAAGCCGTTCCGGCCCGCGCTGTAATCTTCTGACCACCACCCGACGCAGCCTTCCGCTCCACACCCGTGAACATTCCCGCAAACCCGAAATAGTCCGACTGATCCCACTTCTCAAACGGATGATGATGACACTGCGCACACTCCAGTCGCACACCCAGAAACAACTGACTCACCGCCCGCGCCAGTTTCTCAGGAGTCTCCTGGACCTGATAAAAACCCGCCGGAGATTCCGACAGCGTCGACCCCTGAGCCGTCAGCACCTCCCGCGCAAACTGATCGAAAGGCACGTTCGCCGCAATCCGGGAATGAATCCAGCGAGTCATCGCGACAGCGCCCTCCGGAGTCACCGTGTCCTTATCCACCTGCAGCAGATCAGACCACCGCTGAGCCCAGTAGTCCGCATACTCAGAACGCTGCAGCAGACGCTCAATCGTTCGCTGCCGCCTGTCACCGGACGGATCGTCCAGAAACTGCCGAGCCTCAGCGGCAGTCGGCAACGTCCCGATCGTGTCCAGATACACGCGACGCAGCCAGACCCCGTCCCCCGCCAGCTCGCCCGGCTGGATATTCAACTGCTGCAGCTTGTCCCACACCAGACCATCAATGAAATTGTGCTCCGGCGGACGCTGAAACTGTCCCGACTGCCGCGGACGAGTCACACGGCAGATCGTCACATGCCCCGCATAACGCACCAGAATCGCAGCCTCGCCAGGAACCTCCGTCGACGCCACAAAACCATCCCGGTCCACCGTCGCTATCCCGTCCTGATTGGACTGATACTCTGCCTCAGACGTCACCGGACGCAATCGGCCATCACTCAGCCGCGCCGTCACTCGCAACTGCTGAACTCCCCGCGCAGATAACGACACCTCGGACGGCTCAACCAGAATCTCCACCACCGGATCACCACTGTCCGGCTCCAGCACCATCCCCTCCGACATCCATCGCAGCAGCGTCTGATGCCAGCGCGAACCCGCCGCGATCTTCTGGCCACCACCATGCGGTATCCCCGCCGTTGCCTTCTGCAGAAACAGACTTTCCGCTGGAACTCCCGGGAAAACTCGCCGACCACGACCCTCCAGCACAATCGC
>CAITYU010000244.1 GCA_903896675.1 uncultured Planctomycetaceae bacterium
GAGGACGGACTGTGATTCGAGTGTGTGCCAGAGGAGTTCGATGAATTGGTCGCGTCCGTAGACGTGTTGTGGTTCGAGGTTTCCGCCGGCGTTGGCTTTCATGGGAGTTGTCTGTGGTGTTTGGTGGTATTGTGGTGGATTTGGTGAGTGGCGATGGCGGGCCGAAGGGGGAGAGGGTTGTATTTGATGTGTGTCAAAGTAAAAATGTGTTAAAATGGAAATGGGTTTTTGGTGGATCGGCAGTCCAGTGTAAAAGGGGCGACTTGAGGGTGGTTGGGTGTTCAGTTTTTGGGGCTGAAAGACTGGATTTTTTCCAGTTGGTGTCCCGGAGTGGCTCCGGCGTTCATCGCCATATTTCCACCATCGAGCGGGATGATGGCTCCTGTGATCCATGCTGACGCGTCGGAGGCGAGCAGCAGTGCGATGCCGCGGATGTCATCGGGCTGTCCGAGGCGATTGGCGGGGATGCCTTTGAGGAAGCGGGATTCGAGTTGTGGGTCGTCCGTCATGCGTGCCTGCAGGCTGGGGTTGACGACCTGTGCTGGTGTCACGCAATTGACTCGGACGCCCCGGTGAGCCCATTCGGTGCTGAGTTCACGGGTCATCTGAATGACGGCGCCCATGGCCATACTGTAAGCGATGTGTCCGCGACCGAGAGCGGTGCTGCTGGCGAGGGATCCGATGTTCATGATGGACCCTTTGCCCTGTTTGAGCATGCGTCGTCCTGCCTGCTGGCACATAGCGAAGCGTCCGACGACGAGGTTCTGCAGCACGCGGTGAAGATCTTCGATGGAGAGTTCTTCGGGGCGAGCGAGGCAACCGTCACCGGCGATATTTCCGAGGAAATCCACAGTGGGGAACTGGCTGTCGATGGTGCTGAAGAGCTCGGCGATGGCAGTGGGGTCTGAGACATCGCAGGCGGACACGAGAGTGCGTCGACCGAGGGCCTGAATCTGCTGGCTGGTTTGTTCAGCTGCAGGGAGGTTGCGGTCGATCAGTACGAGATCAGCGCCGGCTTCGGCGAGAGCGAGTGCCGTGGCTTTTCCGAGTCCCTGAGCGGCACCTGAGACAACAGCAACTTTTCCGAGCATGGACCACATCTGAGGGGCTTCCGTAGGGCAGCGGGGCGGTGAATGACTGGTTGTGAGAGATCAGCGGGGTGCAGGGGCTTCCCAGTCGGTGGCGACGGGACTGTCGGTCAATGGGGGAAACAGGGGGCTGATGCGGGCGGGTGCGTGGTCTGGCCAGCGCACACAGTAGTCAGAAAAAGCGGCGACGGGTTCCGGAAAGTCTGTGCTGATGTATTGGGCTCCGCTGGCGAAGGCTTGTTCGCGACGGCTTGTGTCATTGGTGCGAGCCTGTGTGGTGTCGGCATCAGCGCGGGTGCGGATCAGGAAGCCCTGTCTGACGAGGTTCTGAATTTCCTGGAACTGTGTGACGGGGTCATTGCGTTTGAACCATGCGGCGAGGGGGTGACTGGTATCGGCGGAGACGAAGAGTGTGGCCTGATCGGGATGGGTTTGGGCGTCGAGGTATCGCTGTACCCAGGGGCCTTCGTTATCGAGGCAGAAGAAGACTTTTCCCTGCAGATCCTGCAATCGCGGCCAGCCTCGTTTCAGCACGGCGTCTCGGACGGAGGCGTCTGTGGGCTGTCGCAGGTCTGCGGGGATGAGCCGTGTTGTGGGCGGGAAGATTTCGTGGATGAGCTGGTCCAGTTCTTTGAGTCGTGGTGTGTCCCAGCGCACCAGCCGAACTCCGGCTGGATTCGGCACGGACTCCTTCAGTTCCAGCAGGATCATGACTGGCAGGTGGTGTGGAGCTGCCTGGGACCACTGGCGAATCTGCTGGAGGGCCTGTCGCAGGGTGGAGACATTGGTGGCGTAGTCGAAGCCGGCGGCGTGGAGAACTTTGATGCCGGGCTGACTGAGGCTGCCATCGGCGTTGGGGTCAGGTCCGGGATCCTGATTGCTGTTGGCGAGCAGGTTGCGGGCGAGAGGTTTGGCGAAGAGGCCGCCGAGGGGGTCTGCGAACAGGTCGAGTTCCAGTTGTCGGATCTGCATCTGCTGCAGTTGTTGCGGGAGGGGTTTGTGTGTGTATTCGATTCCCTGCAGGACAGATGTCCCTGCCAGTTGAATGAGATCGGCGACAGTTTTGTGTGGAGCGATGTGGTAGCTGTTATGTGTGCCGATCAGTTGAATCTGGTGGAGTCTGAGGTCGTGGAGACGATGATTCTGGGCGAGTGCCGGGATGCTGCTGTGCAGAAAAACGGGCAGGCAAAGCAGCGTAATCAACCGGAAACACAGGCTTCGGGTGATTTCGGAGTGGCTGCAGGTGAGTTGGCGTGATTTCAGGCGAACCATGTGACGGCATTCCGGAAGATGCGAATGCCGTCCCCTTCGCCGCGGAGACCTTTGCGGGTCCAGTGTGGGTGTTGAGTGGCGAACAGGAAGCGTTCGGGGTGTGGCATTAAGCCGAGAACTTTGCCGGTTTCATCGCAGAGTCCGGCGATATTGGCGAGGGATCCATTGGGATTTTCGGGTTCCGGGAGCAGTTCGATGCGGGTGGGGTCACCGGAGGTGGCGGCGAGCTGTGCGGCGCGGGCGGACCAGTAGCAGAGTGCGATCTGGTTGTGCTGCCGGAGTTGTTCGAGCAGTTGCGGTTGGCGTACGGCGATGCGTCCTTCTGCGTGAGCGATGGGCACGTCGAATTCGTCGATATCGCGGAGAAACGCGCTGTTGCTGGAGGCGACTTTGAGGCGTACCCAGCGATCGGTATATCGACCGTTGCTGTTCCATGTGAGTGTGACTTCGGATTCGAGTCCACTTTCGGCGGGGCTGGCGACACCGCGGCGCATCAGCAGTCCGGCTTTGAGGATGGTCTGGAAGCCATTGCAGATGCCGAGGACCAGTTTGTCGGCCGTGAGGAACTGACGGATGGCATCGTTGAGTTGTCCGCGAAGCTGGCGGGAGAAGATAATGCCGGCTCCGAGGTCATCACCGTAGCTGAAGCCACCGGGAATGCAGAGGATTTGGAAATCGGCGAGTCTGGCGGGATTTTCGAGCAGTCTGTTGAGGTGCAGGCGTTCGGGTTTGGCACCTGCGAGTTCGAAGGCCCATGCGGTTTCGATGTCGCAGTTGGTGCCTGGGGCGCGGAGAACGCAGACTTTGGGAGTTGCCATGGGGGGTGTACCGTAGAGAGTCGGAAGCGAGCAGCGCGGCGGGGTTCTAACAGGTTTTGGTGGGATTTGCACGTGGGACGGGGATTTTTCGCAGGTGTTGCGGGTGGTCTGTCCAGACAGTGGGAGAGCCTTTGCCGGGGATGATTCGCGGCTTGAAAGGTTGCCAGCGATAGCTCACAATATGTGATTCGGGAGCAGCAGGAATTGCGCCGCTGGTTGTTGGCGGTTTGCAGGGTGGCCTGTGGCGGACCCCGGGCTGACAGATCGTTGACTGACAGGAAACCGGCTGTGTCACTGATTGACCGCGCTGAACGACTGAAGACAGAACTGACGGACAAGTGGGTGGTGGTTTCGGCCACATCGCCAGAGCTCAAGCGTTTTGCCTCGCTGACCGGCAAGGTGCGAACGGTGAACATGAACTGCCGGGCTTTGGTGGAGTTCAACAATGGTGTGGACATTGGCTGGTACGACATTGATCCGGGCTTTCTGACGGTCGTGGAGGCTCCGGTTGCGAAGCCGGCGGCTGCAGAGAAGTCAGAGAAGCCGGCGAAACCTGCGGCTGCGGCGCCTGCAGCGGCACCGGCGGCGGGTGGTGGTTCGGCGATGGACAAGATCCGTGCTGCTGCGGGCAAGCCTGCGGCCGCGGCGGCGCCGGTTGCGGGAGGATCGCCGCTGGACAAGATTCGGGCGGCGACGGCCAAGCCTGCTGCGGCTGCCACCGGTGGATCTCCGTTGGACAAAATCCGGGCAGCGGCTGCGAAGCCGGCTGCGGCAGCGGAACCTGCAGCGGCAGCGGAACCTGCAGCGGAGGAGACGGCGGCGGCGGAACCGGCTCCGCCTGCTGCGGCTCCGGCTGCACCAGCGCGAACGGCGGCTCCGCTGACGGGATCTCCACTGGACCGCATTCGGGCTCAGGGTGCCATGAAAAAGTGAGTCGCCGTTTGAGGGCTCAGTAGAACACGTGGACCCGGCCGTCATCTGAAGGCCGGGTTTCTTTTTTGGGCTGAAACAGGAGCGGTGAACGGATGCGGACGGCATGGCTGGAATGTGCTACGGGGATCAGTGGTGACATGACGCTGGCGGCACTGATTGACGCCGGGGCGGACGTGCAGGTGGTTCGCGCGGCGATTCAGTCGCTGGGGCTGCCGGATGTCAGACTGCGACTGGAGACAGTCATTAAAGGTGGCTTTCGGTCCCTGCATGCTCTGGTGGATCATCCGGAGCAGCATGCGCATCGGCATCTGGCGGACATACGGGCTCTGGTTGAGCGATCAGTGCTGACGGCGCGGCAGAAATCGCTGGCGCTGCAGATGTTTCAGGTGATTGCCGAAGCCGAGTCGCGGGTGCATGGTGTATCGGTGGAGACGATCCATTTTCACGAGGTCGGGGCGATTGATTCGATTGTGGACATTGTGGGGACTGCTGTGGCGTTTGATCTGCTGAAGATCGACCGGCTGGTCTGCAATGCGGTGCCGCCGGGGCGGGGGTATGTCAGGATTGATCATGGAATCTGCCCCGTGCCGACTCCGGGGACCGCGGAGATTCTGAAGGGCATTCCACTGACCGTGGTGCCGATTGATGCCGAACTGACGACTCCTACCGGTGCCGCGATCGTGAAGGTGCTGGCGGATGGATTTGGACCGCTGCCCGCGATGACGATTGAGTCGATTGGGTGCGGTTGCGGGACCATGACGTTTCCAGAGCGGGCGAATGTGCTGCGAATTTTCATCGGAACGGCTCCTGCGGACGTGCAGACCGAAACGGTCACACTGCTGGAAACGACACTGGATGACGTGACGGGTGAGGCGGTGGGTTTTGTACGCGAGCGGCTGACGGCGGCTGGCGCGCTGGACGTGTGGGTAATTCCGGTGCAGATGAAGAAGGGGCGGCCGGGAGTGATTGTCAGTTGTCTGTGCCGGCCGGGGGCGGTGACGGGGCTGGAGCAGGTCCTGTTTGCGGAAACTGGAACTCTGGGGGTGAGGCGACTGCAGTTGGAGCGGTCGGTGCGGCAGCGTGAGTCTGTGACGGTCCAGACGGTCTGGGGGCCGGTGCTGGGTAAGCGTGGCTGGGGGCAGGGAGCATCGGAGACGTTTGCACCGGAGTTTGAAGCATGTGCGGCGGTGGCTGCCAGTGCGGGAGTGCCGTTGCGGGACGTGTATCGGGCTGCAGAGGCTGCGTGGGTGGTGCAGGGCAGTACCCAAAAGGCGCCGCGTAATCACTCGCACGATCATTCACACGATCATTCACACGATCATTCACACGATCATTCACACGATCACTCACACGATCACTCGCACGATCACTCGCACGATCACTCGCACGATCACTCGCACGATCACTCGCACGATCAAAAATCCGGGCAGGGCGATGGCAGTGGGCGGTAGTTTTGTTTGTTGAGTGGCGGATTGTCTGAGCGTTGACTGTGGAGTTGCGGCAGCGTCATTGCGAGGAGGGGGGAAAGAGTGGTGTCTGAAATGGCTGCGGGTTCTGTGGGACCGGTTGTGCTGTTGTATTCTACGGATCTGATGCTGCTGAGCAGTGTGAGTGGTGCAGCGCAGTCGTTGGGTGTGGGGTTTCGCAGTCTGCGTGCGGTGGCGGAGGCTGGTGAGCAGTTGCGTGTGGCGGAGACGGTGTTGTGTGTGGATCTGGCGTCGAATGTGGATGTGTGTGAGCTGGGGGCGGCGTGCAGTGAGGCCGTGTTGGGGCGGGCGATTGCCTTTGGTCCGCATGTGCATGTTTTGCGGTTGGAGGCTGCGCGAGTGGCGGGGTTTGGGCTGGTGGTGTCTCGTGGTCAGTTTGTGATGCAACTGTTGTCTTTGCTGTCTGACAGGTGTGTTCGGGACTGATGGCGAACTGCACTTCTGTGCAGGAGTGGATGATGTTTTCGGGTGGCAGGGAAGGATTTGGTGGTTTGGGGCAGCGGCATTTCCCGCGGTGGCGAGATTGGCGGACTTGAGCCTGGCAGGGAGCCGGGGGTCGTCTAGAATGGAGAGCCGGGCACGGAGGTCTGTCTGCGCGGCTGCTTGCGGGCCGGAGGATTTCGGATTTGTTGGTCTTTTTCTGGGAGAGATTGATGAAGGCGATCAGACTGACAGCATGCATAGCTCTGGGGCTTGCTTCGCTTGCGATGTCGGGGGTGCAGGCGGCGGAGAAGGTGATTCTGGGCAGTGATGCATCGTTGACTGCGGGAATTCCCGGCACAGGTCCACTGACGGTGGAGCAGGTGCAGGAGTGGTTGGCGGAAGCGAAGAACCACGAGGTTCTGGACGTGCAGTTGCCGATGGGTCTGGCGTTGGGTCAGGCGCAGATGAAGGGTCTGGAGAAGAACCCTTTGACGCGTGCCAAGGTGGAGCTGGGTCGTCAGTTGTATTTTGATACTCGGTTGTCAAAGGACAACACGGTCAGTTGTGCTTCTTGCCATCATCCGCAGGAGGGATATTCCCGGCATACTCCGACGGGCATTGGTATTGGCGGCGCGAAGGGCGGTCGGAATTCGCCGATCAGTTACAATCGGATTCTGAGTGATGCGCAGTTCTGGGACGGCCGTGCTGGTTCGTTGGAGGCTCAGGCTGTCGGTCCGATCCAGGCTGGCATCGAAATGGGGAATACTCATGAGAACGCGGTGAAGACTCTGAAGGGTATTCCTGCTTATGCGATGCAGTTTGACAAGGTGTTTCCGGGTGAGGGCGTGACGATTGACAACGTGGGTCGTGCGATTGCGGCATTTGAGCGAGTGCTGGTGACGGGTCCTTCGCCGTACGACTATCAGGAAGCGTGGTCGAAGTTTGCTGGTTTGAGTGGTGATGATCTGCAGGACGTGCTGGACGACGCGGAGACGAAAGCTGATTACGAAGCGGCGAAGGCTGGAGCATCGGCGAATCCGATGTCTGACAGTGCTTTGCGTGGCATGGCCTTGTTTTTCAGCAAGGAAGTGGGCTGCAGTAACTGTCATGTGGGTGCGAATCTGGCTGACGAGCAGTATCACAATCTGGGCATTGGTATGGAGTCGAAGGAGCCGGATTATGGTCGTTACGTGGTGACGAAGGTGGAGAAGGACAAGGGAGCGTTCAAGACGCCGACGATCCGTAACGTGGCTCATTCTGCACCTTACATGCACGATGGCAGCCTGCTGACTCTGGAGGACGTGGTGGAGCACTATGCGAAGGGTGGTCACAAGAACAAGTGGCTGAGTGACAAGATGGTGCCATTGAAACTGACGTCTGCTCAGAAAGTGGATCTGGTGGAGTTTATGCGGGCCTGTTCGGGTGAATTCCCGGCGGTATCGGCAGCACGACTGCCGGAGTGAGGCTGGGCTTCACTGCTGATCAATTGGTAAGCCTGTTTTTGCGAATAGCCGTTCTGCGAGCAGCAGAGCGGCTTTTTTTTGGCTCAACGCAGAATGAAGTGCGCGGTGTAAAGAAGTATTTTGACCACGAAAGACACCACGTAGAGAGTCATCAAGAGGCGAGCCGGCCAACCCTGGGAGGGCGAGGCTCCCGCCGAGCCGGACGATCCAGCGGACTGACAGGGATTCGGCACAGCAGGAGCTTCGCGTTCCCAAAGGGGTCAAGACCCGTGGCAAGGCAATCGTTGCCGCGCACAGGATTTCGCGTAGCTTTTTTTGCCTTGTGCGGATCGTTGTGTCTGGAAATTGAGGGCGATCGGAATTCTGGTATTCTTATGGGGTTGTATTGTGATTTTAGATATTTGGTTATGGTGAGTTGCAGCTATGTCGTTTGAATCGGAAGTCAGTGCATTGTGGGAGAGAACTTCCGCGATGCTGGAGTTTTCGGCGATCGTTGAAACGGCGATTGGAGCGTTGAATCGCGGAATTTCTGCGGACGAGGTTCTGAGTGGTCTGCGTCGTGATCAGTTATTGCGGTGGGGGCGTGGCGAGCAGCGTTTGGTGGAGGACTATCTGGGGGCATTGTCATCGCTTCCGGTCGATGGTGACTGGCGACTGGCCCTGGCGATTGGTGAATTGGAGGCTCGACGATGCACACGGCATCCGCTGTCTGATGATGAGATTCAGGTGCGATTTCCCGATTTAAGTCAGACACTGCGCAGTCATGCCTCGACTGGCCGGGATGTTGATGAGGATGTCACGGAAGTGATTCGGATATCGGACAGTGAGGTTTTGCAGGGGCGTTATCGACTGGATCGTCTGCTGGGACAGGGGAGTTTTGGTCGAGTCTTTCTGGCTCGGGACCTGGAGCTTGAGCGTGACGTGGCGGTAAAGATACCGTCAGAGGAGCGGATGGCGGACGTGGATCGTCGGCGTGAGTATCTGCGGGAGGCTCGTTTGGTGGCGGGCCTTGAGCATCCGAATATTCTGCCGATTTACGATGTGGGGAAGACGGATTCGGGCGCGGTGTATCTGGTGACTCGGTACATCGAGGGCGAGACTTTAGGGGGTCTGTTGCGGCGGTCGCGTCCATCGGAGCGGGACGGTGTGCAGCTGTTGATTCCGGTGATTTCGGCACTGGGGCATGCTCATCGTCAGGGCTGTATCCATCGGGACGTGAAGCCGGACAACATTCTGATTGAAAGTCGAACCGGGGCTGCATTTCTGGCGGACTTTGGTCTGGCGATACGGGAGTCTGAGTATTTGCAGACGAATGTGGTGTCCGGAACACCGTCTTATATGAGTCCGGAGCAGGTGTGTGGTGAGGGGCATCGTCTGGATGGTCGCAGTGATTTGTTTTCCGTGGGAGTGATTCTGTATGAATTGCTGACGGGGCAGAAGCCATTTCGTGGTGGCAGTGTTTCGGAGGTGCTGCGCGCGGTCCGTGGTGCTGTTGTGCGTCCCCCGCAGGAATTGTCTGCGGATGTCTCGTCTGAACTGCAGCGGATCTGCCTGAAGGCATTATCGCGGCTGGCCACCGAGCGCTATCAGACGGCAGCCGAACTGATTGAGGACCTGCAGTCGTACATGCAGCCTGTTGGGTTGGCAGCGGAGTCTGAGGCGGGGGTGTTACCGCGTGGTTTGCGGTCATTTGAGCCGGCTGATGCTGCATTTTTTCTGGATCTTCTTCCGGGCATGCGAAATCGTCAGGGACTTCCGGAGTCTGTTGCCTTCTGGAAGGGCAGGTTGGAGGAGCGCATTGCTTCGAAGACATTTTCGGTTGGTCTTTTGTATGGTCCCAGTGGTTGTGGGAAGTCGTCACTGGTACGTGCGGGGGTGTTACCGCATCTGAGTGCTGATGTGCATGCGATCTGTGTGGATGCAACGGCGACTGGTACGGAGGATCGTCTGCACGAGCAGTTGCGGCGAGTGGTTCCGGCATTGGCTGGTGCAGTTGGTCTGGTGGAGAGTCTTTCGATTCTGCGGCGTGCTGCTGGTCGAAAGGTGGTGATATTTCTGGATCAGTTTGAGCAGTGGTTATCGGGGAATATGGCGGGAGCAGACAGTGATCTGGTGCTGGCCCTGCGTCAGTGTGATGGAGCGCATTTGCAGGCAGTGCTGATGATCCGTGATGATTTTGCGCTGTCGGCGGGCCGTTTCATGCGGCTGGTGGAAAGTCGTCTGGTGGAAGGCTGGAATTTTGCAGCGGTGGACCTGTTTGACACAGAGCACACGGAGCGTGTGCTGGGAATGTTCGGGCGTGCATATGGCCGACTTCCTGAGCGTGCGAATCAACTGACGCAGCCTCAGGCGGAATTTCTGCGCTCAGCCGCGCAGTTACTGGCTCGTGATGGCCGGGTGGTATCGGTGCATGTTGCGGTTTTTGCGGAGATGATGCGTCGGCGTGTGTGGATTCCGGAATCTCTGCAGGCAGTGGGCGGAGCGGAGGGAGTGGGAGTCAGTTTTCTGGAGCAGATGTTCTGTGGTCGGGAGTCGAATCCGGAGTATCGGCTGCATGCGGAGGCTGCGCAGCGGGTGTTGAAGTCGATGCTGCCTGGCGTGGATCGGGAGATCCGTGGTGTTCGTCGAACATTATCGGAGTTGCGGGAGGCTTCCTGTTATGCGGGCCGGTCTGAGGAGTTTGCTGAGCTGTTGCGGATACTGGAGCAGGAGCTGCGTCTGGTGACAGTAACGGAATCGGGGGGCAGTGAGACGTCGGTGGTTGGCGGGAACAGTTCTGAAGAAGTGTGTTATCAGCTGACACACGATTTCCTGGTTCCTGCTCTGAGGTCGTGGCTGAGTCAGAAGCAGCGTGAGACGGTGGAAGGTCGTGTGGAGCTGATGCTTGAGGACCGAGCTGCAACGTGGAAGGCTCGTCAGGAAAATCGGTATCTGCCTTCGCTGTGGGAGTGGCTGGAGATACTTCGTCGAACGGACCGGCGCCGCTGGCTGGAGGGCCAGCGGCGGATGATGCAGGTGGCGGGGCGCTGGCATCTGCGTCGGAGTGTGACAGTTCTGAGTGTGCTGCTGGCGAGTCTGTTGTGTGGATTGTTTGTGTATCGGCGTGCGGAGTCTGCGGTACGGCAGCGGGAGATGATTGATCTGGTGCAGGGGCTGCGTGACGCTCGTGCTGCTGTGGTTCCGACGGACATTGAGTTGCTGAAACAGCGTGCTGAGTATGCGGTGCCTGAGTTACGAAGGCAGTTGTTGCTGGTGCAGGCGGGAACGGATCAGCAGCTGAACCTTGCGGCTGGTCTGGTGGCACTGGGTGAGGAGGTTGATGAGGAGTTGCTGTCAGCGATTGAGAAGCTGTTGCTGGCCAGTCGTCTCGAGCAGTTGCCGGTGATGTCCGGAATATTTCGTGCGTTGTCAGAGCGATTGCGTCCAGGGCTTTTGGGTGTGCTGTCATCGGTCAGTGAGAGTCCCGCGCGCCGTCTGAACGCAGCCTGCCTGATTTCCAGTTGGTTGGTGGGTGGAGGTGATGCGGAGGCAGAATCGGCGTTGGGTTCAGCTGTGGAGTTTCTGGCGCTGGAGGTGGTGAAGCAGCGGCCGCTGGATGTGCCGGCGCTGCAGGAGCTGTTGCAACCGGCATTTCCGCAGCTTCTGCCGGTGCTGACACGAATGCACTCAGGGAAGACTCTGGGGCCATTGCAGCGAGCGGTGGCTCTGGGAGTTCTGGCAGATGCTGTCAGGGAAGATGCGGCAGCGCTGGTGGACCTGGTGCTGCAGTCGGGAGAGGAATCATTTGGAGTGCTGCTGCCATCTCTGGAGAGGCTTTCTGACGGTGTCGTGAAGCGGCTGCGGAGCGTGTTGACGGAGAAACTGATGGGCCAGTGGGATGAAGAGCCGCTGGGAGCGAGTTGGGAGGAAATGACTGCGGTGTTGAGGCGGGAGCTGGAGTCCTGTGGTGGCGTGGTGAACGATCGATCGGCGATGTGTCTGTCTCTGCCATTCGACAGGTTTCTGGAGATAGCGGAGGAGCTGCGAGTGTGTGGCTATCGACCAGTGCGTGTGCGGCAGGTGGAGACTGAAGGGGGTGGTCCCGCCCGTGTGTCCGCGGTCTGGCGTCGTGATGGTCGTGAGTGGAGGCTGCAGGCTGGCCTGCAGGTGGAGCAGCTTCCCGGAGCTGAGGAGGACGCGGTCCTGGATGGTCTGGTACCGGAGGAGGTGAGTCATTTTTCGGGGAAGGGTGTTACTGGTGGCTGGCTGGTACTTTGGTCGGAGCCTGTGGAATCGGGTGAGCGGCGTCGTTTTGTGGCGGGGCTCACGGGAGCCGAGTTGAGGGCTGTGGAGCGGAGTTATTCGGAGGGTGAGTTTGGTTTGCAGTTGAGTCTGTCGGTGTATCCGGATGAGATGGGTGTGAGGCGATATGGGGCGGTTTTTTCTTCGCAGAAGGTGTGGAGTCGCAGTCTTACGGCATACAGCGGCTATGAGGTGCTGGAGATTCCTCAGCGTGATTGTGCCGTCGCATCGACGGGCTATGAGGTGTCCGAGGATCCTCGGGAGAAGTATCGCCGGCAGTTGAGGAGTCTGCAGGGGTTGTCCGCGGCAGCGCAGGCGACTGCGGAGTTTCGGCAGATGCGTGCGGAGGTGTTTTTCGGTGCTGGCGACCCTGTCAAAGCTGTGTCTGATCTGGATGCAGTGATGTCACCTGCGTTCGTACCGCGGCCGGAGCTGCTGGTGCAGTACCTGACATTATTGTCGCAGGCTGGTCGAGCGGAGGACGCGGTGGTGGTGATGGAGCGTCTGGAGAAGGCCGGTCCAGCAGAGGAAGTTCTGGCTGCCGGGCGGGTCATGACGGCGGCGGCAGGGGTTGACGCAGGGGTGGTGCTGACCGCCATTGATCGCGCTGAGGAATTGTCTGCCGGGAATGGCAGGCGTTTGTTTGAACTGTCTGAGTATGCAGCACTGTCAGCTCAGGCGTTGCGTCGGCGGGAGCCGGCGGTGGATGCGGCAGCCGTGCTGGACCGGGCATTTGTGCTGCTGCGAGCGGCTGTAGCTGCTGGTTTCAACCGAGGTATCGACCTTGCGACTTCTACGCCGTGGGCGGAGTATCGTGAGGACGTTCGGATGCGTGAAGTATTGTCGTCGCTGCGTCAGCGGGATGTGCTGGCGGGGCTGTGGTTTGCGGATGCCGGACTGGAATCGCGGCTGGTTCGAGGGAACACGGTTCCGAGGGTGCAGGAGGAGGCAGTGGCTTTGTGCGCGGACGGATGGCGTCCTGTGTCCGCGGGTCTGAGTACAGTGGGGGGTGGTGACTGCGTGGTTCTGCTGCAGCGACCGATTGTCAAGCCGGAGCTGGTCGAGGCAGTGGCTCGCAGGCAGGCTTTGGCTCAGCTTCTGCTGCTTCGGCTGGGGGCGGCGGAGGATGTATGGCAGGTGCTTGAGGATCGTCCGGATCCGCGAGTCAGGACGGGAGTTCTGCATGGTTTATCTGCAGCGGGAGTGAGTGCGGAGACGTTGCTGCGGCGATTGTCTCAGGAGCGGAGTGTGGGCATCCGTCGGGGATTGATTCAGGGGTTGGGAGAGCTGGTGTTGGAGGGCGGGGTTGCTGAGGACCTGCGGCAGAGAATCGTGGCTGATCTGCTGGTGAGGCTGGTGGGTGATCCGGACCCGGGCGTGCATGCGATGTGTCACTGGACGCTGCAAAAGTGTGGAGCGGGTGGGGAGGCAGCAGCCTCGCTTTCGTCTTTGGCGACGGGCAGGCTGGAGGGTGGCCGAGGATGGTATCTGACAGGAACGAAGGGTGACACCGCCGAGTCGCGTCCGCACATTCTGGCAATTGTGGATGGAAGGTCAGATTTTCTGATTGGCAGTCCTCTGTGGGAAGTCGGCCGTTTGGGTGCAGACAAACCGCCGAATCAGGAACCGCTGCATCGCAGGAGGCTGAAACGTCGATTTGCCATCGGCATGTTTGAGGTGGACGTGTCGCAGTTTCGAGCATTCAGGGGAAATCACGCGGGTAGTGCAGAATTCAGTCGCAGCGATGCCGACCCGGCGAATCGTGTGACGTGGTACGCAGCTGCGGAGTTCTGCAACTGGCTCAGTGCGCAGGAGGGCATTCCGGAGGACCAGTGGTGTTATGATCCTGGCCAGTTATTTGCGAGTGGGATGGCGCTGAAGCCTGGTTTTACCGAGCTGTCGGGATACCGGCTTCCGACTTCGGTTGAGTGGGAGCTGGCCTGTCGTGCGGGCACCACGACATCCCGGTATTTCGGGGAGACGACGCAGTTTCTGAGCAGCTACGCGTGGTGGAATGGCAACATGGACGAGGCCACGCTGAAGCCCTGCGGTCAGTTGCGTCCGAACCCATTTGGATTATCTGATGTCTACGGCAACGTGAATGAGTGGGTGAGTGATGAGGGGGTACCGGCTCCATTTGCCATGGAAAACACGGACATCAATGAACCGACAGGCATTCCGCGGGTCTCTGACTTAAGGCTGAGGATGTGCCGGGGTGCATCGTTTGGTGATGTTGCGGGGGCGAATCGATCCGCTGCGGTCAGTGCCCGACAGCCAGGAATTCTGTCCGGGCAGCAGGGGTTTCGGGTAGTAAGAACGGTACCTGCTGACTGGCCTGAGTGAATAGTGGTGTTGGTGTGGTCAGATCCGTCAGTGTCCGGTGGCGATGCGAAGGTCGGGCGTAGCGTGGCGACCGACTCGGGGGGACAAATACTTTGCGTTCCAGCGGTCTGCCAATGACTCAGTGAGTCTGTATTACAGCAGTTTATGTTCGTGTCGCTGAATTGGGGGCGAGGTGAGGGTGAGGAGGTTTTTTATGGCAGCGTGCAGTGCGAGGTCCTCCGAGCGACCGCACGAGGTGGAGCTGAATGTGGACGTGGTGCGTGAGCGGGCTGAGGAGTTGCGATTGTGCTGCGGGGATCGCGTGCCGGTCAGGCCGAAGACAGCTCGGATTTTCATGCCGGAGCCCGAGTACGTGATCTGAGCCGGGCAGAGTGGCGCGGTTGATTCGTCAGGGGTTCAGTTATCTGAAAGGAGGTGGAACTGTCGCAGCAGGCCTCCGATCTGGGTCCTGTCCAGTTGTTTCAGCAGCAGATTCTGCAGAAACGAGGGGATCGGGGCATTCAGTTCCAGACCGTCGCGGAGGTGGCTGGAGGCTGTGAGCAGCGTGCGAATGTCCCAGGTGGAGTTAAAGACTTCGGGAATGCCACGGTCGACATTCAGCAGAGTGTAAACCGCTTCCATGGCTGTGCGGACGGAGTATTCGGTGGTGAAGACGCAGTCGCGCTGGCGGGATTCAGCGAACTGGCCGATGAAGGCGAAGTTGGCAGCGGCGGGCGGTACGACATCAGGACGATCTCCGGCCTGTCGCGGCATAAAGAATGCGGTGACGTAGGGCATCATGACGGGTACTGTGGCGGCGCCTGTGGCAGCCAGTTCGCGTATTTCACCCGGGGGGACTCCGAGGTGATACAGCCATTCCCGGGTGATTTCCTCGCCTGTGCAGTCCTGCATGGGTTTGTTGACATAATTGCCGGGTTCGTCGACGAAGAGTCCGTAGAGCCATGCGACGATCTGATGCGGGGGTTGCTGTCGGAAGTGTGGCTGGCGATTGACGGTCCAGCTCAGCAGCCATGCGGAATCCCGCACCGTCACGATCCCCCCTGTGACAACCTGCCCGCTGAACGGATCGCGGCGGGCAATTCTGCGAATGTACCGGGGAATGCGAGCGTCGAGCGTGGTGACAGTGGCCGATTCCCATTTGGTCCGGGGTATGCACGAGGCAAAGACTTCCGGTCTGCCGAAGGCCGGGTCTCGTGCGGCAATGCGTCGCCAGAGATCCCACGCGGGTGCCGGGCCTTCGTTCAGGCGGGCCGGGTTGCAGTGATTTCCCTGGTCTGAGTTTTCCGTGAGTGACCCATTGGTGATGAAGACGAGGTCATCCGGGCCGAGTGCCACGCCACCGGCCACTCCATCCTGCAGCCAGTGAATACCCGTGGCCTGACGATGATCCGGCTGAAGCTGAAAATCGATGTCGGTGACTGTTGTACCGTACTGAAACACGACACCGTGACTCTGCAGCCAGGTGATCAGCGGCAGCACGAGCGATTCGTACTGGTTGTACTTCGTGAACTTCAGAGTTGACAGGTTGGGCATGCCCGCGATGTGGTGGATGAATCTGTGCAGGTACAGTTTCATTTCCAGTGCGGAGTGCCAGTCCTGGAAGGCGAACATCGTTCGCCAGTACAGCCAGAAGTTGCTGCTGAAAAAATCTTCACTGAAGACGTCTGTGATGGCTTTATTTTCAGTGGACTGGCGTGTGGCCAGAATCAGACTGAGGATTTCGTGCTGAGCCGTGGGAGAAAGTGTGAACAGGCCATCTGTCTGAGCAGCGTCACCCTGGTTGACGGTGGTCCGCTGCAGTGAGAAGTTGGGGTCTTCCTTATTCAGCCAGTAGAATTCGTCGAGGACGCTGGCATCAGGGGTCTCCAGAGACGGGATGGACCGGTACAGATCCCACAGGCATTCGAAATGGTCTTCCATTTCGCGGCCGCCGCGGATGACGAATGTGTCGTCCGATTGTCTGATTCCGTCGAGTGCTCCGCCCGGCAACTGCTGCTGTTCGAGGATCGTGATGCGGTTTCCCGGCATCTGCGCATCGCGGATGAGGAAGGCTGCGGTGGCGAGGGAGGCCAGTCCGGAGCCAACGCACCACGCGGATTTATGCTGCACACCAGCGGGCCTGCGGGGCCTGGCAAAGGCCTCGTAATTACCGCTGGAGTAGTACATTTTGTATTCCAGTGAAGTGAGCAGAAGTCCGATCGCGAGAGGGCGTGGGGCCATCGTAACGCGGTGCGGGGCGATTCCCAGCAGTCTTTTGCAAATTGGTGTTTGGGAGGCGAGCGGTGCAGAGCAGGGTGGATGCTGAGACTACTTTGCCGCATCTCGCAGTTTCTGCAGATCCTGTTCACTGCGGCCAGGATCAATGCCCAGCTCTGTTTCGCGGGCCAGCAGCGTCTGCAGTCTGGCCTGCAGGGCCGGTCGCAGCCCGGGATCTGCGGTGGCCACGTAGATTCCCACAACATGCACTTCATCCTGAATATGCACCTGATCATCGGCAACTGTGCCCTGCACGTCGTGCGTTCCGCCGGCATCCACACGGAACAGCTCGGCACCCGCTGGCAGCCAGGCTGGACGCGGAAAGTTCCAGGTGCCGGAGCGTTTCTGAAAGCGAAACGTACTGGTTTTTTCATCTATGCCATACCCAACGTCGTGCACCACGAAGAGGCTGGCCTGGGGCGCACCGAGGACGCTGAGTTCCCAATCCGGCTGTTCGCCTGCCGGCCGTGTCTGATGGTGCAGTGCCGTGGACCGCAGCAGCAATTCGTCCAGCAGGCGAATTTCACGGTTTACCTCGGTGATGGGCTGGATCAGGTCGGGAAATTTCAGGAGGGATTTCAGGCTGAGATTGAACCAGTAGAGGGAGGTGATGCGGGCTGCGAGCGCGTGCCACGCCTGGGCTCGCAGTTCATCCGCCGTGGGTGATCCGCGTCGCGGGCTGAGAAACCCTCCCCACCCGTCATGCGCTCCCTGGGACCAATAGGCAATCGCGCGCGGACGATTCAGTTCGCGGAGGCTGCGAGTCATTTCACCCACCGTTTCCAGCGGCGCTCCCCAGCGGATCGATTTTCCGTTCCAGCGTTCATAACGGCTCCACGCATCCGCTGCCGGGGCGATTACCCGATAGGCGTCATAGTGTGGATGGTCAGACAGCCCGGCATAGTACCGCCACGTGCGTTCCTCGCTGAGCGTAACTGAGGTGTGCAGGCGACTGTCGCGGTAGGGAGCCAGCAGGCTGTGCACTTCCTGCGGCGGTACCGGCCGACCGCCGCCATACTGAGGTTCCCCGATGAACTCCACGGCATGGATCGTTGGCAGCAGCTCGTCCCGGTCATACCGAGCCAGATCGCCCAGTCGATTGAAGCGTTTGAAGGGAGTCGCGTGGTACACCTGAGGGTCGTCTGTGTAGCCGGAGACTTCCTCAATCTGGCCGGCATTGATGTGCATCCGCGCCAGTGTTCTGCGGTACTCGTCGATTGTCAGTGCACTGCGACCATTCACGTCACCCTGAATCCAGCCGCCACTGATATCAAAGCTTTCCGGGCGAATTTTCAGACTGCCCCACAGGGACTGCCGGGTACCATCGGCTGCCAGCAGCTGCACTTCGACGAGGCAGTTGCGTCGCGGCAGCGGCTGCACGGCGGCCGTAAAGCCCCCGGATGTCTGCAGCCCGGCTGTGCCTGTGAACATTCTGAGCTGATCTGCCGGCACTGACTGAGCGAGGGTAAAGATCCGCTGACTGCCTGCCTGTGGTGGCAGCCAGATGTTCAACGCGGACACCTGCAGTGATCCGCCGCTGGGGTCCTGGCGGCGGATGTGGACCACGACCTGATTGGCCGTCACCGCAGAATTCAGCAGTTGCCCGGCGTCATTGACAGCGAGGAAAGTGATGTCCTGCAGCCACATCTGCGGCTGCGTTAACTGAAAGGCGAGGGGTCTGCCGGCCGGCCCGGCCTGCAGCGTGTGGTCGGTCCCCACGCCCCATTGATCGGACCGTCCGTTGAAGTGCAGCACTGTCAGGGAGTCTGGCGGCAACTGCACCGATTCCTCTGCCCAGACCTGGGGTGTTTCATGCCATGCCCAGTCCTGCGACTGCAGCAGTTGTTCGGGGGAGCTGCCGTCAAATGTCCAGTTCTGATCACGGCGAATGGTGAACGGGGTGTCTGTCGAATTTCGCAGCACGATTTCGACGCGAGCACCCAGTTCAGGCGTGGCTGGTCTGCGCCAGCGCATGAGCGGAGAGATGATGTGCGGAGTAACGGTGATACCCGCAATCTCCTGAGCGGGCAGTCGGCTGGTGGGGACGCTGATCAGCAGAGCTGCACAGGCAAAACACAGCAGTCCGGGCAGGCCACCCGTGTGAAAGCCTGCAGTGGCGGTCGATCGAGACTGTTGCATGGAATACTCCTTCAGACTGACCCTTCAGGCCAGCACTTCATGGATCACGCGGCCATCGTCAATTTCCAGCCGCTTTCGTCCGGGGAAATGCAGACGACGGTTGTCGAGTCCCAGCAGGTGCAGAGTTGTGGCGTGCAGATCGGTGACATAGTGACCTGCTCCGAGTGCATGATAGCCAAGTTCATCTGTGGCACCATGCACAAAGCCGCGCTTCAGACCGGCGCCGGCCATCCAGATGGTGAAGCCGTTGGGGTGGTGGTCCCTGCCGTCAACTCCGCCCGAACGCTGCTCAAGTCCCGGAGTTCTGCCGAATTCGGTGCAGAAGACAACGAGGGTACGATCGAGCAGTCCGCGTTGCCGCAGATCATGGATCAGTCCGGCTACCGGAAGGTCCACGGTGGCACACAGCCGCGTGTGATTGTCTCTGAGCTTCTGGTGTGAGTCCCAGACGCCGTAGGGTGATGGGAATACCTGCACGAATCGAACTCCCTGCTCCACCAGGCGTCGTGCGGCCAGCAGTCGTTCACCGGCGATTTTTGTGTTGTCCTGGTCCAGTCCGTACAGTTGACGTGTCTGTTGAGTTTCGTGGGTGAAGTCGATGGCAGAGGGCACAGCCGCCTGCATGCGGAAGGCCAATTCATAAGCGCGAATGCGGGCCAGCAGTTTCTGGTCGGAAGGGTATTCGACGGCTGACAGTCGGTTCAGTCGACCGATCAGCTCGTACTCGCGCTGCTGCTGCTGCAGGGACTGTCCGGGCTGTCGTTTACCGAAGGGCAGGGGATTGGCGGGATCCAGCGCGATGGGAACTCCGGCGTACTGTGGTCCCAGATACAGCGAGTCGATGGAGAGTCGGGTGTCTGAGCGGGTGGGGCCACCGAGCACCACGAATTTCGGGAGGTTTTCATTGAGCGTACCGAGTCCGTAGTGGGCCCACGCGCCAATGCTGGGCTGCTGTTCATCCAGCCGATGGCGGCCGGTGTGGATTTGATTTTCGGCCGCGTGATCATTGTCCGTGGTCCACATGTTTCGCACGAAGCAGAGTTCGTCGACCTGCTCAGCCAGATGCGGCCACCAGTCCGTCATTTCTATGCCGCTGTCACCGCGGGGTTTCCAGCCGACCTGCATCGGATAAATCACGGGGTACACATCCCGCACGTTGATTTCTTCGGCTGCCACCGAACGAAACCGCTTTCTGTGCAGGGGTGAGTTGACCGGGTTTTCAAACGGCGTTTTGTCGAACGTCAGGCCGGCGTATTTATTGAGTGCCGGTTTTGGATCAAACGTTTCGACATGGCTGTAACCGCCGGAAAGAAAGATCCAGATGACGCTGTCGGCGCGGGCGGTGTGGTGTGGCTGACCATCCGGCGGGTGCGTGGTGTCTGCAGCGACAGCAGGTGAAAGGTTATCGGCAGCAATACCATCGTCTGCCAGCAGCGCACCGAGAGCCAGTCCGGTAAACCCCATACCCAGATCCGACAGCATGGTGCGGCGGGAGCAGCAGGCAGAGTTCTGAGGCACAGCAGGCATGGTCAGTCCGTCTGTTTGTGGCGGGTCAGTGCACGGTAATGAAATCATGATGATTGAGCAGGGCTCTGACAAGACTGTGTCGTGCGACTTCCGGCGGATCCTGCTGCAGAAATTCGCGACAAACCTGCAGCTCGGGAGCGGTGGGAGTGCGGGACAGGATGATCAGGAAGGCGTGGTGAATGAAGGTGTCGGGGTCGTGCGGTGCAGCGGAAGAGGAGGCTGCCGTGGTGTCGGCGGCTGCCGTGACCCTGGCAGCGACAGCGGCACTGACCGAGTGCACGAGGTCGCTGTTGGTCAGAGCGAGTGCCTGCTGGGGCACGATACTGCTGGTGCGGCGGTAGCAGTCGAGCGGGTCAGGGGCGTCGAAGAGTTCACCGAGGGGACTGCGGCCACCCTGTTCCGGGTAGACGGCGTAGTACAGACTGCGACGAAATGTGGTGAGGGCTTCGGTGTTCTCCAGCTCCTGACCTCCGCTGGTGGGATCCAGTTTGCCGGCGATGTACAGCAGGCTGTCGCGCACAACTTCAGCTTCCATGCGACCGGGATTCATGCGCCACAGCAGGCGATTTTCGGGGTCACTGCTGCCGGCGGCCGCCAGTTGCTGTGGATTGCTGGTGGCACTGGCACGCTGCCAGGTCTGGCTGTTCAGAATCAGTCGATGCAGATGTTTGAGGCTCCAGCCGGATTCCATCAGCTCGACGGCCAGCCAGTCGAGTAATTCGGGATGTGTTGGGTTGGCTCCGTTGCGTCCGAAGTCGGTGACGGTGGAAACGAGGGGTGTGTGGAAGTGATGCAGCCAGACATAATTCACGGCGACTCGGGCTGTGAGTGGGTTCTGTCGGTCTGTCATCCATTCGGCGAGGGCTTTGCGGCGACCGGTGCTGTGTCGAGGATATTCGGGGCCAAGTGGTGGCAGAACAGGGTTGGCAGTGGCGGCGATTTCGGCGGCGCGTGCCTGTTCGGCGGCTGTTCGGGTGGTGGCGAGTGTGGCTGTGGCTGCATCGATCTGTTTGTCGCGGTCCTTGTTTTCGGGTGGCAGCGCCCGGGCTGTGGCAAGCGACAATTCGGCGGCCAGAAGTTCCGCTGCAGCGGACAGCCGGTCAGCCTGCAGCCGCAGCGCAGCGGCGGTCGCGGTGAGCTGCGGCGGGTTATCGAGGCTGTTGGTTGCGGTCAGTCGTGCAGTTTCGGCCACGACGTGTGCTTCCCACGCTGCGATGCGGGCAGTGGCTGCTGCCAGCTTTGCTGTGGCGGTGCGGTGTGGCAGTCGCTGCAGGTCCATGGCGGACTGAGCGGCGAGCAACTGCTGCCATGCGGGCATCAGAGCCGGATTTGCGGCGGTGGCCGAGACCGTTGAGAATCCGCCGGCTTCGGAGAAGGCTGAGGCCTCCCAGTCCGCGATGCCGACGGCGTCGGCGCCGGCAGAGAAGGCAGGGGCTTCGAAGTCGCAGGAAAAAAGTGTGTTGCCGTCGGGGGCCAGAATGGTGAGGTCATCGAGCAGTGCTTCGCTGCCTTTGCGGGCGTCGACGCTGATGGCCTGGTGCGGTTGTGTGGCCGGGTTCCAGCCACTGAGTGCGATGGGGAGCTGGTCGACCAGTCTGGTTTGGTCGGGGAGCGTGTGGATGGTGAGCAGGCAGCGATCTGCGGCGGGATCGAAGGTCAGTTGAACTTCGAAGCGTCGTTGCCCGCCGTCGAAGTCGAAGCGTGCGGCTTCGGAGTCTGTGACGGATCCGGGGGCCCATGTGATGATGCGGTTGCTGTCGAATGCGATGTAGCTGGCGGTAAGACCCTTGATGACATCTTTGGCCAGCTGGAAATTGACGTGTGCGTTCTGCAGCAGGTGCAGTTGGAACCTGAGGGTGGTACCCTGAGTTATGGCGGGGAGCCGGGGCAAGCGATGCTGCACGACGCGGCGTCCGCTGCTGGCTGTCAGGTGCAGTGACTGCAATCCGGAGAGTGCTCCGGGAACTCCGCTGTCCCGTGCCGTCGCGGCGGCCGTATTGAAGGCGGCTGTGGCCACTTCGAGGGCCGAGCGACTGGCGGGATCGGTGGCAGCATCGGGTGTGTTTGCGAGGTGTTCGCGAGCTGACTGTTCGGCCTGCTGCAGTTCATCGCGTCTGGACGCAATCATTTCGGGTCGCAGTGCCGGATAGAAGGCGGCGAGTGGAAGTGAAATGGTCTGGGGTGTGAATCGGCCACTGCGATTGAGGAAGGCTGGCAGTCCGGGTGCGAGTGGGCCACGTTCGGTCTGACGATTGCGTTCATCGCCGCCGGTGTAGAACCACGTGGGAGCAGCGGGGTGTTTGTCGAAGACGCGGACCATGCCCAGTCGCTGAATGGTGCGAAGCTTGCCGTAGTCGTAGTCCTGAAACGGCCCGGGGTCTGGCTGTCGAGGCAATTGATCCTGGCGGATGTAGATGGGCTCAAAGAAGGCTCGCAGGCGGAAGTAATCTGTCTGAGCGATGGGGTCGTATTTGTGGTCGTGGCAGTGAGCGCAGTTGAAGGTGAGGCCGAGAAATGCTTTGCCGGTGTGTTCGACGATACTGCGCATCCAGTCATTGGGATTGAGAGCGTACCAGTTGCGAATGAGGTAGCCGGTTGCGGCAGCGGCCTGATCATCACCTGGGCGAATTTCGTCAGCGGCCAGCATTTCATGCAGCAGGCGGTCGTAACCGTGGTCGGCATTGAGCGAGTTGACGATCCAGTCGCGCCAGCGCCAGATCTGTGGAGCACTGTTCCAGACGTCGGGGACGTGGCGACGGCCATACCAGTCGGCGTAGCGCCAGACATCCATCCAGTGTCGGGCCCAGCGTTCCCCGTAGCGAGGATCAGCGAGCAGTCGATCGACGGCGCGGGAGAAGGCCTTGGGGTCGGGATCATTCAGGAAGGCGGACAATTCGGCGGGTGTGGGAGGCAGACCGATGAGATCAAGCGAGGCGCGGCGCAGGAGGGTCTGTTTGTCGGCGGCTGGCAATGGGGTGACACCGGCAGCGACCAGCCTTGCGGTGATGAAGGAGTCAATGGCGGCGGACCCGAGGTGCGGTGCGTTTTTGTGGGCAGCGGTAGCGAAGTCCGGGAGGGGCGTCTGTGTGGGGGGCTGAAAGGCCCAGTGTGCGAGGGGATCGGCTTCGGGGGTGTCGTGGTCGGTGGGTTTGGCACCGGCGTTGATCCATGATGCCAGCAGTTGCAGTTGTGCGGGTTCGAGTGGACGGCCTTCGGGGGGCATGCGGGTGCTGGCGTCGGGGCTGCTGGTGCGCTGGAGCAGATGGCTGTCGGTGGCATTTCCGGGGGTGATAGCTGGTCCGCTGGAGCCACCGGTGTGCATGGCAGCGACGGTGTCGAGTCGCAGTCCAGCTTCCTGTTTCAGGCTGCCGTGGCACGCGAAGCAGCGTTCTCTGAGCAGGGCTTTGACGGCGGGGTAGGGATTGGCGGTGGTCTCAGTGGCCGGGGGGATGGCGTCTGAGGTCTGAGCGGAGGCGGTGGTGGTGTGGGCAATGGTCAGCAGCAGGAGGCAGAGCAGCAGTGGGAGTGTTGGTGCGGGAGGCTGGCAGGTGTGCCGCAGGCGTGAAGCAGGGATCATGCGAGCGTTCCCGGGCTGGTGGGCTGTTTGGTCGGTGGTTGGGTTAGCAGGATCGGGTGAGTTGATCAGGGGCGGCTGGGAGCGGGTGATGTGTGTCAGACGGGTGAAAGGTTAGCACAGAGTTTATTCGGACGCGAGGGGCTGAGGTGGGGCGGGATCAGCCTGTTTCCTGCTGCAGGGTCTCTGCGGTGGCGAGGCCGCAGACGGAGATTTTTTCATCAAGCTGTGTCTGGACGGTTCCGGGGCAGATGATCCAGAGGTGGTCAAGCTGCAGGTCTGCGAGTGCGATGCGCATGGAGCGGGTGGTGCGGGGTGATTCGTTGTATTTGAATTCGAAGCCGAGGCGGCGACCGTTGTGCTGAAGGAACAGGTCGAGTTCGGCTCCGGATTGAGTGGCGTAGAACCACGCGTCGGTGGGACGCAGCAACTGCAGGATCTGCTCGAGTGCAAAACCTTCCCACGATGCTCCGACTGCGGGGTGTCCCAGCAGTTGCTGCATGGTGGACAGTCCGAGGAGGTGATGCAGCAGTCCGGAATCGCGGAGGTAGATTTTGGGTGATTTGACGAGGCGTTTGCCGAGGTTCTGGAACCAGGGCTGCAGTTGTCGGACCATGAAGGTGAGGCTGAGTTCATCGAGCCAGTTGCGGACAGTTTTGTCGGACAGGGCCATGGAGCGAGCGAGTTCCGAGGCGTTCCAGATTTGTCCGTGTCGATGTGCCAGCATGGTCCAGAAGCGTCGCATGGCTGTGGCATTGATGCGCAGTCCGAGCTGCGGCAGGTCACGTTCGAGGAATGTGCGGACGAAGGATTCGCGCCAGGCGGAGCTGTCGGAGTCGTTATCGGCGAGGAATGAGCGGGGGAAGCCACCACGCAGCCAGAGTTTTTCGAGTGCTGCGGAGCCGATTTCGGACAAATTGAACCCATGCAGATCGACGAACTGGATGCGGCCGGCGAGGGATTCGGAGGAGTGTCGGATGAGTTGTGGTGAGGCGCTGCCGAGGATCAGGAACTGGACATCCGGGCGAGCGCGATCGGCGAGTACGCGGAGGATGGGGAACAGGTCTGGTCTGAGCTGGATTTCGTCGAGGATGATGAGTCCTGAGAGGCGACTGAGGGTGAGTTCGGGATTGGTGAGTCTGAGCAGGTCGGCGGGGGATTCGAGGTCGAAGACGTGGGACTGGGGGAAGAAGCGGGCGATTTCGTGTGCGAGTGTGGATTTTCCGGTTTGTCGAGGCCCGAGGAGTCCGCAGATGGGTGATCTGCGGAGTGTCTGTCGGAGTTGTTCGAAATAGAAGGGGCGAAAAATCATGCCTGTATTTTCGGAGTAGACACTCGGAAATGCAAGGAAAAAAATTTGAGATGGGGCGGGGAACTGGGACATGTGGGGAGTTTTTTGGCGATTTTTTGATGTTATGCTTGTTTATTCGGAGTAGTGGTTCGGATATGCGAGGAAAAAGGTCCGTCCAGTTCTTGGGGGGATGGGGGATGGGAACGCTTTTTTTGGGTGTGCGTGTTGGGGGGGGGCGCTGAGGGCGTGGGGAACCGTGGTTGGGGATGATGAGATTTCCGGGTGGTTGGTTTGTGGTTGTTCGATTGGTGGCGGTGGGTATCATGTGGGGTTGGGTGTGGGGCGTGGTGGTGGGTGTTGGTGGTGTTGAGTGGGGGGAGGGATTGCTTTGTGGCTGAGCTGTACTGGCTGCGGCGGGTTGGTTGGCGGTGGGTGATGCTGGCGGTGGCTGTATTGGCCGTGTTGCCGCTGACGATTCCATTTTTTGTGCGTGAGGCTGGTTTGCGGGCGGTGGATCGTCGCGAGTTGAGTTCGGGTCGCAGGCTGTTGGCCGAGGTGCAGCAGCCGTGGCTGGGAAGTTCGGCCATTCTGGTGGGGGCTCGGGCGGCCCTGCTTGACGGTGACCGTGAGCTGGCGGAGGGGATGTTGCAGCGGGCTGGGGTCCTGTCGGGTGCTCGGGTGGATTTCGAGAAGACTCTGCTGCGTTTTCGGTCCGGGGACACGGGAGAGGCTGTGTCGTGGCTGACGGCGGAGCAGGATTCGCTGGCTGCGGGAGATTTCCGGCAGGTTCTGGAGGCTTTGATTGACGGCGCGATCAGGGGTCGTGACGAGCAGTTGGCTGAGCGGGTGCTGGATCTGTGGAAGGGGCAGACGGGTGTGGATGTGGGGGCAGCGGCGGCAGGTCCGTTGTGGCAGCAGGCGAAGCTGGAATCGTGGCTGGGTGATCTGGCGTGGAGTCGCAGTCTGCCGGACGTGGCCATTGTGCATTTTCGGCGTGCGATTGAGCTGGAGTCGGGGAATGAGACTGCGCGGTTGAAGCTGGCGGAGTTGCTGTTGCAGTATGGTCCGGAGGAAGCGCAGACGCATCTGGAATTCCTGAGGGCTCGCAAGCCTGACAATCGGGACGTGCTGTTGCGGCTGGCGGCCTGTTATCGGGAGCTGGGTGAGAGTGAGCGGGCGGCTGGTGTGCTGGACGAGCTGTTGCGGCTTCGTGCGGAGGATGTGCTGGTGCTGTTGGAGCGTGGTCGTCTGGCACTGGATGATGGGAAACTGCAGGACGCGGAGCGGTGGCTGCGCGAGTCCGAACGGAGGGCTCCGGGGCATCGCGAAGTGTTGTTGTCGTTGTCGCGGTGTCTGCAGCAGGCTGGTCGCGCGGACGAGGCGGAGAATTATCGGCGGATGGTGGAAACGATTGATGCGGGCGGGATTGGTGGAGCTGCTGGTGGGTTGAGTCCGGGAGGCAGCCGATGAGTCTGCGTGGAGTGCTGATCTGGGGTATCGGCTGCGTCGTGGTGACGGCAGCGGTGGTTTGGTATCAGGTCCGTCGGTCGCAGGATCCGGTGGTGGCTTTTGCGGACGGCAGTGACGGTGCGGCAGTGCCAGCCGTTGAGCGGACGATCGGTGAGCCGCTGTTTGAGGACGTATCGAAGTCGGCTGGGGTGGATTTCACTTACCGCAACGGTGAGGAGTCGGATCTGTATACGATTCTGGAGTCACTGGGTGGTGGTGTGGCTTTGATCGATTACGACGGCGATGGTCTGCTGGACATTTACCTGACGGGTGGTGGCAAATTCACCAGCCGGACTGCTCATGGGATCGAGGGCCTGCCGGGTCGGCTGTATCGCAATCTGGGGCAATTGAAATTTCGTGACGTGACGATTGAGTCCGGGATGAGCAAAGCGGGGATGTATTCGCACGGGGCGGTGGTGGTGGACTGGAACCAGGACGGTCGGCCGGATTTGCTGGTGTCGGGTTATGGCGGGCTGGAGTTGTATCAGAACGAGGATGGCCGGCGGTTCCACGCTGTGACTGGGGAGGCGGGTTTAACTGACGGTCGCTGGAGTACCAGCGTGGGTGTGGGTGATTTGTGGGGTGCTGGTCGGCCGGATTTGTTTGTGTGTCGGTATGTGGACTGGTCTTTTGAGCATGATCCTGTGTGTCCGTTGCGGGGGCAGTCTGAAGGTCGTGACGTGTGTGCGCCGCAGAATTTTGCGGCGGTGCCGTCTTCGATCTACAGCCTTGAGGGGGGCGTTTATCGCGATCACTGGGAACAGCTGAAGCCGGCGACGGAGGGCAAGTCGCTGGGTGTGGTGATTGTGGACGTGAACGCGGACGGGCGTCCGGATGTGTATGTGGCGAATGATGCGTCGCCGAACTGGCTGTTTCTGAATGAGGGGAATGGACAGTTGCGGGAGTGTGGTCGAGTGCTGGGTGTGTCGGTGGATGACAGTGGGCGGTACAACGGCAGCATGGGTGTGGATGCTTCGGACTTTGACGGCAGTGGACTGGCATCATTGTGGGTGACGAATTTTGAGAGTGAGTTGCCGGCGTTGTATCGCAATGCGGGTGCCGGGGGTTTTGCATATGCATCGCAGTCGGCGGGCCTTGGTCGTCTGGGGGGGCGGAATGTGGGTTTTGGCACGTCGTTTCTGGATTACGACAACGACGGGTGGGAGGATCTGGTGTTTGTGAACGGGCATGTGGTGCGGCATCCTGTGGGAGCGGATGTGCGGCAGCGTCCGGTGTTGCTGCGGAATACGGAAAAGCATGGTCGACGGATGTTTGCGGATGAGACGCCGCGTGGAGGTCACTGGTTTCAGCAGACGGCATTGGGACGCGGGTTGGCGACAGGGGATCTGGACAACGACGGCTGGCCCGACCTGGTGATCAGTCACAGCAACAGTCCGGTGGCGGTACTGCGGAATCGTGCGGGTGTGTCGAGCATGGGTGTTGGGAAGCGGCATTGGCTGGGCCTGCAGTTGCAGGGGCGTGGGCATCGTCCGCTGGCGGGCGCGACGATCACAGTCCAGACGGGCGACCGCCAGGTGACTCGATTTCTTCGCGGTGGTGGCAGTTATCTGTCAAGTGGTGATTCGCGGGTACTGATTGGACTGGGGGAGAGCGAATCGGTTAAGGGGATTTCGGTACGTTGGCCGTGGGGTCAGGAGCAGCGCTGGGACATTGCGGGCGTCGATCGGTACTGGCTGTTGCTTGAGGGGGAGGCGAAGGCTGCGGATGCGACCGGGGCGGCGATTGGTTTTTAGTGGTCAGTGGTCAGTGGTCAGTGGTCAGTGGTCAGTGGTCAGTGGTCAGTGGTCAGTTGTCAGTGGTTGGTGGTTGGTGGTCAGTGGGCGGGGGGAGTGGGATGCAGGGGCCTGTCGAGAAATCATTTGATGTTGTGGTGATTGGTACGGGCCCTGGTGGCGAGGGTGCTTCGATGGAGGCTACCAAGCAGGGGAAGCGGGTTTGTGCGATTGAGCGGATGCCGCAGATTGGCGGGAACTGCACTCATCTGGGCACGATCCCCAGCAAGTCTTTGCGGGCAGCGATTTATCGCCTGATGGACGTCAATTCTGCTCCGCTGTTTCGCCAGCTGGGATTGAATCTGGAACTGAGTTTTCGGGATCTGCGGCGGAGTGCTCAGTCGGTCATCGACCAGCAGGTGGCGATGAGACGCAGTTTTTACGACCGCAACGACGTTGAAGTGTTGAACGGTGATGCGACGTTTGTGTCGCCGCATTGTGTGCGAGTGGAGCATGCGGATGGAAATGTGACTCTGGCCAGGGCGGCATCGTTTGTGATTGCGACAGGTTCGCGACCTTATCGCCCGCCGGAGATTGATTTCAGTCATCCGCGAGTCTACGACAGCGACACAATTCTGAATCTTCCGGAGACTCCGAAATCCATGACGATTTACGGGGCCGGAGTCATCGGGTGCGAATATGCATCGATGTTTCGCAATCTGCAGGTGAAGCTGAATCTGGTGAACACGCGGGAGCGGATGCTGGAGTTTCTGGATGAAGAAATCTGTGATGCGCTGGCCTACCACATGCGCGACACCGGTGTCAGGATTCGCAACAACGAGCAGTTTGAGCGGTTGGAGACGTTTGACGATCATGTCGTGATGCATCTGAAGTCGGGGAAGCAGCTGCGCAGTGACGTGCTGTTGTGGGCGAATGGACGCACGGGGAATACGGAGGGGTTGGGGCTGGAGACGATCGGAATTCAGCCGAATCATCGTGGACAGATTGAGGTAAATTCCAATATGCAGACGGCGCTGCCGCACGTGTACGCCGTGGGTGATGTAATTGGCGTTCCGGCGCTGGCGAGTGCGGCGTACATTCAGGGCCGGTTTGCAGCGCGTCACCTGGGTGAGGGCGGATCGGACAACTTTCGCATCTGCGACATTCCGGCAGGGATCTACACAAGTCCGGAGATCAGCAGCATTGGGCGGACAGAACGCGAGCTGACGGAGGCCTGTATTCCCTACGAAGTGGGGCATTCGATGTTCAAGAATCTGGCTCGGGCTCAGATCATGGGGCGACCGGTGGGGATGCTGAAGATTCTGTTTCACCGGGAGACTCTGGAACTGCTGGGCGTGCACTGTTTCGGAGTGAACGCCAGCGAAATTATTCACATTGGACAGGCGATTATGGCCCAGCCGGCTCCGCAGAATTCCCTGCTGTATTTCATCAACACGACATTCAATTACCCGACGATGGCGGAAGCTTACCGGGTGGCGGCATTGAACGGTTACAACCGGCTGCACTGAGGGAAAGGTGGCCATCCGGACTGTTCAACCTGCGGCTTACGGGCCAAGCCCGATTTTCCGCCGAATTCCGCAGATGTTTTCAGACATCTGCCGGTGACATTCAGCCGACAATAGTGTTAAATCCAGAGGCCAGTGCTTTCTCGATTCGAATACGGGTGTGCGCATGAACAGTATCCGGCTGTGTTCTACGGTAGCGTTTCTCACTGTGATGATGCAGTTGCAGCCTGGTTTCTGTCAGTCTGGCGGAGGCGGTGGTGGCAGCAGCAGTTCGAAACTGAGTGCACTTTCGGCACTGTCCGGGCTTTCGGGCTTTCCGGATCTGTCTACGTTGTCGGGGCTGGCTGGTCTGTCGGGTTTTAGTGGCGCAGGGATTGGTGGTAGCGGGATTGGTACTGGCACATCCACGGGAACATCGTCAACGTCGACAAGCAGCCGTGGCTCCAGTGGCACCAACAGCACGACCAGTGGATTCGGTGGCAACAGCACCGGCGGTTCGATGTCTTCGCTGTCAGGCAGTGGCGGTCAGTCTGGCTTGTCTGGCAGTGGAACTTCCGGTTTGAACGGAGGTCAGTCCACGGACTCACAGGCGCAGGGTTTTGTCGGCGGCAGTGGTGCTCAGAATTTCGTTGGTGCCGGGATGCAGGGGAATTCGAATCGCAGTAACCGTCAGTTTCAGGCATTCCAGCAGAACCAGGGGATGACGAATCAGGGCATGGGTACGACTGGCAGTCCGCGGCAGATCAAGACGGCGTTGCGGGTAAATTTCTCGGGTCCTGCGGCTCGAGATCTGCAGGCTGCAGGCCGGACAGCCCCGGCAAATCAGGCTTCACTGCAGAGGTTTTCCGCCAGGAATCCTCAGTTGTCCGGGTTGAGTGTCTCGTTGAGCGGCAACGGTGTGGCGGTGCTGCAGGGTACTGTTCCTTCCGCAGAGGCCTCACGGCTGGCAGCGAATCTGCTGCGTCTGCAGCCGGGTGTTCGCAGTGTTGACAATCAGGCGACGGTGGAAGCGACTGCGGAATAGTAACGGAACGGCGGAATAGTCACGGAACGGCAGCAGCTGCAGGGGCGGGCAGATTATCTGTCGGCGGCGGATTCCAGTTGCAGTGTCATGCGAGCGATGCGGTCGGACAGTTTTTCGCTGCTGAGTTTCTCTCGAAGTCGCGCGACGATCAGCGGGAACGCCAGCGGTGTGAAGCGTTGAGGCTGTCGACGCACCAGTTGCATCTGCTGCATCTGGTGCAGCGTGCTGACCAGTCGGGAGTGTTCCAACTGTCGTTCCAGAACCTCAGCACCGGCCTGTCGGAGCAGCAGGTTTTCGGGGTCGTAGCTGGTGAACACATCGTACAGCAGACCGCTGCTGGCCTGCAGTTGTCGGGCTGAGCGAGGCTGACCGGGGAATCCCTGGAACACCAACCCGGCGACTCGGGCGATTTCCCGGAATTGCCGTTTGCCCATTTCCGCAGCGTTGATGCATTGTTGCAATTCGTCCATCAGTGAGTCTGGGCTGAGCAATCCCTGCTGCAGTGCTCGTTCGAGTTCCGGTTCTGTGGCTGAGAGCAGTTCGAAACCGTAGTCGTTGACGGACATCGTGAAGGTGATGGGCTGCAAACGTGACATCCGCCAGGCGAACAGGGCGGAAAGTCCTTCGTGCACAAGTCTGCCGGCGAACGGGTAGATGAGAGTGTGGAAGCCTTCGCGGGAGCGGATCTGTTCGATGAGCAGTTCGGCGGGTCGGGGGATTTCGGACCAGCGTGCCTGCAGTTCGAGGAGTGGGCGTACGGCGGTGAGTTCGGGGCCTTCGAAGATGCCTCTGGCGGCGTGGTCCAGTCGCAGCCTGACAGCGTGTGCAAGTTCGGTGGACAGCGGCATGCGGCCTCCCATCCACCGCGGAATCCGGACCTGTTTTGACGACGGTGCCTTGCGGACGTAGACCTTCATATCGCGGATGTGCACCAGTTCGACGGTGCGCCCGGCGAAGAGGAAGGTTTCCCCGGGGTTGATTTTGGCAAGGAACGATTCTTCGATGGTTCCGAGTGTGGGTCCGCCGAGGTACTGGACGGTGAGGCTGGCATCGCTGGTGATGGTGCCGATGGACATGCGGTGCTGTCGAGCGATGCGTTCGCTGCCGACGAACCAGAGACCTTCAAATTCCCGGAGGCGATGGTAATCGGGATAGGCGCGCAGGGACTGGCCACCGCGGGCGGTGAAATCGAGGGCCCAGTCCCACTCGTCGCGGGTGAGTTGGTGGTAGGAGGCCGTCGTGCGGACTTCCTGCCAGAGGTCATCTGAGTCGAAACCGGATCCGGAGGCGATGGTGACGAGGTGCTGGCAGAGTACGTCAACGGGAGCGTGGTGTGGCTGGCGTCCTTCAAGCTGTCCGGCAGCAATGGCGTCTCGCGCGGCGGCGGCTTCGATGAGTTCGAAGGCGTGTGTGGGAACGCAGGTGACTCGACTGACGGCACCGGGGCGATGTCCGCTGCGTCCGGCACGCTGCAGGAGCCGGGCGACTCCGCGGGGCGAGCCGATCTGCAGGACTCGGTCCACCGGGCTGAAGTCGACGCCGAGATCGAGGCTGCTGGTGCAGACGACGGCTCGCAGTTTTCCTGCGCGGAGTCCGTCTTCAACCCAGTTGCGGGTGGCCGGGTCGAGCGATCCGTGGTGCAGCGCGATCAGTCCGGCCCAGTCGGGTCGAGCGTGGAGCATGGCGTGGTACCACGCTTCGGTCTGGGAGCGCGTGTTTGTGAAGATCAGGGTGGATTCGGCCTGTTCGACGGTCGCGAGGACTTCAGGCAGTTGATTGAGGCCCATGTGGCCGGCCCATGGGAAGCGTTCGATGTGTGCGGGGATCAGGGAGTCCACGACAATCTGTTTGCGGCTGGCTCCCTGGATCATGACGGCGGGCGGCGAGTTGTTTTGTGTGTGGGGATGGTGTGTGGGGGCGATGACGGCGAGGGCTTCCGGCAGGTTTCCGAGAGTGGCGGAGAGTGCCCATGTTCTGAGGCTGGGTCGCCAGCGTCGCAGTCTGGCGAGGGCCAGTTCGACCTGGACGCCGCGTTTGGTGGACAGCAGTTCGTGCCATTCGTCGCAGATCACGGCTCGCAGATTGCGGAACTGTTCGCGGGCATCGCTGCGGGTGAGCAGCAGTGAGAGGCTTTCGGGGGTGGTGACGAGTGCTGTGGGGAGTCGATTTCGCTGTTTCCGGCGTGTGGCGGCGGAGGTATCTCCGGTGCGGGATTCGACGGACCAGTTCAGGTTGAGTCCGGTGAGTGGTTCCTGGAGTGCGTGGAGAGTGTCGACAGCGAGTGCGCGCAGGGGTGTGATCCAGAGGACTCGCAGGGCATCGTTTCCGGTTGCCGTGGGTCGCTGTTCGGTTTCGGCAAGGGCTTCAGCGACGGGTCCGAGCCATGCGGCCAGAGTTTTCCCGGTGCCGGTGGTGGCGTGAATCAACCCGGAGTGTCCGGCGAGGTAATGCTGCCATGCCTGCAGCTGGAAGGGGAAGACGGTCCAGTGCCGCTGCAGGAACCAATTGGTGACGGACTGCAGCGCGGTGTCTGCGGATGGGTGCCGTGGGGATGTCTCATCCGAGCGAGCTGGTGACATAGGGAAGTTTTGGCGAATCTACCGTGGAACGAGGCGAGAGAACTGACAAGAACCCACGAAACTCCGTTGTTTTGCCCGTCTTTACCCAGTAAACTTCCAGCCATTCAAAACGCTGCAGGTGACTGTTGTGCTGGCTGCTGCTGGTGCCTGAGGGTGCTGCAGATCATAGTCGGTCACTGCGGATTGTCCTGTCGGTGTGTGTGCGGAACAAGTTTGGGCCGTTTGTTCGGAAGCAAGCCTCGCAAGGAACTATCTTTGATGTCCAGGTTTTTATTTACCAGTGAATCCGTCAGCCAGGGTCATCCGGACAAGGTATCGGATCAGGTTTCGGACGGCATTCTGGATGCGATTCTGGAGCAGGACCCGATGTCTCGCGTTGCCTGCGAGACACTGTGCACGACGGATCTGGTGGTATTGGCTGGAGAGATCACGACGAAGGCCAAAGTGGACTACGTCGGTGTGACTCGCAAAGTCATTCGTGACATCGGTTACACCTCGGATGATATTGGCTTCAACGCGGACAGTTGTCGCGTCTTTGTGGCCTTGCACAGTCAAAGTCCTGACATTGCACAGGGCGTGGACAAGGACGGTGCGGGTGACCAGGGGCTGATGTTTGGTTATGCCTGCAATCAGACGGAAGAGTTGATGCCGGTACCGATTGCGTTTGCGCATCGGCTGATCAATCGTCTGACGGAAGTGCGGAAGGAAGGTCTGGTGAACTGGCTGCGTCCTGACAGCAAAAGTCAGGTGACGGTCGAGTATGAGGGCAATCGTCCGGTGCGGGTGGACGCGGTGGTCATTTCGACTCAGCATGGTGAAAAGGTCAGCCAGAAGGCGATTGCGGACTTCGTGAAGAAGGAAGTGATTTCGCGGGTGATTCCGGCCGAGATGCTGGACAGCAAAACGAAGTACCACATCAACCCGACGGGACGATTTGTGGTGGGTGGACCGCATGGTGACACCGGTCTGACGGGTCGGAAGATCATTGTTGACACGTATGGTGGCTGGGGTCGTCATGGTGGTGGCGCGTTTTCGGGCAAGGACGCGACGAAGGTCGACCGATCAGCGGCCTACATGGGTCGTTATGTTGCGAAGAACATTGTGGCTGCTGGTCTTGCCGAGCAGTGTGAAGTGCAGTTGGCGTATGCGATTGGCGTCGCTGATCCGGTCAGCGTGCGTGTGGACACGTTTGGAACGGCGACCATTGCCGAGTCGAAGATTGCCGAGCTGGTTCGCGAGCATTTCCCGTTGACGCCGAAGGGGATCATCGAGCATTTGAAGCTGCGTCGTCCGATCTTCCTGAAGACGGCTGAGGGTGGCCACTTTGGTCGCACCGGCCCGACGTTCAGCTGGGAAGCGACAGACAAGGCCAAGGCCCTGAAGAAGGCTGCGAAGTAATTTCGTGGCGTGCAGCCTGATCGGCCGGATCCGTGACGGATTCGGCCGATTTTGTGTGGTTTTCGAATGATTTCGTCAGCATGGATGCCGCGAAATGACGGTCGAAGCGCGTGATAGTTCTGCGGCTGATGCATTGCGTCCTGAGGTGCAGCGGATTATCGCTGCCGGTCGCAGTGGTGTTGTGCGCCGTGAGGGCCTGCAGCGATCGGTGTGGCTGCTGGGGCTGCTGTCGGCAGTGCTGCTGTGGTCTGCGTTTACTCCGCTGGAACTGTCTGCGGTGGCGTGGTTGGCGCTGTTGCCGTTGAGTCTGCTGCTGCGTCTCAGATCTTTGCCGCCCAAAACCTACGCAGTGCTGTGGTCTTGTGGGCTGTTGTGGGGCACGGCGACTCTGCAGTGGATGCGGCTTGGCCATCCGGCGATGTATGTGGCGATGTTGGCTCTGGCCGCGTGGATTGGGCTGACATTTCCTGTGTTTGTGCTGCTGGGACGTCGCGTGACGGCAGCGGGTCTGCCGGTGTGGCTGGCGGTTCCGGTGGTCTGGACGGTGCTGGAGTACGCCCGTGGTATGCTGCTGACCGGATTTGCGTGGTATTTTCTGGGGCATTCTCAGTATCGCTGGATTGGATTGATACAGATTGCGGATGTGACTGGTGCGTGGGGTGTCAGTTTCGTCGTGGCCCTGTTCAGCGGTGTGCTGGTGCTGTATGTGCCGGCATCGCTGCTGCGTCGTTTGGGTCTTGATGTTTCACCCGGCGTGGAACCGGGGACGCGGGTTGTGGTACCGACGGCGATTGCAGCGGGGGTGCTGTGTTTGTGCCTCGTGTATGGTGCTGTACGGGCTGAACGTCCGTCTGCATTTCCGCCTGGACCGGTGGTGTCACTGATTCAGGGGAATTTTACCCCGGAGCTGAAGCATGATGCTCAGTTGGTGCTGTCACGATTTCGTGTGCACAACGTGCTGATGCAGTCGTCCATCAGACTGCAGCCGGATCTTGTGGTGTGGCCGGAGACGATGTTTCCGTGGCCGGAGCGAAGTGTGGCGGAGGGCGTGACGGACCAGCAGATTCTGGCCCAGGCTCCGCTGGATGTCCTCAGGGATTACGGAAACGAGTCATCTCTGCTGGTGGAGCCATTCAGGAATGGTGAAGTGCAGAAGAGTCTGTCGGGTCATTCGCAGGGTTTGGGGGCTGCGTTGATGATCGGACTGGAGGCACTGGTGGCGGACCACAACCGGACTCGAGTTTTCAATTCGGCGGCTTTTGTGCGACCGGATGTCGGTTACGTGGGGCGTTACGACAAGATTCATCGGGTGGTATTTGGCGAGTACATACCACTGAAGGATCTTCTGCCGTGGCTGTCTGAATTGACTCCGTTTGGAGCGGGATTCGGGATTGATGCCGGGTCGGATGTGCGAATGTTTGAGTATGGTGGCTGGCGAATGTCTCCGCTGATTTGTTTCGAGGACACGGTGCCGGGTCTTGTGCGACGCATGGCCGCGCAGCGGGATGCCAACGGGGGTACCTGTGATCTGCTGGTCAATCTGACGAATGACGGCTGGTTTCGGGGCAGCAGTGAGCTGGACCAGCATTTGATTACGGCGGCATTTCGCTGCGTGGAGAACCGGGTACCGATGGTGCGATCGGTCAACGGCGGGATTTCGGCGTTCATTGACGGAGACGGACGGATTCGGGATCCGGGAGTCATTCAGGTGCTGCAGGAGCCACTGGAGGGGACTCGGCCCCAGTTGACCGACGTGCAGGGGCTTCGTGATCCTGCGACCGGCGCGTGGCGGCGGCAGTTTTCCGGGATCATCCATGGTCAGGTCCCGCTGGATCCTCGGACAGCCGTCTATACGAGGCTGGGGGATTGGTTGCCGCAGTTGTGTGTGGCGGTGACGGTGGTGCTGATGCTGGTGGGTCTGCGGCGGGCTCGGCGGGGCTGAGCTTTTTGAAGCAAAAAATGGGTGTTCTCCTGAAGTTTGGGGGCACCGAACCAGTGCTCGGTGGTTCCCGCTGGGAGGGCGAGCTTCCCGCCGAGCCGGCAAACCTGGGAGGGCGAGGCTCCTGCCGAGCCGTGGGATTCAGGTGCCTTGCAAGCCGTTCGGCTCAGCCGGAGCTTCGCCCTGACGAAGGGAGAAAAACCTGAGGCCGGAAACCATGTTTTCGGGGTTGTTTCAGTTCTGCCTGGACCACTCTCTGTCAACACCCGTGGCGATGCAAGTTGATCAAAAGAAAAGGGCTCAGGCTGTGCTGCCTGAGCCCTGCGAATTCAGCCACGGGCCGAGTGGGGCATCATTCCACTTCGTACTCGTTCTGCAGTACGGTCAGGGCATCTGTGATCTGTCCTTCGTTCATGCCACCGGATCGTACGATCTCTGTGCTGGCCTGGTTGTTACCGGTCAGTTCCTTTGCAGACGCGTTGATCCGGCCGGCGGAGTCGTAGGCGTAGGTGATTTCGATCGGAGAGCCTTTTGGCAGGTTGGATGGCAGGTTGAAGACGCGGAAGTCACCGATCATTTCGCAGGCTGCCGGATCGATGGCGTCGCCTTCGAGGATTTCCACGTGAATCCGCTGCTGCCCTTCGGTGTTGGTACCGAATTTCTGCCGCACATTGTGCGGCACGGGGGTATTGCGAGGGATCATGATGTGGTTGATTTTGCGACTGCGGTCCTTCGGGTCGGTGATTTTGATGCCGAGGGAGTGTGAGTTGACGTCGCTGGTGCGGACCGATTTGAGCCGCTTTTGCAGGGCATCCACAACACCGCTGGAATTCACGCCATGGCGAGCCTGCAGAATGGCGGCGTGGATAGCGGCGCCCTCAGCAACTGCCCGTTCGGGCTTCAGAGCTCGTGAAGGTTCTTTCCGGCAGACTTCGCGCAGCATCTGTTCAACCACTGGCATGTAGGTTGAACCACCGACAAGCACGATTTCATCGAGTTGTCCCGGTCCGATACCGGCCTGTTGAAGCACCAGTTCGGTGGTGTCCTTGGTTCGCTGCAGCAGGTCTGCCGTCATGCGTTCGAAGTCGTTTCGGGAAACGGAAACCGACAGAGTGTTTCCCTTATAATAGACTGATATGGGGACCTGCATTTTGGTGCTGAGGTCGCGTTTGGCGTCTTCGGCTTCCTGCTGGAAGTTGCGGAGAGCTTCCGGATCTTCGCTGGGATCGGCATTGAACTTGCGGCGGAACTGTTCGACGAGGTGGTCAGACAGGCGTTTACTCCAGTCGAGACCTCCCAGCATCACGTCACCGTCGGTGGCCAGCACGCGGAAGTTGGTGGGGGTATAGCGAACGACTGTGACGTCGAATGTACCGCCACCAAGGTCGTACACCATGATGGTTTTTTCGTCGGCCTTGATGTCGGTGCGACCGAAATCGCCTTTGCTCCATGCGTAGGCGAGCGTCGCGGCGGTTGGTTCATTGATAATGTCGATGACATTCAGGCCGGCAATCTTGCCGGCATCCTGGGTGGCTTTGCGGCGAACGTCGTTGAAGTAGTAGGGGACGGTAATCACCGCATTGGCGATGGGTCCGATGATCTTCTCGGCGTCCTGCTTCATCTTTTTGAGGATGAGGGCAGAGATGAATTCGGGAGTCAATCGTTTGTTCTGGTAGACGACAGAATAGTTTTTGTTGCCCATTTCGCGTTTGATGGCTTCCACGATGGACGAGGGATCGGCCACGGAAATGCGTTCGAACGATGGTCCCACGACAACTTTGTCTTCGTCGAGGAGGACGACCGAGGGGGTAATTTCCCGACCATCGGCGTTGGAAATGACAGTGGGGTTGCCGTCTTTGTCCAGCATGGCGATGGCGCTGAACGTGGTGCCAAGGTCGATGCCGACGGTATTTCCTTCGAGAAACTTCATTTCATCCCTCAGATCTGTAGTAAACCTGCACCAGCAGTGGTGATTCGTCCGGGAATTGTCGGAACCGGTCTGCCCGACGCTCCAGTTTCCTATTCTGGCATTGAAAATGTGGTTATTCAAGCGGGAGAACGGGTGAATTAGCGCGACCGGGCAAGGGAGAGGGGGGATTTGGGGGGCGATTCGGGCTGTGCGGTCGAGAATTCCGGGGGCGAACTGACCTGTGGCGACGGGTGCTCGCTTGCGTCGAACCGTCGGACGCGTGAGGATGCCGTCGTACGATTCAAGTGTCAGTTGGGAGGGTCAGGGGACGTGTGGCAGTCTTTGAAAGTCGTTTTTTTGCTCAGTTTTCTGGCCTCGGGTGTGGTTTGGTCGCCGTCGGCCATGGCCCAGGTGGATCAGCCGACGGTGGTGCCGGGTGACAGTCGTGGGCCGTCGATTATTCTGATTCTGGCTGACGATCTGGGGTATGGTGAACTGGGTTGCTACGGGCAGCAGTTGATTCAGACGCCTCGACTGGACCAGATGGCGGCGGAAGGTCTGCGATTCACGCGATTTTATTCCGGGGCGACGGTGTGTGCTCCGTCGCGCAGCGTTCTGATGACCGGGCAGCATCACGGTCACACTCGAGTCCGCGGAAATGCGGGTGCGGCGAACCCGTCAGCACAGGCCTTGCGGCCTGAGGATCTGACGCTGGCGGAATTGCTGCGTTCGGTCGGTTATCGCACAGCACTTTTTGGTAAGTGGGGTCTGGGCGACGTGGGAGCGGCGGAATCCGGATTGCCCGGTCGACAGGGTTTTGATGAATTCTTTGGTTATCTGAACCAAATGCATGCTCACAATCACTTCCCGGCTTTTTTGTGGCAGAATGAGCAGCGGGTGCTGCTGCGAAACACTGTGCATGCCGTGGGAACCGCGGGTGCTGGTTATGCGACTGAAGCGGTGGAATATGCGGATGATCTGTTCACGGAACGCAGTCTGCAGTTTGTTCGTGAACAGCGCGAGCGGCCATTTTTTCTGTTCCTGAGTCTGGTGACTCCGCACGCCAACAACGAGCGGACGCGGGAGCAGGGAAACGGGGCTCACGTTCCGGATTTCGGCCCTTACGCAGATCGCGACTGGTCAGAGCAGGATCGGGGCCACGCCGCGATGATTACTCGCCTCGATGCTCATGTGGGGCGTCTGCTGGACGAACTTCGAGTGCTGGGGCTGGCGGAGCGGACGCTGGTCTTATTTTCCAGTGATAATGGGCCCCATAACGAAAGCGGGCACAATCCGTCGCGTTTCAGGCCAGCGGGTCCCTTCAGCGGCATGAAACGCAGCCTCACGGATGGCGGGATTCGGGTACCATTTCTGGCCTGGTGGCCGGGTACGATCGCAGCGGGTGGTGTCAGCGAGCATGTGGGGTATGCTGGTGATGTGCTGGCTACGGCGGCTGAGCTGGCTGACTGCCCTGCCCCGTCGCCAACGGATTCGCTCAGTCTGGTGCCGATATTTCGTGGTCAGCCCGAGCGTGCGGGGCAGCACGAGTTTCTGTACTGGGAATTTCACGAGGGAGGTTTTCGGCAGGCCTGTCTGTACCAGCAGCGATGGAAGGCCATTCGCCGACTGGGCGGTGTGGCGCAGTTGTTCGATACGCAGATTGATGTGGGTGAAAAGACCGATGTGGCGGCGCAGCATCCGAACATTCTGGCGCGGGTGACCGACTATCTGAACGGGGCTCGCAGTGAATCCTCGGACTGGGTACCTCGAGCAAAGTAATTGAGCTGTCGGACCGTGAGTTCAGGATCAGGCTGCGACCAGGTAGACCAGCAGGGCAGTTTGTCCGGAGGCAATGGAACCTGAGACAGTGAAGGTGAATTTCAGGTTTCGCAGAAACATCCAGAACAGCAGCAGCAGAACCATCAGCGTTCCGGCGGCTTTGAACTGCAGGAACAGCCAGACTTCGCCCGAAGCCACTTCGATCAGCCAGAGGCCAATCGGGTTTTGCTCGGTTTCCAGCATCACTTCGCGGAATCGCAGCGTGAGCCAGCAGTCGTAGGCTGAGACGGCAGCGATCAGTACCTGGAAGAAGGGGAACCACAGTTTCCAGCGACGGATTTCGTCAAGGACAAGTTGCATGTTTCAGATTTCCTCGGGGCTCAGACTTCCCTGACTGCAGTCGGCAGGAATTGAGCAGTTGGCAGCGGTGGCACTGCGGTGCTCTGTTTGTGTCTCTTCAGGCAAACGCCGGACCATTTCCGCGATTTGCGATGGGTTGCGATCGAGAACACCGGTGATGGGATGCGACGGGCACATTCTGCTGGAATGCGTGTGTCGTGGTTGCCATGTTCGTGAGCAGGGTTGCTGTGTGACCGGGCGGTCGGTGGTGCTGCTGGTGGTGCTGAGCGACAGGGAGGTTGGCGAGCGTGTCTTCGGCCGGCTCGTGCGGTGCGCGGAATCCGGGCGAGTTTGCCGTGAGAACAGACAGTCGGGGCCTGAATGCTGGCGATCAGGCTTCGGGCTGGTCTGGAAAGCGGTGACGAGGCCATCAAACGGGGGCTCTGAGGTTGTCAGGGGCAGGCAGTCACCGCTATGCTCTGCCGGTCATCCGGTGGCTGATGCCGGGGGTGTTGCACTCTTTGTCGAGTTGGGGAAGTGTCATGCATATGGGAACTGAGGCTGCTGCGTCTCCTGTGGGGAATTCGCCGCAGCTGCTGGGGCATCCGACAGGGTTGTTCAACCTGTTTTTTGCCGAGATGTGGGAACGTTTTTCCTACTACGGCATGCGGGCGCTGCTGATCTTTTACATGACCAAGGACTTCCTGAAGTTCAGCGACAGTCAGGCTTACACGGTTTACGGGGCTTACACCGCTCTGGTCTACATGACTCCGTTCATCGGAGGTTTACTGGCGGACCGTCTGCTGGGTCAGCGACTGGCGGTGATTCTGGGTGGTATTCTGATGGCGGCTGGTCACCTGCTGATGGGCATCAGCAATGAGAAGGCCTTCTATTTTGCGTTGGCGCTGGTGATCATAGGGAACGGTTTTTTCAAACCGAACATCTCCACGATTGTGGGAACCCTGTATCCTGCCGGCAGCCCTCGACGGGATGCCGGATACACGATTTTCTACATGGGAGTGAACATGGGGGCTGCCATGAGCCCTCTGCTGTGTGGTTACATTGGTGAGAACTACGGCTGGCATTATGGTTTTGGTCTGGCGACGATTGGGATGATGGTGGGTCTGGCGGTGTTCATCATGCCGAACCTGGTGACGCAGTTGATGATTGCCGTGGGTGCGGCGGCGGCGGTGGTGGCCCTGCTGGTGTATCGTCCCAGCGACCCGGCAGCGATTGCCCTGAACGCATTTGTTGCGGTTTGTCTGGCCGTAGCTGCCGGAGTTTCCATCGTGGCGCTTGGCCGTGGTGGATTGCCGCAGACTGCTGGTACTCTGAAATCCGGTCCGGTGTCAAAGGAAATGCTGCTGATGGTACTTGGTGGTGTGGCCGTGGCGATTCCTGTCGTGGCAATGTTCGTGTCGGGATTCAAACTGGTGTTTCCCGAGCCGCTGCAGTTGGTGTCTGCAGAGACGGTGAAGCAGGTGGAAACCTCGCAGATACCGGGAGCGGCAGTTTTGTCGATCTTTCTGGCTGAGGTGAGTAAGCCGGCGGGTCTGTTACTGATCCTGACTGGCGTGATCGCCTTTGGTTCTCTGATTCTGCAGACGCTGACGATGGAGCGGATAGCCCGCCATCGCATGCTGGTCGTATTGACTCTGACGTTTTTCTCAATGCTGTTCTGGTCCTTCTTTGAGCAGGCGGGCAGCAGCCTGAACAATTTTGCGGATCGGAATGTGGATCGCGTAGCGGAAGTAGATCGGCTGATTGCTGAGTCTGATATCGGGACGGTGATTCAACTGCAGCCGACTCAGGAGCAGCTGGGTTACACGAACGGCACAACCCTGTTTACTATGGACCAACTGGACAAGCTGCGGGCAGACGAAGCAGCGAAGGGTGATCAGGCGAACTTCAACTTCACCATTGACTGGACCGTGGCGGCGGACAACGTGGGGATGGGTGTGACAGCCCGGGATGGTGAGCTGGCGGCCAGCACATTCCAGTCAGTGAATGCAGTCTGCATTCTGATTTTCGGCCTGGTCTTCACCTGGATCTGGTCAACGCTGGGAGCGCGGGGGCTTGACCCGTCTCCGCCGGTGAAGTTTGCCCTCGGGCTGATTCAGGTCGGGCTTGGATTCGGTGCATTCTGGTATGGTGCCGTGCAGCATGATGCGCGGGGCATGGTGGGTGTGTCATGGCTGCTGTTGGGGTATGTGCTGCATACGACAGGCGAGCTGTGTCTGTCACCGGTGGGGCTGTCGATGATTGCGCGGTTGTCACCGAAAGTGCTGGTCAGTACGGTGATGGGTGCATGGTATCTGGCTACGGCATTCTCGCAGTATCTGGCGGCCATGGTTTCTCAGTTGACGGGCAGTGAGCATGGTGGTTCTGCGGAGCCGGGCATTCCGGCACCTTTGCAGACTGTGATGGTCTACGGGGATGTATTTCTCCAGATTATGCTGTTCGCGGTGGGATCGGGTCTGATCTGTCTGGTGCTGTCACC
>CAITYU010000245.1 GCA_903896675.1 uncultured Planctomycetaceae bacterium
ACGGCCACATTGCGGGCTCGGACGGCATTGAGGATTCCGGGTACGCCGTGAGCTGAGTAGCCACCGAGCTCGAGTGGGTCGAGTCCGGCTTCGGCGCAGCGGGTCATGACGATGTCGACAGGGACCAGTCCGGAAAGGGTTTTCATGCAGAGGACATCGCTGCGGACAGCGAGATCGCCGCCTTCGACGAGAGTGTAGCCGAGGTATCTGGCGAGGTAGACGTCTTCGAAGTAGTAAGGATGACCGGGGCCGCTGGACAGCAGCACGATGCGGGGGCTGTCGGTGGGACGTGCGGTGCGTCGTCGGAGAGAGTTCTGCAGTCTGACGAAGAACGGTGCGAGGCGTTCGACCGCCAGTTGTTTGAAACCGGAGGCCATGGAGCGAGAGCTGACGATGCGATTTTCGAGTGCGAAGCCGGGTCCGGCGGGGGCTTCACTGCGATCGGCCATGACACAGAAGGTCCCGTCGGCGCGGCGAGCCAGTTCGGCAGCGTAGAGAAACATGGGTGACTGATCGCCGTTCTGCAGGTCGCAGAACGGGCGGAGGTATTCGGGGTTTGCGAAGAGGACTTCGGGGGGCAGCAGTCCTGATTCAAGCAGTCGTCGGTGTCCGTAAATATCAGCGATGATCAGGTTGAGGAGTTTTGCGCGCTGTGCGAGTGCTGTTTCAACGGCGGCCCATTCGGCGGCAGTGGTGACCAGCGGCAGCAGATCAAGTCTCCACGGTCGAGCTCCTTCACCGCCATCGCTGGGGGAGTGGTAGTTGACACCATTTTCCCGGAGCATGCGGTCGGCCTGCAGGTTGCGGCGAGCGAAATCAGCGGGTGGAATGGTGCGGAACAGTTGCAGAAATCTCTGCCAGTGCGGTCGGGGCTGTCCTTCAGTGTCGTAGACTTCGTTGTGGACATCGGGGGGGCACTGGAACAGCGGTTCATTTCGGGACGAGTTTGGGATTGCCGTGTTCATGCCGGTGATTTCTGTTGGTGCTGCGACGCTGGTCTGCGGAGTTTCAATGTGGACGGATGGCCTGCCAGCGGAGCCAGTGATCGGCGAGGACGATGGCGGTCATCGCTTCGGCCATGGGAATGAACCGAGGCAGCAGGCAGGGATCGTGGCGACCGGTGGTCCGGATCGTGGCGGGCTGGCCGGTGCGTGTGACGGTTTGTTGTTCGCGTGCGAGGCTGCTGGTGGGTTTTACGGCGGCACGCAGCAGGATGGGTGCTCCGGTCGACATGCCTCCCAGCATGCCACCGTGACGATTGCTGGCGACAGCGACGGGCGGGGCGTGTGGGTTAGCCGGGCTGGCGGAACCGGGGATGAAGTCATCGTTGTTCTGACTGCCACGGAGTTCGCAGCAGCCGAATCCGATGCCATATTCGACAGCCAGCACTGCGGGCAGGCTGAAGAGTGCTTTGGCGAGATCGGCTTTGAGTTTGTCGAAGACCGGGTCACCCAGTCCGGGGGGAATTCCGGTGGCGACGATCTGAGCTGCGCCTCCGATGGAATCGAGGTCTCGTCGTACTTCATCAATCAGGGCGACCATCTGCGGAACGATGCTGTGGTCGGGGCAGCGGACGAGATTTGGTGAGCCATCGGGCAGGGTTTCGATCTGCTGCAGCGTGACTTTTTCGGGGTGGAGAACGGACGCCCGCAGCGGTCCGATCTGTGAGACCCATGCGAGCACCTGGCCTCCGAAGGCTTCAAGAATGAGTTTTTTTGCAACGGCTCCGGCAGCGACTCGTGCGGTGGTTTCGCGGGCGCTGCTGCGACCACCTCCACGGTAGTCGCGGAATCCGTAGCGGGCATCGAAGGTGAAGTCCGCGTGCCCGGGGCGGTATTTGTCGCGGATATCGGAGTAGTCACTGCTGCGCTGGTCGGTGTTGCGGATCAGGATTGCAAGGCTGGTACCGGTGGTACGTCCGTCGAAGACACCGGAGAGGATTTCCGGTTCATCCTGTTCCTGCCGCTGGGTGGTGAGCAGACTTTGGCCGGGGCGACGTCTGGCCAGATCGGGACGGAGGTCATCGGGTGAAAGGTGGATGCCTGGCGGTACGCCATCGATGATCACGACATTTCCAGGGCCGTGACTTTCGCCGGCGGTGGTGATGCGGAACAGTTGACCGAAGGAGTTACCGGGCATGCGAGTACCTGAGTTGTGATTCGGAAATTCAGAGCGTGGGGCCGGCGACCAGTTGTTTCATTTCCCGGACGGCGCGTTCCAGGCCCACAAGAACGGCGCGGGAGATGATGGAATGTCCGATGTTGAGTTCATGGACGCCGTGGAGTCTGGCGACGGGGCGAACGTTGTCATAGGTCAGTCCGTGTCCCATATTCAGCATCAGGCCCTGCGAGACAGCGTACAGGCCGGCTTCGCGGAGGCGATCCAGTTCGGCGGCGCGAGCAGCCGGAGTGCGAGCTTCGGCCCACGCTCCGGTGTGCAGCTCCACTGCGGGGATGTTGAGTTCCACGGTTTTGCGGACCTGTTGAACATCGGGGTCGATGAACAGGCTGACGAGGATTCCAGCCCCGGTCAGCTGTGCCGCGCACTGACTGATCCGCTGAGCGTGCGTAATAACGTCGAGTCCGCCTTCCGTGGTGACTTCTTCCCGGCGTTCCGGTACGAGGGTGGCCTGATCGGGGAGGGTCTGCAGAGCGATGCGGGTAATTTCGTCAGAGACGGCCATTTCCAGATTGAGTCTGAGTCGGACGGTTTCGCGGAGGAGGCGAACGTCGCGGTCCTGAATGTGCCGCCGGTCTTCGCGCAGGTGAATTGTGATGGAGTCTGCTCCGCCCAATTCGGCCAGAACGGCAGCCTGTACCGGGTCAGGTTCGGAGGCACGTCGGGCCTGGCGGATGGTGGCAACGTGATCGATGTTTACGCCGAGCAGGGCCATGACCTGAATACTCCGGGGGATTCCTTGTGCCGCCTTGAAACCGACCTCTGGGTGAGTTCGTTGGCGGCGTGTTGGATTGTGCAGAAAGTCGGGACTGCTGGGAAGTTGGAATTGGGCTCATTGTCTGAAACGGGCGGTGATGCGGGGGCACGTCCACCTTCCGGAATCGGCATGTTTTTTGCGGTTGGGAATTTGAAAACGCTGGACTGCCGTTCTGGCACCCGGGTTGATGGAATTGTTTGGGATCGAGTTTTTCTCAGGTTTTTCAAACGCTTTGTTGTGCTTCTGCGGGGTGACCTTGCGGGGTCTGTGGAGTGATTGTGGTGTGAGTGTGGTGTTTACGATTCGTGGAATCCGGGGTGCGCTGGAATTCGCGTCTGGATCTGGGAAGATAGGTCGTGATTTGAAGTTGGGCCGCATTTGCTGATCAGCAATGTGGTTTCGGCGATCGTTCGGGTGGTATTTTTCGGGGCAGGACATATGGGTTCTGTGAAGCAGCAGGCGGCACCGGCGACGGTGGTTTCGACTGAAGTGATGATTGAGGCGCGGGGACTGAGCAAGTTCTACGGGGACTTTGCAGCGACTCGCGATGTCAGTTTCAGTGTACCTCGCGGTCAGGTGTGTGCCTTTCTGGGGCCGAACGGCGCTGGGAAGAGTACAACGATGAAGATGCTGACCGGCTTTCTGGCTCCCAGCCGCGGCGAGGCTTTCATCGCGGGGCACAGCATTGCGGACGCGCGTCTGCAGGCGAGCGAGCATCTGGGGTATCTGCCGGAGAACGGGCCGTTGTACGTGGAGATGACGCCTGAGTCTCTGCTGACGTACATGGGAGAGGTGCGAGGCCTGTCAGGTGATTATCTGGCCGGGCGGCTTGCCTGGGTCGCAGAGAAGTGTTCGCTGGCGGAAGTGTGGCGGAAGCCGATAGCGAAGCTGTCGCGAGGTTTTCGGCAGCGTGTGGGGATGGCGCATGCGATGCTGCACGATCCTGCGGTGCTGATTCTGGACGAGCCGACCAGCGGTCTGGATCCGAATCAGGTGCAGGGTGTACGAGAGCTGATTCAGGAGTTGGCTCAGACGAAAACGATTCTGCTGTCGACACACATTCTGCAGGAGGTGCGGGCGGTGTGTCATCGAGTCGTGTTGATCAACAACGGCCGTGTGGTGTTTGATGGCCCGACGACGGGTCTGGGACAGAACGAAGTTGAAATGGAAGAGAATTTCCGCCGGAAGACCACGGCTGGTTCAAACTGAATGGTGTTGGTGGGCTGGTATTGCGGCGTGTGGACGTGAGTTTGCGACGAAGATTCGGGGTGAGGGCTATGCTTCGCAGTCATGTAATCAGGGCAGTTGCGCTGCGGAATTTCCGCAGCTACTTTTCCGGAATACTTGGGTATCTGTTTATTCTGGTGTTCTGTGTTGCTGCAGCATCGATGACGTTTTCCGATGCCTTTTTTGCGGCAAATCAGGCGAATCTGGATCAGTTGACGGGAGCATTTCCGTGGCTGCTGCTGTTTGTCATTCCGGCCATTACGATGACGGTGTGGGCGGACGAGCGGAAGCTGGGCACGGACGAACTGCTGTTTACGATGCCTGCAACGGAAGTGGAGGTACTGCTCGGCAAGTATCTGTCGGTTGTGGGCGTGTATACGGTGGCGCTGCTGTTTTCGCTGGTGAATGTGCTGGTGTTGCTGTTGCTTGGCAGTCCTGACCCGGGAGCGGTTTTCTGCGCTTACGCGGGTTACTGGTTTGCGGGGTGTGCATTGCTGACGGCCGGTATGCTGGCGTCGGCACTGACGAACAGTGCGACGGTGGCGTTTGTGATCGGAGTGGTGTTCTGCTGCGTGCCGGTGCTGCTGTATCACGTCACCGATGTGGTGGAGTGGCTGGCCAGTCTGGCTGGTGGAGCGAAAGATCTGTATACGCTGCGGAACGCACTGTCGGCACTCAGTCTGCAGCAGCAGTTGCTGGACTTCAGTGTGGGTGTGCTGCCGCTGACGGGAATCTGCTGGTTCGTCTTCTTTTCGCTGGTGATGCTGTATGCCAATCTTGTGGTGATTTCGAAGCGTCGCTGGGCTGAGGGGACTGAGAAGTCGGCTGGTCTGCAGTACGTGGTGCGGACCGTTTGTGTGGCCGTCACCTGTGGATCACTGCTGTTTATGCTGTCGCGGATGCCACTGCGTGCGGACCTTTCGGCGGAGAATCTGTTTACACTGTCTGCTGCGACTCGGCAGACAATTGCTGGAATCCGGGATACACAGCGGGTGACCATACAGGCATTCCTCAGTCCTGAGGTGCCTGCGGACTACGTGGAGACTCGGCGGCAACTGGTGGGTCTGCTGCGTGAGTTCGGACGGTCCAGTGGTGGTGCTGTGGAGGTTCGTGAGACTCTGGTGGAGCCGTTCAGTGAGGAGGCCGAGCAGGCTCGGGCGCTGGGCATTGAGCCGGTGCGGCTGCAGTATGACCGCAACGGCAAGCGGGAGGAGGCCGAGGTGTTCCTTGGTGCATTCATCCAGAGTGCTTCGGACGAACTGGTGATTCCATTTTTCGGCAAGGGGCTGCCGATTGAGTATGAGCTGACGCGATCGCTGCGGACGGTATCGGCCGAGAAGCGGCTGAAGCTGGGAGTGCTGCTGACGGATGCTCAGGTGATGACTGAGGGTGCGGGTGGCGGGCGGTGGGAGATTGTGCGTGAGCTGCAGAAACAGTACCAGGTCGTGGCTGTCAATCCCTCGCAGAAGCTGATTCCTGAAGCGCAACCGGCAGCCGATGCTGCGAAGCAGGAAGGCGGACAGGCGGCTGATGGCGACAAGCCGGCGGATGAGAAGAAGCCGACCGAGGCGTTTGATGTGCTGCTGGCGATCATGCCATCGTCACTGACTCAGCCGCAGATGGATAATTTCCTTGAGTATGTGAAGTCGGGGCGACCGACTCTGGTGTTTGATGACCCCTGTCCTTTTGTGTTCCAGACGCAGGCCGGTCTGTCGATGGCTCCAAAGATGCCGAAGGCTGGTGGGGGTGGCATGTTTGGCGGTCCTCCGCCGGAGCAGAAGGCGGACAACGGCGAATTGACGGGGCTGATGACTTTGCTGAATGTGAAGTGGGATAACGGTCAGGTCACGTATGATCAAAGCAATCCTCACACTCAGTTTGGCACGCTGCCGCCGGAGTATGTGTTTCTGTCGAAGTCCGGTCGCGATGCGGAGCCGTTCTCCGGCGCCAGTGCTGCGACGAGGGCTTTGCAGGATCTGGTGCTGCTGTACCCTGGTACGATCAGCGATCGGGCTGGTCGGAAGGAGCAGACATTTGAGCCATTGCTGAGGACCAGCCGGAGTTCGGGCCTGCTGGGCTGGGATGACTACACAGCGGCGTCATTCAGTCCATTTTCGATGTCGCCGTCCCGCGAGATCAAGCCGAACATTCGTCGCAACAATGACGGCGGCGGTCACGTGATCGCGGCGCACATTCGGAACGAATCGAAGGAAAACCCGCTGAATGTGATCTTCTGTGCGGATCTGGACATGATCACGGACTGGTTTTTCATGGAACGCAACCGGGGCATGCTGGATGTGCAGTTCGATAACGTGACGTTTGTGCTGAACGCGGTGGATTCACTGGCGGGCGACGAGACCTTTATTGATCTGCGTTCCCGTCGCGAGTCCCTGAGGACTCTGAAGTTTGTCGAGGACAAAACGGGTGCTTTGCGTGAGAAGCTGAATCTGGATGAGAGGGAGGCGCAGGCTGCCATGGACAAGGCACTGGAGACGGCAGAGAAGGAGCTGCGTGACGAGATCAGCCGTATTGAGAAGGACGAGACGCTGGATGATCGCAGTCGCGAAGTGCAGGTCAGCCAGAAGGAGCAGCAGCTCAATCGGCAGCTTGAGGTCCGCAAGGAGCAACTGGAGCGGGATGTGAATTCGCGTGTGCGCCGTTCTGCGGTCGAGATGAAGCGGCAAGTGCGGCGAGTGGAAAACACGGTGCGAATTGTGGCCTGCATTGTGCCGGCAATTCTGCCCATCTGCTTTGGCATGCTGTTTCTGGGGATGCGAAATCTGGCAGAGCAGCAGTCAATCAATCCGAATCGAAGGAAGAGCTGAGGCTGAGACATGAATTCTACAAAAAGAACACTGATGTTTCTGGGCACAGCGGGCGGATCGCTGCTGCTTGCGTTTCTGGTGAACTTCGCCAGTGCTCCGAAGTCTGTCGAAGGGTTTTCGGAGGTGGGTGAGGAGTTCTTTCCGGACTTCGTGGATCCTCTGAAGGCCACCGAACTGAGCGTGGCGAAGTTTGACACGGAGCAGAAGGAGAAGCAGTCCTTTTCCGTGAAAAAGAATGATCAGGGATTCTGGGTGATCCCATCCCATCATGATTATCCGGCTGAGGCTGCCGAACGACTGGCTCGCACTGCGGCTTCGATGATCGGCATCCGCAAGGTTGCCGTGCAGAGTCGCAGCAAGGAAGACTGGGGACGTTACGGAGTGCAGGACCCGGAAGCTGAGGCTGCGACTGCTGCTGACGGCAAGGATCCGCGTGGCACAAGGTTGTCCCTGAAGGACGGCAGTGGCAACGGGCTTGTGGATTTGATTGTGGGACGGGCTGTAGAAGGGCGTGATTCCCATTATTACGTGCGGCAGCCTGACAAGAACACGGTGTTTATTGCGAAGATGACGGTGGATCTGTCGACAAAATTTGCGGACTGGATTGAACCGGACCTGTTGAAGGTCAACCAGCCGGACATTACTCGTGTTCTGGTCAATCGTTATTCGGTCGACGAGCAGCAGGGGACGATCAATCAGGGCGAAGTGCTGGACTTCGTCAAGGATAAGACGGCCGGCAAGTGGGGCCTGGATGGGTTGAATGCTGAGGCCGAGCAGGTGAAGGAAGCTACGGTTACTGATCTCGTTCGGAACCTTGACCAGTTGAAGATTGTGGGAGTGCGTCCCAAGCCGCAGGGGTTGAATGCGGATCTGACGGTTTCCGACGAGGTGTCTCAGAACCCGTTGCTGCGTCAGGTATTGCAGGCGGACATGCAGCGGCAGGGATATTTTGTGGCTCGCGGGCCACAGAATTCCGTGCAGTTGGTATCGAACGAGGGGGAATTGATTGCGGGCACCAGCAACGGCGTGCGGTACACGCTGTATTTCGGTGAGATTGCCCGCGGGACAGCCAGGGACATCGAGGTGGGTCTGAAATCCGACGCGGCGGAGGGTGAAAAGCCTGAGGCAGCGAAGGAAGGTGCGGACGGTAAGGCCGCTGATGAGCCGGCGGCGACTGAGGGGCCTGAGAAGGGGCCACGTCGTTACCTGCTGGTGAAGGTGGACTATGACGAGGGATTGCTGGGACCGAAACCGGAAGAGCCGGTGGCTCCGGAGAAGCCTGCGATATTGAACGACGGAGCAGCGCCTGCGGCCCCGGCCGAGGGAGCTCAAGCGGAGAAGCCTGCTGCTCCTGCTGCACCTGCACCGGCTGAACCAGCTCCCGAGGCGGCTCCGGAAGAGAAGCCGACTGAGGCAAAGCCGGCAGATCCGGGTGCATGTGATGAGCCTCAGGCGACTCCGGCGGCAGCCGAACCGGCAGCGGCTCCTGCGGCTGCTCAGGATCCGGCCCCGACTGCCCCGACTGCCCCGACTGCACCGGCCGCCCCGACTGCACCGGCAACGGAGTCCCCTGCCCCTGCGGCGGCGGGTGATGAGCCGAAGCCTGCTGCTAAGCCTCAGCCTGCTGCTGAGGCTCAGCCTGCTGCCGATCCAAAGGTAGAGGCACAGAAGGCCTGGGATCAGGCGATGGCTGAGTATGAGGCAGCGAAGGCGGGACATGCGGCTGCAGTGAAGGCGTGGGATGACCGTGCGAAGGAGGGTCGTAAGCGTGTGAAGGAGTTGTCG
>CAITYU010000246.1 GCA_903896675.1 uncultured Planctomycetaceae bacterium
CCACTGACCACTGACCACTGACCACTGACCACTGAAAACTGAAAACTGAAAACTGAAAACTGAAAACCTAAAACCTAAACGCCCGCCGAATCAATTTCCGCAGCTCAACAATCATCACCGGCAAAAACGAACAGCCCGTTATCAAAAACCAGTCCGCCAGATCCAGCGATGCCGTCTGCAAAACTCGCTGAAACAACGGCAGATAAACTGCCGCACACTGCAACAAAAGACACGCTGCCACCGCTACCCACAACCAGACGTTTGTGAACAGACGGCTCGTAAAAATTGAACGCCGCTGCGAACGCGCATTGAAAGCATGCAGCACCTGCGTTAACGCCAGTGTCATGAAGGCCAGAGTTGTCGATCGCCGCAATCCCTCTGACTCCAAACCATACCATCGCAGCCCCACGCCAAATGCCAGCAACGTCACCGTCGCCAGCAACAAACCCTGCCAGACAATCAACCCCGCAAACCGCAGCGTCAGCAGAGGCTCACGAGGATCACGCGGCGGACGAAACATCGCATCCGGTGATGAAGGCTCAAGCGCCAGCGCAAACGCCGGAAAAATGTCCGTGATCAGATTCAGCCACAAAATCTGCAGGGCCACCAGTGGCAACGGCCAGCCCAGCATCATCGCCAGAAAGATCGTCAGAATCTCCGAAAAATTGCACGACAACAGGTAATGCAGAAACCTGATGATGTTGTCGTAAATGATCCGACCCTGCTCAACGGCCCCCACAATACTCGAAAAATCGTCGTCAGTAATGACCATGTCGGCCTGCTCTTTCGCCACCGCCGTTCCCCGAATCCCCATCGCTATCCCGATGTCGGCGGTTTTCAGCGCCGGAGCATCGTTGACGCCATCGCCCGTCATCGCCACCACGTGGCCCTGCTGCTGCAGCGCACGCACAATCTGCACCTTGTGCTCAGGAGACACCCGCGCAAACACCGCCGCCTCCGCAACCACACGCTGCCAGCCACGTTCATCCAGCTCCGAAAGCTCTCGACCATGCACAATACGCAGCGGGCGAGACTGCAGGTCCACGTCAATTCCCAGCTGCCGCGCAATCTCTGCGGCCGTCGACTGCTGATCACCCGTGATCATCACCGTGCGAATGCCCGCTTCCCGACATCGCGCTATCGCCCGCTGCGCCTCATCTCGCAGCGGATCACTCATCCCCACCAGACCCGCAAAAATCAAATCCCCCTGCAGATCCGACTCATCATACCGCTCCGGAAGCACTCGATACGCCAGACCCAGAACACGCAGCGCACGAGTTGCCAGCCGCAGATTCGCATCCTCCCGAACACGCCGCTGCGCCGCCGTCAATGGTCTCACACCCCCCGCGTGAAACTCCGACGAACTTGCTGACAGCAGCACCCCCGGAGAACCCTTGAAAAAACCCAGCGTCTGACCTTCCGCTGTGCGATGGACCGTCACCATCCGCCGACTCACACTGCTGAACGGCTCCTCCGACAGCCGCGGATATGCCGCCCGCACAACAGCCGGTTGCAGCCCCGCCTTCTCGGCCACAATCGTCAGCGCCGCCTCTGTCGGATCTCCAAACACCAAAGCCTGTGCCGTCGTGCGTTCAACCCGCGCATCATTGCACAATAAACCAATCCGCAACGCCAGACCCAGCTGCTCGTCATCCCCCACCCGCAATGACACTGCACCCTCCCGAAATTCTCCCGCCAGTCCATAACCCGTCCCCGAAACCGCAATCTCACGCTCACCCAGCACATACGCACATACCGTCATTTCGTTGCGAGTCAATGTGCCTGTCTTGTCGGTGCAAATCACCGTCACAGAACCCAGCGTCTCCACGGCCGGCAATCGCCGCACCAGCGACTTCATTCGCGCCATCCGCTGCATTCCCAGGGCCAGCGTCATTGTGGTCACTGCCGGCAATCCCTCAGGAACTGCCGCGATCGCCAGCGACAGGCCGATTTCCAGCATCTGCCAGAAATCCGCAGTCCCCCGCAGGCAACCCGCCAGCACAATCACCGCACACAGAAACAACACCACCAGCAGCAGCAGTTGTCCCAGTCGAGCCAGCTTCCGCTCCAGAGGTGTCCTGCCATGTACCGCCGCACCAATCAAACG
>CAITYU010000247.1 GCA_903896675.1 uncultured Planctomycetaceae bacterium
GAACTCAGCGTTGTGGCCGAAGAACTCGTCAGCAGCACCGGTTCAGTGCAGGTCCGAGCAGCCGGTGACACCGAAATCTCCGGCCGCATTCAGGCACAATCAGCAATTGATGTTCGCTCGAACGCCTCCATGACCCTGTTGGATTCCGGCATCATCATCGCTGACACGCTTGCCCACATTATGGGGGGCTCACTTGAAGTCTCCGGCTACATCTCCAGCTCTGCACAGGTCATCCTGGCCAGTGTTCAGAACCAGACGATTACCGGTACGGCCCAAAGTGGTGGCCTTCTGAAAGTCCACGCGGGCGTATCCACCACATGGACCGACTCGCAGCTTCTTTCCGGTACGCTCACCGCTGCGCAGCTCTCCGGCGGCTCCGTCGCCGTCCGCCGTTCGGGCGTCCTCGATGCCGTTAACGAAATCCGCGTGGCGACTGGCGGCAGTTTCGTTCTGGCTGCTGACGCTGTCGTCAGCCCGAACCTCAGCAGCGTCAAAGTCCCGGTACTTGTTCAGCGCGAAGAAACCATCGACGTCGTTGTAGGCACTCGTCAGGTGGCCTCCGGAACAAAACTTGTCGATCAGGTTAGCTATGTGCCCACCCAGGTGAGCGAACAGGTTGGAACCCAAACCATACGCATCGGTACCGCCTATCACACCATGGATGTCACGCTCACTCAGGATGCCTATTACAACGGCTCCACGCTGCGGGAATACTTCATCGAACAGGTCGACTACCAGAACATCGCCCGCGAGTGGTGCACCGCCCCTGTTATCCCGTGGGCCGACTATCACGTCTGGCCGGATGGCACCGTCCGCAACATCGTCCAGTCACCAGCTGATGGCGGCCAGCCAGTACCATCCCCGGAAAGTACATTAACTTTCGCCCAGTTGACCGATGACCAGAGGTCTGTCGTCCTCAGCGTGCTGGGCTACAAGCGACTATTCAACTTCAACTACACAAATGCCCGCAGACATCAAACAGTCAGCGGGAACACTTCGATCATCCCGTGGACTCCGGACTGGGCAGCCGATGCCCATGTCATTGTCAACTTCTCTGCCCCCGGCTTGAAGGACAAATATGTCCGCCTTCCCGAGGGTGCCCGAGAAGACTTCCTCCGAGTTGTCTCGCAGGGCTTCACCAGTGGGGTGGAAAACGTCGGTCAGTATCGTGACCGTGCCGATGTCCGCTACACCCAGATCACATCTGCACTCGTGGACGTTTCTCCAAACATTGAGGACATCGACAACACGATCATCGGCTGGCGGGTTGCGGCGATCCAGGACGCCACGAATCCGATGGGTCTGCGAGATGCTGCTCGGCAGTACCAAATCCATGACAACCGCTTCAATGCAAGCGTATTGCCGGCACATCCATCGATCCCGCTCTGGTACGGCGCCCCCGCAGAGCAGGTCGGAACGGACACAGAAGGACAACGAGCCACAGCCCCGCAGGGCTATCTCGCAGACTCAGCCGACCTCATTGAAAAGGCCGTGTTTCAGCAGCGACCCCGGATTCTGGCCGGATATCGGCGATTCCCGAGAATGTTTGATGACACGGTTGATTATGTAGACACCATTTTCTTTCTGGGTTTCTTTCCTACCTCTGACCCCAGCCGTCAAATTGCTTTAGTCAATCAACTCGCCTTAGCGCCAAGATTTGAACGAGCCAGCGATGCATACCTTGCATATTTACAAGATGTGACTGAGCATCCACAGGTGGAGCCCTACAAGTCATGGTACAGGGCTGGCCTTCCCCAGGCGCCAGACAGCACCTATCAGTCTCTATACAAACAAATGGCGCAGATGCAATTGATCGGCCTGGGATACAGTCCTAACGACGCGAGCTATGAGTTCTTCTCGCCCAAGTACGTAAAGCTCTGGGCATTGGAAAATCCTGCACCGGGCGTTCTCGCTGGCATGATCTATGGTCGCGCTATTTACTCTATCGACGTCTATGTCGACGTCTACGAAACCTTCAAAGACTACGACTTTCACTGGATCGGCAAATGGCATGATGTGACCGACCGGCGTGATAACTTCAACTTCGAATGGGTTACGAAAGACGAAGACGTTTTCGGCACTGTGCCTCAGTACGCCACCATCACAAAAGCCGTGCCCGTCGTCCAGCAGGTCGTAGAAACCGTGTGGACTACTGAAAACATCGTCCAGCAGCAGACCGTCATCGTTACGGAACGCATCGAACAAACCCAAAACGGACTCGCCACTGCCGAATTTGCCAATGAATCGCTCCGCGCTGGTGCCATCATCGCCATCGACGCCGGCACCGATGCCAGCTTCGTCGGTCTGACCCGCGCCACCAACGCCCTCGGAGAAATTCTCGTCACAGCCGGCCGCGACGTCGTCCTCGACGGTGCCAA
>CAITYU010000248.1 GCA_903896675.1 uncultured Planctomycetaceae bacterium
GGCGAGGCTCCTGCCGAGCCGGACGTCAGTGCCCAGTAATCAGTGGTCAGTAATCGCAAAGTCAACTCGGGAGGGCGAGGCTCCTGCCGAGCCGCAAGCTTCCCGCGGACTGACAGGCGGTTCGGCTCAGCGGGAGCTTCGCACTCCCAAAAGGCGGTTCGGCTCAGCGGGAGCTTCGCACTCCCAAAAGCGTTCGGCTCAGCGGGAGCTTCGCACTCCCAAGGGGAGAAAAAACCTGACGCCGGCCCCCGCCCCCCCCTTTTTCGGGGTCGTCGCGGTTCTGCGGTGACCACTCTTTGCCAACACCTGTGGCAATGCAGTCGGCAGTCGCGCACAGGATTCGCGTCGACCCATAAAACAGACAGCCGGCGTTCCACAACGCCGGCCGTCGCCTGAGTCTTCAAGGTCCTGTCAGTCGCCCATGTCTGGCTTCAGTGGCCTGCTGCCACCGCAGCAATCCCCTCAAGAAAGCCCTGCAACTGCCGACTGCGGACGGGATGCTGCAGCTTGCGAACCGCCTTGGCTTCGATCTGACGCACGCGCTCGCGCGTCACCTTGAAGATGCGACCCACTTCCTCCAGAGTGTACGTGTAACCGTCTCCCAGCCCATATCGCAGCTTGATGATCTCACGCTCGCGGTAGGTCAGCGTCTTCAGCACCAGATCAATCTTATCCTTCAACATCTCAGACGCGGCATTGCTGACCGGGCTGTCGTTGCCGCGATCCTCAATGAAGTCCCCGAAGGCACTGTCGTCGCCCTCACCAATCGGCTTGTCCAGACTGACGGGCTGACGCGAAATTCGCAGCACTCTTCTGGCTTCCTCCAGAGGCACCCCGGCCTTTTCCGCCGTCTCTTCAACCGTCGGCTCACGACCAATCTCCTGCAACAGCAGTCGCTGTGCCGTTCGCAGCTTCGTCATCGCCTCGATCATGTGCACCGGAACACGGATGGTGCGAGCCTGATCTGCAATGGCTCGAGTAATGGCCTGGCGAATCCACCACGTCGCATACGTCGAAAACTTGTAGCCGCGACGGTACTCGTACTTATCCACCGCACGCATCAGTCCCGTGTTGCCCTCCTGAATCAGATCCAGAAAAGTCAAACCCCGGTTGCGGTACTTCTTGGCAATCGATACGACCAGTCGCAGATTGCCACCCGACAGATCACGCATCGCCTTGTCGTACTCGTTGTGACGCTGATGAATCGCTCGCACGCGAGCGGCCAGCGAAGCCGGTGTCTCCTGCGTCAACGCCTGAAGCTCATCAAGCTCCCGCTGCAGATGCCGACTCTCGTCAGCCGCTGAGCGCAGATTCTGCAGACTTTCAATCTGCTCGTGCAGCTCAGTCATCCGCGCGGAAATCTGCTCCAGACGCTTCATGCACGGCTGCAGCCGCTGAGTCCGCAGGCTGAGTTCCTCCAGCAGAGTCACACAGCGACGACGTCGCTCCTGCAGACGCTGCTGTACCGCAGCCCGATCCTTACCCGCAAGCGACCCGGACTTCAGCAACTCGTAATCCTCACGGTCCCGCCGACGCATGTCCGCAATCGTCGCCAGATTGATCGGCATCCGCCCCAGAATCTGCTCCTTCTCAAGACTCTCCGTCATCGAAACCTTGATCGTGCGGTCAAACGGCAGCTCCCCACGATGCACTCGCTGCAGCGTCTCATGACAGTAATTCAGTGCATACTCAGTCGACAGCAGAGTGCGACGGAAACGACGGCGAGTCACCTCGATCTGCTTCGCCAGAAAAATCTCTTCCTCACGACTCAGCAGAGGGATCTCACCCATCTGACTCAGATACACACGGATCGGGTCCTCAGAACCACGACCTTCGTCATCGATGCGGATCTCCTGCTTGCGCTTCTTCCGCACAACCAGCGGAATCGCCTCCGGAGCCACCTCGGGATCCGGCACGAGCTGGATGTTCAGCTCCTCAAGGCAGATGATCAGATTGTCCAGATGCACCGGATCGGGCGCCTCGTCAGGCAGATAGGAATTCACCTGAGAAAACGTCAACTGGCCGTGCTTCAAACCGGCTTCGACCAGCGTTCGCAGACCTTCATCAAGACAACGCATTGCTTCAGCTCCGAATGACCACAGCAGGTGCAACCCCGCCACGGTACGTCTCAAATCCAGACATCCGTCAAATCACTTGAATGTTCCCGAATTCCCCGCCTGACTCCGACGAAATTCCGTCAGCTTCTTCAGTGCCGCTCTGGCCCGCTCGTCCAATTGACCGCCCGCCGGACCACCCTCGGCCTGCATCTGCCGCGATAACTGTCCCTCAGGCCTGTCACGCTTCTCCAGCAACGGCCCCAGCACACGCTCAAGATGCACTGGAATCGAACCGACCAGCTGACCCTCAGCACCATCAGACATCAACCGAAAAATCCCCTTGTCCTCAGCCGAGTCCACCACCGAATTGATCAGATTCAGCAGTTCCGAATCCGAATCCGCCCGACTGATCAGACGACTCAGCTCCGGTAACTCACCCTCCTCCTTCCACAAGTCAATGCACAACGACAGCAGACGCTGATGCTGCGCATTTCTGAAATCCCCCGGGCCCAGATGTCGCCCGACAATCTCTATCATGTCAGGACACGTCAGTAAGATCTCCAGCAGCTCCCGCTCGGCCCGATCCAAAGCATTCTCGGGACGCACCGGAACCGCTTCCGCTGCCTCGTCAGGACGACGCAGAACCAGCTTCTTCTGTGCTGTTCCGCGAAGTTCCGACAACTGCTGCCGCGCTACCCGCTCGTCCACCTGCACCCGCCAGCACACGTTCCGCAGGATCAAATCCTCACGAACCGTTCCTGACAACCCCTGAGACCCTGCCAGAAACTCCAGCATCTGCCCCAGAATCTGCTGCCGACCAGCCACTGTCGCGGTTCCTGTCCGCTTCAGCACCGACTGCAACTTGTATTCCCACGCCTCAGACGCTGACTCAGTCAGCGCCAGAAACTCTTCACGCGTGTGATCTTCAAGATAGTCCGCAGGATCCTTTCCTGACGGAACATTCAGAATTCTGAGATCAAGATCCTGTGCGATGAATTGCGAAATTGACCTTTCTGCCGCGCGTTGCCCGGCGTCATCACTGTCGTAAACCAGCACCACTCGAGGTGCAAACCGTCGCAAAAATCGTACATGCTCCTCCGTCAGAGCCGTTCCCAGAGTCGCCACGGCATTCAGCACCCCCGCCTGATGGCAGGCAATGCAATCCATGTAACCCTCGACAATTATCACAAATCCCTGACGCCGAATTGTTTCCCGAGACCGGTCAAAGGCGTACATCGTACGCCGCTTCTGAAAAATCCCGCTTTCCTGACTGTTCCAGTACTTACCCCGGTTCTGGTCGTTCCGACCGGGCAACACACGTCCCCCAAATGCAACAATCCTGCTCCGCTCGTCAAAAATGGGAAAAATCAGGCGATCCGCAAGATCCATCGCCGAATATCCCTGCCCCTCGTCCCGCTCTCGCAGCAAACCGGCAGACACCAACTGGGCCGGAGTGTACTTGCCGCGAGCACGATCCATCAGCCAGTAACGATCCTCCGGATGATACCCCAAACGAAAATTTCGCACTGTCTCCGGAGTCAGCTTGCGCTTCTGAACATACTCCCGAGCATGCTCTGCGTTACGACCCGTCCGCAGCGCCTCATGCATCAGATTCGCCGCCCACTCCACAATTTCCAGCGCTGCCGCCTTACCCGGCACATCAGCACCACCAGCACCCCGCTGCCGCTTCGGAATCTCCAGTCGAGCCCTGCGAGCCAGACTTTCAATCGCCTCAGGAAACGACAGCTTCTCAATCTCCATCACCCAGCGGAAACAATCCCCACCCTGCTGACACACCCAGCAACGATAAGACTGCCGATCCGGATAGACATAAAATGACGGATTGTGGTCGTCATGAAACGGACACAAACCCACAAACTGACGCCCACCATGCAATGGCTTCAGCGTCACGGTCTCTGCAACCAGATCCACCAGATTGGTGCTGGAACGAACAAGTTCGCGAAAATCGTCGTTCGTGCCCTGCACACCAAGTGCTCCCACACCGCCCCGACGGCCCACCAATCCCCGCTTCTGACAGAAGTCCGGCGGACCCCAGATTCTACTCGGCATTCCCCCCAGGTCAAGAAGTTCAGGGGTCAGCCGAGCCCGAAACACGGGGGGCTGCAGCGCAACTTCGCCCAGCACAACAAGTCTTCCCGCGCCGAGTTTCCGGTGCCACTCCGGACCTCTGCCCGACCCCTACCCGCAACAACCCACGCAGATCCTGCCCCGCCCGCTCGCAAACCCCAACCACACACACAACTGCCGACTTCCAGACCTTTTCCCGGAATGCCGGTTGACGAACCCGGTTTTCCAGGTCCCCAACCCACTGCACCCACCCCGCATCAGAACATCACTGCTGCTGCTGCAACACACCACTCAGTCGCAAACGCCCTCCAGCTGACTCCACCTGCCGCAAATACAAACGACCTCCCGGTAACCACTCCAGAGCATACTCACGCGGCTGCTCACCCCCCACCTGCTGCCCCTCCAGACCCCGCACTACTCCACCCACAAGCGCCAACCAACCCTCAGTGCCCCCGGAAACCTCCACGGCCGAAACCAGCACCCGCCACACCCCCGCACCCCGCACCTCACCCCTCAGATCCAGCCTGACCTGCAGCCAGTCACTCGGAGCACCGGCCCGAGGCACCACTCGCACACGCAGCAGTACCCGCAGCACGCCATCCACACACTGCACCCGCAACGCCTCGCCCTCAGCAAACTCCAGCGAATACAAAGTCGCTGCGGCTGCAGCAGCCCCCGCCACGGCAGTCCCCTCGACTTCCGACCCTGCCCCCTGCAGCCGCCGCATCCGTTGCCGCAACTCCTCCAACCGAGTATCCGGGACGATCCGCCCGCCCCACGCCGCCAGTGCCTGCTCCAAAGCCGCATTGGCCGCTCGACCCAGCACGGATTCCGAAACCAGCAGCACCACATCCTCCTGTTCCCGCAGCAGCGAGCCTGCCTCCGGCAACACGAGAACCGGTTCAGCAGACCCCGACTCCGTCGCCCGCGCTGCAATCTGAACCTCGCTCTCCGTCGCACACGCCGACCAGCTGATACGACGGTCCGGCAGCCAGCGTTCCGGCTCTGCCTGCAACAGACGCCACCGCTCCTGCAGTTGCGCAAAACGCCGCTCCACCTGCTCATCAATCTTCGGCAGCACATCACGCGAAAGATCCTGAGCCACCGCCCGATTGATACGCGGTTGCAGCAGCAGCACCTGATTCCACGCGAGCCGATCACTCAGCGGAGCCAGTGCCGGAGACCGCTGGCCCACACGACTGGTCACACGCTGCGGCCACTGCCACGCCTGAATTGTTCCATACCCCTTCTGAGTCCTGAACAGGCTGCCATCAAACCAGAGTGGCTTCAGCACCTCAAATCGATGCTGACCACTGCTGTTCACAGCCGCCTGCGCATTCAGGCCGGTCGTCTCACTGCTCACCTCGCCCACAGTCTCCAGCTCAAATTTCAGCGGACACGTGCCCGGAATAATCCGCACGCGTGTCTGAGTCTGCGTCGTCTGCTGGCCGGAAACATCAGAATTCATCAGACGCTTGCGGACCTCGTCCCGCTCAACATTCTCGTCCAGCACCAGCGACTGCAGCCGCGCACTGCGCAGCCCCAGGCTGAGCCTCAGTTCGTCACCCGCGCCCTCGACCGCCCCAGGCCGCGCAGGTCCGGCCGACTGCAGCATTGCCGCCACCAGCAGAATCCAGTACCCGACAGGCCAGCTCATGGAAATCCCCCTCACACCACACACCCCGCCAATCCCCGCGGAAATTATCGCAGTCCAGTTCGCCAAAATCCACGCCCCAACCGTTTTATCAGTGCCACCGCCACACCTGCCGACTGCAAAATCCCCTATATTTCCCCCACTTTCCGGCGCCCTGACCCAAACCAGCACTGCCCTGCAGCCTCATTTCTGCTAAACTCATGCGGGGCCCGCATCTGACGGACTCCAGAACATTCGCCCCGCCCACCCCACTCCACAAAAAAGCCACCGCCATGGACGAACAACCACAGAATGTTCCCCTCGTGGAACGCTTCCATCGCGCAGAACACCTCGCCCGCGAACTCAGTGAACACCTGCAGCAGTCACTGCTGCCCAGAATCTCCGCTCTGCGACACGCAGCCAAAGTCCATGACCCCGCACAGGTCAGCGACCAGGAAATCCATGATCGCATGAGTGCCTTCACCGAAGCCGAAGCCTTCGCCTCGGGAATTCACAACAAACTCCGCGCCTACCTGCTCAGTATCGAACAGGAAACTCGTCGCATCCTCAACTTCTGACATGCCCCAATCTGCACGACAACCATGCTGAATCTCGATCTGAGCGGACGGATTGCCCTTGTGACAGGTGGCGGCCAGGGACTGGGACAGGCCACCGCCACTCTGCTGCACCAGGCCGGCGCCTCCGTCGTCGTCAATTACCTTGATGATCCCGCCGGCAACGGACGCGCAAAAGCCGAACAGACCGTGGCCCCCTTCGGCACACGCGGACTGGCAGTCGCCGCCGATGTCCGCTCACGCGCTGATCTGCAGTCCCTCATGCAACAGATCCACGACCGCTTCGGAGCCCTCGACCTGCTGATCAACAATGCCGCCATCCTGCGTGATCGCAGCCTCAAAAATCTCTCCGACGAAGACTGGGATGCCGTGATCGAGACCAATCTCTCCGCAGTTTTCCGAGTCTGTCAGACAGCCCTGCCACTGCTCCGTGACGGAGGCCGCATCGTCAACCTCGCATCAATCTCCGCCGTCATCGGCTTTTTTGGTCAGGCAAACTATGCGGCCGCCAAATCCGGCATCATCGGCCTCACCAAAGTCCTCAGTCGCGAACTGGCCGGTCGCAGCATCAATGTCAACGCTGTTGCCCCCGGCGTGGTCCTCACCGAAATGGGCCAGTCCATTCCTGAATCCGCCCGCGCTCAGATGCTGGCCCAGATCCCCCTGAAACGTTTCGGAGAACCCGCCGAAATCGCGTCGGCAATCCTGTTCCTCTGCAGCCCGCTGTCCTCCTACATCACCGGACAGACCCTGCATGTCAACGGCGGCTGGTGGGCATGACCGCAGGTTCTCCCGCACAATTGTGTTCCGCCGCTGACGCCGTCGCACTCATCCCCGACAACGCCACAGTGGCCTGCAGCGGATTCATCGGTGCCGGACACCCGGAGCTGCTGACCTGCGAACTGGAACACCGTTTTCTCAGCACCGGACATCCCGCCGAACTGACACTCGTTTACGCCGCCGGTCAGGGGGATGGCCACAGCCGCGGACTGAATCGGCTCGCCCACAAACACCTGCTGAAACGCGTCATCGGAGGTCATTGGGGGCTGGCACCCAGACTGGGTGAACTGGCACTGCGCGGTGATATCGAAGCCTGGAACCTGCCACAGGGGGTCATCTGTCAGTTGTTCCGCGACATCGCTGCCGGACGCCCCGGCTGCATCAGCCGCATCGGGATCGGCACCTTCATTGACCCGCTGCACGACGGCGGACGACTCAACAGCCGCTCCACCGAACAGCTCGTCGAACGCGTCACGCTCGCCGGACAGACATGGCTGCTGTATCGAGCATTCCCGATTCATGTGGCTCTGCTCCGCGCCACAGCAGCTGACTGCTACGGCAATCTGCTGATGGATCAGGAAGCCGTGATCGGAGATGTCCTCGGACTCGCACAGGCAGCCCGCAATTCCGGCGGCATCGTGCTCGCCCAGGTGCAGTCACTGCTCGACAATCCCGCCCCTCCCCAGCACGTGAAAGTCCCCGGGAAACTGGTGGACCGGATCGTGCTGGCGCCCCCTGAAGCACACTGGCAGACATTTGCCGAA
>CAITYU010000249.1 GCA_903896675.1 uncultured Planctomycetaceae bacterium
CCTGAGGCGCCGACGGCGGGAACCTCCAGGGAAATGGCGTGCATCCTGGCAAAAAAGCCGATAAACTCCCCGCAAACTTCGTTTATGCCGTCCGTGAATACGACAAAGAATCGCCATGAAGACTGACGAACTGCGTGAAAAATATCTTGCCTTTTTCGAAGGCAAAGGCTGTGTCCGCCGTCCCAGCGACGTTCTGATTCCCAAAGATGACCCCACTGTGCTGTTCACGCCGGCCGGCATGAATCAGTTCAAAAACCAGTTTCTGGGGATTGGTCCTTTGGAATTCACCAAAGCGACGACCAGCCAGAAATGTCTGCGGACGGGTGATATCGGCAATGTGGGTGTGACTGCCTACCACCACACATTTTTTGAGATGCTGGGCAATTTTTCGTTTGGTGACTACTTCAAGCGGGAAGCCATTCACTGGGCGTGGGAATTTCTGACAAGTCGTGCGTGGCTGGGTCTGGACCCGACGCGATTGACGGTCACTGTCTACCTGGATGACGATGAGGCGTTCGGTATCTGGAACAATGAAATCGGCCTGCCGGCAGAGCGTATCAGCCGCTGTGACGAATCCGAGAACTTCTGGCCGGCGTCATCGCCATCGCAGGGTCCGGACGGTGTCTGCGGGCCGTGCTCAGAAATCTACTATCTGGCTCCCGGTGCCACAAAGCCCGTAGAGATCTGGAACCTGGTGTTTACGCAGTTCAATCGGGTGGGCAATCCGCCGAACAATCTGGAACCGCTGCCGAAGAAGAATATTGATACGGGGATGGGTCTTGAGCGTTGTGCATCCTGTCTGCAGGGTGTGTTAAGCAATTTTGAGATCGACATTCTGCGTCCGATGTGTGTGGCGGCCGGTGATGCGCTGCGTTTGAAGTATTCGTACGATGCACCGCATGGTCGTGCCTGTCGGCGTATTGCTGACCACGTGCGTGCCTGTACGTTTGCCATTCACGAGGGTGCGGTTCCGGGTCCCGACAAGGCCAATTACATTGTCCGTCTGCTGCTGCGTCGGGCGGCGATGGAAGGTTACCTGCTGGGCCAGAAGTCACCGTTCCTGCACACGCTGGTGCCTGCGATTGTCGAAGGTATGCGGTATCCGTATCCGGAAATCGCGGAAACTGTGGCGACAGTTTCCAGTGTGATTCGTGCCGAGGAAGAGCAGTTTCTGGATGTGGTGGATCGGGGTCTGCCGCGTTTTGAAAAGCTGGCAGCGCGGGCGAAATCCGGTGGGATTATTTCCGGCGCGGATGCGTTTGATCTGCATCAGACTTACGGCTTCCTGATTGAGCTGACGGAAACTCTGGCGGGCCAGAACGGGCTGACAGTGGATCGGGCTGCTTACGAGCAGGCGCGCAGGCGTCACGAAGCGACCAGCGGCAGCGGTGCGTTTGCGGATTCGGTGATGAGTGCCGGTCCGATTGATTCGCTGAAGAAGCAGGGTGGGACTCGCTTTCTGGGCTACGACAGTCTGGCCGTGGAATCGCGTGTTGTCGGGATTATTTCGGGTGGTGAGCTTGTGGAGTCGTTCACAGCGGCCGGCCATGAGCAGCCCATCGGAATTGCGCTGGACCGTACGCCATTTTATGGTGAATCGGGCGGGCAGGTTGGTGATGCCGGACGCCTGGTGGCCGGTGACATGGAATTCAGCGTCGTGGATACTCAGAAGGACGGCGATCTGTGGATTCACGTCGGACATCTGCTCAGTGGCAGCCTGAAGACCGGTCTGGTGGTTCAGGCGGAAGTGGATGGGGAACGGCGTTCGGGTATTCGTCGTGCGCATTCGGCGACGCATCTGCTGCATCATGCTCTGCACCTGACGGTTGGTCGCGAGGCGACTCAGCGTGGTTCGCGTGTGCAGCAGGATGAGCTGCGTTTTGACTTTGCTCACAACCAGGCTCTGACTGCTGACGAACTGGTGCAGGTGGAGGACCGAATTAACGAGAGCATAGCGCTGGGTGCGACGGTGACGACCGAGCTGCTGCCGATTGAGGAAGCGCGGAAGAAGGGTGCGATGGCCCTGTTTGGTGAGAAGTATCCGGACGAGGTGCGAGTGGTCAGCATGGGCGACTTCAGCATCGAGCTGTGCGGGGGGACTCACCTGTCCAGCACCGGTCAGGTGGGGCTGTGTCGGATTGTGTCTGAAGAACCGGTGGCTCGCGGGGTACGTCGCATCACGGCGGTGACTGGTCCGAAGGCGCTGCAGCGTTGCCGCGACACGGACGATCTGGTGGCTCGACTGCAGCGGCAGTTGAAGGCTCCGCAGGCAGCCGAGCTGCCGACGAAGGTCGAGGCGCTGCAGAATGAAATTCGCAGTCTGACTAAGCAGCTGGCGGATCTGACATCGGCCAGTGTGGCTGGTGCTCTGGACGGTCTGCTGGCATCGGCTGAAACGGTATCTGGCATTCGAATTGTGGCTGTGGCTCTGCAGAATGTGACTCGAGAAGCCCTGCGTGACTATGCGGATCAGCTGCGTGAGAAGCACAGTCCGATTGCGGTGGTGCTGGGTGCGGAGATTGAAGGCAAGCTGGCACTGATCGCGGCGGTCAGCAAGCCGCTGGTGAAGGAACGCAGCCTGCACGCCGGCAACGCCGTGAAGGCGGCTGCGGCTGCGGCGGGCGGTGGTGGCGGCGGTCGACCCGATATGGCCGAAGCTGGGGCTCGTGAAGTGGATAAGCTGGATGCCGCGGTCGCCGCAGGCGCAGCCGAACTGAAGCGTCAGTTGGGTGGCTGAACGGCATTGGGCTGGTTGCCGGGGGTGATGCCGGGCGGTTTGACTGGCCGTCCGGTAACCTGCGAAAACGTGGCAATCTGTACGGTGCAGTCGCCGAAAAAACGCCTCCCGTGGGCGTTTTTTTATGGCATTCCCTGAAGTTTTGATTCTGACGACTTAGGCTGTTCCGCAGGGGGGAACGTCGTCATGATCAGAATTCATTCGCTGCTGCTGGTGCTTTTGTTCAGTGTTCACGGTGTGGCTGCTTATGGGCAGCAGTCCGTCTGGCATCGTACTCTGGCTGATGCTCAGAGACAGGCCACGGAAGAGGGCCGAACGCTGTTGATTCATTTTTCAGGCAACAGTTGTTCGTTCTGTGTGAAGATGGACCGTGAAGTGTTTTCCAGCCCGCAGGTGCAGCAGCAGTTGCGGCGTTCTGTGGCTGCGGTCTACCTGAATCGTGATGTTGATATTGCTGCTGCGCTGCAGTTTGGTGTGAGCCGGGTGCCGACGGACATCATCATCTATCCGGATGGGACTCGGCGTGATCTGGTGGGTGGCAAAAGTCACTCCCGGTTCCTGGAGCTGCTGAGTGACGCTCGCGCTCACAATCGGCCTCGTCCAGCCACCGTGCCCTCGCTCAGAAGTCAGCAGCAGACGGACCGGTCGATGGCAACCACGCCGATTGCTCCGGCCGAAGGGAATTACCGCGTCGCCAGCACGCCGGTGCAACCTGTGCCCACCCCATCCAGCCAGCCAGCAGATTTTGTGGAGGTGGACATGTCCGCCGGTCCAGGTCTGGAAGGGTTCTGTCCCGTGGCCCTGCGCGAACTGCGACAGTGGAAGCAGGGCGTGGAACGGCACAGTTGTGAGTATCAGGGGATCACTTATCGCTTTTCATCGGCTGCAGCCCGCGACGCCTTCGTGGCAACTCCGGAACTTTACGCCCCTGAATTGCAGGGCTGTGACCCGGTGATTCTGACAAAGGATCGCCGGGCAGTGACTGGCAGTATACGTTTCGGGGTCTGGCTGGACGGTCGATTGTTCCTGTTCCAGGACGCGACAACTCGCCGCGCCTTCAAGGACGCACCCGAGTTGTATTCCAGCATGCGCAGCGCCGCAGGCAATGGTGAATCCGCGGCCACCGTCCGCCAGTGAGCGGACGTGGTATAAGTGTCAGACAGGAGGTCTGCGATTCACAGTGATCGTCCGCAGTGTATGGCCGGGCTGGAATGCCGCCGAGGACAAAACCGTAGCCTGGGCTTTAGCCCGGGTCGTTACCCACGAAACCCGTCGGGCCCGGGGAGCGTAGGGGGCGTGTGTTTGGTTTGTGCCGTGCGTGAGTTTGCGATTCAGGCCTGAAGGGCCGTTTTCCGGTAGCCCAGGGCGCAGCCCTGGGTCTGGGGCACCCCCAACATTCGTTTTTAGGCCTGAAGGGCCGATTTCAAAGCGAGTGTGGTTGCGTGGTCATGCACGGCGTTCCAGGTGCTTACGCACCTGGCTCTGCTGAAACCG
>CAITYU010000250.1 GCA_903896675.1 uncultured Planctomycetaceae bacterium
GAAGTCGTCGGCCTCTATCGCATGACAGATGCCACCGTGTTCTCACTCGATGTCGCTGTGGCCAAAGCCCGAAATACCACTTATTACGCTAATCCAGTCGCCCTGCAGCCGGCTGACAAAGTCCCCGATGTTGCACCCGGCACCGCATTCTCCAACCGCACCTTTCGCTTCCTTGCAGAACCTCGCTACCCCGCCGGCGTCGAAGGCTCAAAGCCACCCGTCTTCTCCACACTGAATCCGGATCGCAATCCCAATATCAATCCCGGCACCGCCGAAAACATCGGCGCTCCGGCAAATTCTGCCGATATGCAGGACACCGTGCTCGGTTTCGACGCTTTCAACCCCGGACGCAACTTCCAGGATTCCTCAACCAGCCTGAAAAAACAGAACGGTATCGTGTTCTTTCCCGGAAGCACGCCGATCTATCGAAACGGACAACTGGCCGGGGGATTCGGCGTCAGCGGCGACGGTGTTGATCAGGACGACGTCGTCACATTCGTCGGTGCCCAGGGCTTTCTGCCGCAACAACACGGCAATACACCCGCTGATCAGGTTGCCTCTGATGGCGTTAGATTGCCATTCATCAAGTTCAATCGCGTGCCATTCGGGTGACAGGTGATTTCCATGGCAGACCGGACGTCCCACTTCCTCTGGCTGCACTCACTACTGATCGCCACCGCTGCAGCTCTGCCCTGCTGCATACTCGCACCCGCAGCCCTCTCAGGTCCTCCCCAAACGACGCGCAGCAGCCGCGAAAGTGATTCGGTCGCCGAACACACTCGAGCTGGCTTCCCCAAACGCATCTCCCGCTGGGCCCAGCCGTTTCCCACTGCCAAATATCGCGGCTACTACGTTGGCGGAGGTGCCGCCTCCTTCGGATCTCCGCCTGATGCCTTCCATGGTGAACACCGTCGCCACAACGAAGGCACCTTCGGCGTGGATTACGCGCCGTGGTACTCCACCGTGCGACTGCACTGGTTCCACGGCCGCAAACAACAGGGCGGTGAAGGACAGTACGAGCCCGATGAATACAACAACCCCTTCGCCGATGGCCTCGGCTTCGGCAAACACTCAGTCCACAAACATAAACTCATTGGAATTCATCAGCACTAAACCCAAAGATGCCAGCGCACGCAGACGCGGCGATGGCAACGCCACTCTCGCCGGCTGATCCAGCTCTATCCCGTAACGTTGACAGATCACCTGCCACAGCGCCTGTAGCTCAGAATCACTCAGCGATCGACTGAATACCAGCAGCAGTGCCAATTGCCCCTTCCAGTACTCGCCGTCAATATTCCCCTGCTGGCCAATTACCCACGGTGTATCCAGACGACGCAAAGGCAAACGGCCTCCGCGCGCAGCCAGACGCTGCTGCTGATACAGCCTCGCTCCCTCAGACCCGTTCACTGCCGTCAGCAGAAACGGCCGCTCCCGCTGCAATACCTCACCCACACCCGAAAACGCATCGCTGAAACGCAGCGCACGCTCCCCGGTCAGGCCCACAAACAACGAATCCGTCGAATTGCCGTCGCGGCCGCTCCAGTTCGAAAACAGCTCGCGATGACCCGCACCGCCACTGTCGCTTGCCACCGCCACGATCGTGCACTCGTCAGTCGTCAACACTCCGCCACTGACATGCAAAAATCGTCGCTCACCACTGAAATAAATCGCCGGCTGATCGTTGATGCCACCAGCCTGCAGCTCCGGGCGTCGTGAACGATCGTCCTGCTGTGCATCATGCCCATACACACTTTGGTCGCGCCAACGCACGATGTCCCCCGCAATGTCACCCGCCCCATCAATCTCCAGCCCCGCTGCTGCGTCCAAAAATAATACGCAGTCCGACGGAAGCTCTGCCGCCCTGTCAACGCTGCGACTGGAAATTCGCCTCAATACTGGCTGCAGCACTTCGCTGGCTGCCACAGACCGCTGCTCAACTTCCCCTGACTCTGCGAACAACCGCTCCTGCTCCATCAAAAACGCCACTGACGACGACCGCTCCGCAGTAGTCGGCTTCCGATTCAGTACTCGCTGCCACACCGATTCAACCAAACTCACTTCATCCGCTCCCTCGTGCGCAGACTGCACTGCGGCAGCCAGAGCAAGGGCACGAGCATGCACGAAGTCGTTATTCAACAGCGTCAATGCCTGCGGAGCCACTATCGACACGTCCCGCCGTCCGCAGGGCAGCGTCGAATCACACACATCAAACGTTGTCATCAATGGCGGCAACAAACTCCGCTGCACATACTGATATAGACTCCGCCGCCGCTGCTCTGATTCAGGCGACGCATTCCACGCTGCGTCACGCCGCGATAGTCCCTCCAATGCCTCCCGGCTCACCGTCGGTACAAAACCAGGCCCACCCAGTCGCAGATCCAGCTCGCCCGATACACCCAGCAACGCATCCCGCAGAGACTCCGCATCCAGCCGCCGACGCTGCGCCTTCCAAATCTTCCGATTCCCTGCATCCCGCTGCTGATACTCCACTTCCAGAGGATGCACCGACGATTGCTTCCACGCCGCCGATGTCAGCATCAGACGATGCATCTGCTTCAGACTGCCACCGCTCCGCACAAACTCAGACGCCAGCCAGTCCAGCAGCAGCGGTTGATCCGGCACGCCACCGGTAAACCCAAAGTTGTCCACGCTGCGCAACAATCCCTCCCCAAAATGATGCATCCACAGACGATTCACCAGGACCCGCGGAGGAAGCGGATTCGCCGGACTCACAATCCATTCAGCCAACTGCAAACGCAATCCGGTCGTGCGACCATTTCCGCTGACCGAAAACTCACCCGAACGCCCCCCCACACAACTGAGACCGCCGGCAGATACCTCCTCACCGGGCCGATGACGATCGCCGTTCTTCAACACCCGCAGCCGCGGTGACGTCGCCGTGATGTCCGTCCAGCCAAGCACCTCCGGGATCCCCAACTCCTCGGCCGACGGTCCCCCCAGCAGCTTGCCGTCACGCGCAGCGATGGGGCCAGGAGCAAATGCCGAAGCGATCCGGTAATAATCCGCCTGCGGAATCGGATCAAACTTGTGGTCGTGACACCGCGCGCATTTCACGGTCAACCCCAAAAATGCCGTCGACGCCACGTGCACCATGTCCTCCAGACGCTCCCACTGATAATCCGCCGGATCATTCGGCTCGTCATTCCATGTCCCCAATCGCAAAAAACCAGTCGCCGTCACCGTTTCCTCGGAACGCTCAGGCAACTCATCACCAGCCAGCTGCTGACGCACAAAATCTGCCCATGGCATGTCAGCATTCAGCGCCCGAACTACCCAGTCGCGATACTTCCACGCAAATGGCTTCGGCTGGTCCCGCTCATAACCGCTCGTATCCGCATATCGCACTACATCCAGCCAGTGGCGAGCCCAGCGTTCGCCATACTGTGGTGATGCCAGCAATGTTTCCACCGCGGCTGCAAAACCTTCATCAGTTCCCAGCGACTGCGGGTCAATCGCCGCCGCCGGACCAATCTGTGGAGGTAATCCCGTCAAATCCCACGACAGCCTCCGCAACAGCACCTGCGGGGTGGCGGGCGGAGCAGCTGCCAGGTTGTCGCCTTGACGCCGCTCAGTCCGCAGAAATGCATCGATCGGATGCAGCCTGCCACTTTTCAACGCCGCCGCTTCTGCCTCGTCCATGACCGGCGGAACGAGCTCCTTCAGTGGCTGAAATGCCCACCAGTCGCGCCCGCCGCGACTGTCAGTCGTCGCTTCAAACAAGTCCAGGCGACGGCCAGCAGGAAACTCTGCACCACCCGCTATCCACTCCCGCAACACTGACTTTTCCGCTGCACTCAACTCGCGACTGATCCCGTTGGATGGCGGAGGCATCTCGCCCGACTGCACTCGCTCCATCAGCAAACTCGCGGCCGCATCACCCGGCTTCAACGACTCCCCACTTTCACCGCCCCGCAATACACCCTCGCGATGATCCAGCGACAAACCGCCCGATGGATTGCCTGACTGATGACACTCAATGCACCGCTTCAGCAGCAGTGGAGCGACCTCGCGTGCAAAATCCGGTGGCACCGCCCACGCCACACTGCACAACAAAAACACAGGCAAAATTGACCTGAAAACACAAAAAAGGGTCATTTTGATACTCCCCGCGGATTGTGCTTGCAAGCACTCAATGCCGTGTTCTTACCCATCCGTTCAATGGGCGTTTACAGCGGATTTTACTCAATTTTTGCTGCGTGCAAAACACAAACTGCGACGCCATGGATATCCACAAAAAATCAACATTCCTCGTTTAATACTCCCGCTTCGCCCCGAAATCTGCTGAGATACCGCAGGTCGGATTTCTTCGGACACACGGACCTCCCATGGCCAATACCCCAGCCTTCAACCCAGCTTCGGTCATTCACGGCATTCTCAAACAGTCCCAGCTGCGCTACGCCGACGCAGCCTTCGGTGACCGCTCCGGACTCCTGTCCTGGTGCTCCTGGCGCCGCGTCTCGGACAGCGGCGAAGGCCACTTCAGTTCCGGAAACACAGCCCCCCCCACTGCCCACTACCTCACAGCCTCGCTCACCAAACCCATCACCGCACTCGTCATCGTACAACTCGCCGCTCAAGGCTGCTTCTTCCTCAACGAGCCCGTTCGCACTTTCCTTCCTGACTTCCGCCGCGGAACACTGCGAACCATCACTCTCCGACACCTGCTCACTCACACCTCCGGCCTCCCGGATATGCTCCCCAACAACGACGAACTCCGCGCACAACACGCCACGATCACAGACTTCGCCGATGCCCTGTCCCAGCTCGATCCCGCTTTTCAACCCGGCACCAACGTCAGCTACTGCAGCATGGGTTTCGCCGTACTTGATCAGATCGCTCGAATCGCTTCCGGCAAATCCCTGCAGCAGCTCTGCCACGAATCCATCTTCCAGCCCCTCGGTCTCCGCAATTCATGGCTGGGACTGCCCCTGCCACAGGCCGCCGAACTCCTCCTGTCCACAATCCCCTGCGAACTCCCACCAAATCAGCCACCAGATTCCAACTGGCACTGGAACAGTCACTACTGGCGCACACTCGGCGCTCCATGGGGTGGCCTGATTTCCACAGCAGCCGATCTTGGTGAAATTCTCGCTGCCGTACTCAACGACGGTCGCACGTCCTCCGGCACGAAGTTTCTTTCATCCGGAGTGGTGCGCACAGCCGTCAGTAATCAGACTCAGCATTCCGTCGGCCTCGCCGAACAGCACCGGGAACACCGTGCCTGGGGATACGGCTGGCGCCTAAACTGGCCGGATCACTCCGGCTGCTTCAGCGACCTGCTCCCAGCCAATGCCTTCGGACACTGGGGCGCAACCGGCACTCTCATGTGGGCCGACCCCAACAGCAACCGCTGGGCTGTGGTACTCACAAATCAACCCTACGAACGCAGCCAGCAGGCAATCCAGCGAATTTCCAACGTACTCGCCGGACTGGATGTGACTTCACACGAATTGAGGTAGGCATGGCGGGAACAGTCGAGCCCGGTGGAAGTTCACTTCAGCGACAGGTTCTCAACCTTCTGCAGTCCGTTGACTACGCACCTGTCACGGCAGCCGGAATGCTGCGGCAACTGGGTTTAAGCCGCGACTCCGAAAACGCACTCGCCGAAGCCATCGATGCCCTCATCGCCGGCGGAAGACTGCGCGAGGACAAGCGTGGTCGTCTTAAACCCCGCGGCAGCATCGGCACCGTCACCGGTTCACTCCGAAAAATTACCAGCGGTGCCGCTTATGTAATCCCATCCGAACGAATTCCCGAACTCCGCGGTGCTGACGTCTACATCGCATCCGCTGATGTCGGTGATGCACAGACCGGCGACGAAGTCCTCGTCCGACTTCTC
>CAITYU010000251.1 GCA_903896675.1 uncultured Planctomycetaceae bacterium
ATCGAAGCCGGCGGCACGACTGACATCGGTGATATCACCCTCTCCGCCGGCAATGCCTCGGGCGAGATCCGACTCAACGGGGCGGTTCAGGCGGCAGCGCGACTGACCGCGACTGCACCGGGAGGATCAATCAACGGCAGCACCGAACTCACGGCACGATTCCTTGATCTGGACGCCGCCACAGGTATCGGAAACCTCAACCCGCTGCGACTGAAGGCAGCATCCATCGCAGCAGATTCCAGCAGCGGCGATGTCAGCCTCACCAGTAACACGGCAGCCGTCTACTCCTCTGTTTCCACAGGAACCGGCACCGTCACGCTGAGATCAAATGCCCACGCAGAAATCAAGCAGATTACCTCACAGGACGGCAATATTCTGGTGATCGGTGAATCGGCGCCGATTATCCTTGACACAGCCACCGCCGGTGGTCTCGGAAATCTGACCATCGACAATGGCAACGGCGATCTCCGGATCAACAATCTGCAGGCTGTCGACAACCGAATTGTGATTCTGGCGGGCACGGTTTCCGAGTTCCTCGGTGACAGTGCAGCGGATCTCACGGCCGGCCGTATTGTGCTGCAGACCGCCAACGGTGTCGGCACCAGCGGCAAGCCGCTGGATCTGTCCGGCCCTCAACTGCAGCTCACCGCAGCCGCACAGTCCGGCAGCCTGCTGCTGGCGGTTGCAGGTTCCGTGACGGTCAGCAGCAGCGATGGCATCGACGGACTGCAACTGGGCTCCGTCGCACAATCGCCGGTCAATTCACCAGCTTCACTGCTCAGCCTGACCGCCACCGGCGACATGACCATCAGTGCCGCCGTACAGAACTTCCTCGGCGGTGATATCCAGCTGCTGGCAGACGGACAGATTCTGCAGCAGGCAGCGTCACTGGTCACCGCAGTCAACGAAGGCAGTATTCAGGTGCAGGCCCGCGGCGACGGGGCTGGAATCTCGATGAATTCCGGCAGTGCACTGCAGGCCGAGCACGGGCAGATTCGCCTGACCGCGGATTCCAGCATCCAACTGGCCCTGCTGCAGTCGGCAGGCGCAGTGACCGTGCAGTCCGTCAGCGGACAGATCGTCGATAACAACGATGACAGCGGTATTCCCCGCATCAACGTCATTGCCCAGGATCTGCTGCTGCAGGCCGTGTCCATCGGCGGTCCACCCTCCGATTTCTTCAACGGACTGCCGCAGCCCCTCGAGATCAGCCTCACCGGTCGTCTCTCCGTCCACGCCCGCGACTTCGCCGTGCTGCGAGGCACCAGTTTTGATACGGAGTCCCTGCGGGCAGACACACTGTTTCTGATCTCTGACGATCACCTGACCATCAACGGCACGGATCCGGAAAGTCTCGGCAGCCTTGCACTCATCGCTGACGCCGACAACGATGGCATCGGCACGATCACACTGCGGCAACCGGTCACCGTAGCCGACAAACTGCGTTTGCAGGGGCAATCCATCACAGCGGGATCGCAGGTGATTGACCTTTCAGCCCGGCAGATTCTCGTCCGCTCGGGCTCCTCCCAACTGCTCCGCATCACCCCCAGCCTGAACAGCACTGGTAGTCCTGCACAGTTTGACGGACGCGCGAACGGGACATTGTCCGTAGTGGCAACCGGATCTCTCACGTCTGTTGATCTGGACGGCGATTCCCTCGCCATCACGGCTGCCGGCGATGCCAGCATCTCCGCTCGCGATAACCTGACGGTCACATCGGAAATCACCGCCGCAGGCAGCGCGGAACTGATCGCGGACGGACGACTGCTGGTGGACTCAACGGTCCGTGGCACCGCACTGAGGCTGACCTCCACGGACAGCGACGCACTCATTTCCGGAACGCTGCTGGCCAGTCAGTCGGTATCGCTGCGAGCCGGACTGGGTACCGTCGGTGGCATATCGGTCACCTCCACCGGTCGGATCATCGCCGGCAACTCACCGACCACCGGCACAATTCAGCTCTCGTCCGGTTCGATCATCGGTGACCAGTTGCTTGAGGGACGACTTGAAGCCGGCGAACAGATCCGGATTGAGGCCTCCGGTGGCGCAATTTCAGGCAGTGGACCACTGCTTGCTTCGGACAT
>CAITYU010000252.1 GCA_903896675.1 uncultured Planctomycetaceae bacterium
ACGGTGGCACAGGTCACGCAGCCACGGATCACACAGATCCTGAACCTCACGCACCTGGCTCCGGACATTCAGGAAGATCTGCTGTTTCTCGACCCGCCGTCGCCGGCAAAGAACCAATCCACGAACGCGGTTTGCGTCCGCTCACCACAGAACTCTGCTGGCAGCGACAGCGAACATAGTGGACGGCCATGCTTCGGAATGCCGGCATCAATTTGCGGCACAAGAAATCGGTTTGACGGCGCCAGAAAATGTTAAAAGTCGTATCTCCAGTTCTGTCAGGAGTTACGCCGTTTGTGAGAGCCTGAAAGACCCCGATCGGAGTGCAGGTTATTGACATGCGATGAACCCGCAGTAGACTCGATGATTGAAGGAATGAAGGGGTTGTCGCTGCAGGATGTTTGCAGCGAATTTGCTTGATCATCCAACACGATGGATTTTAACGGCCCGCCTCACCCCGGAAATCACATGACTCAACCTGTTACCATTCCCGTGATTCGACCGCGCCGGCTGTTTCAGGCGGTCGAGCAGCAGTTGCCGGGACAAAATGTTGAAATCTCGATGCTGATGCCATCCAGTGGTATCGGCAGTCTGCTGACGCTGGAAAGTGCCCTCGTGGCCGCCCTGCTGAAAATCACCAGTGCGGAAAACATCTTTGAATTCGGCACATTTCATGGCTCCACCACCGTGATGTTGGCTGCCAACAGCGGGCCCCGCGCTCGCATCACCTCACTGGATCTGCCGCATCAGCAGATTGCAGCGGAAAATCCCGCCGGGCTGAATCTGGCTGATGCCGATCAGAATGACCAGTTCCTCAGACTGATGTATCGCGATCGCGGGCCCTTTTGTGTCAGTCAGGCACGTCCGGAACTGCAGCAGAAAATTCGGCTGATCGCCGCGGACAGCCGTGCATTCTGCCCCGTGACAGCCGGGCTGGCAGGCTCGCAGGACCTCGTCCTCGTCGATGGTGGTCACGATTTTGCAACGGAAATGAATGATTCACTCAAAGCTTTTCAACTGGCCAAACCGGACAGTGTGATCATCTGGCACGACTACGGGTCGGCCATCCATACCGACGTAGCCCGCTGTCTGCAGGAACTTGCCATGGACCATCAACTGGTGGCAATTGGCAGCACGATGCTGTGCCTGTGCCTGCAGGGGCGATTTGCCCGGCTCGGCATGGCTGACGGCTGATTCGAAAAGGGTGCACGGTGCAGCAGCAGACCTATGATCATTGGTATCGCAGTCCGATACCGTCTGAGGAACTGAAGTTACTGCATCGCCGCAGTGACGTGCAGGCCTGGTGCCGCATGATTGGACACCTGACAGTGCTGGTGATCAGCGGTGCGGCATTCTGGTTCTGTACGCTGGAACGCCGCTGGATTCCGGCATGCATCGTACTGTTGTGGCACGGCATGGTGTTTTCGTTTCTGGGATATGCCGGCGCGTGTCACGAACTGTCTCACGGTACCGTGTTTCGCAGTCGTCGCCTGAATCAGTTCTGGCTAAATCTGCTGTCGTTCCTGGTCTGGACAAATCAATCGTGGTTTGTGCGATCACATCGGCTGCACCACCGGCACACACTGCAGTCGGGGCTGGATTATGAAGTGCCGACGACACACTGTCTGACCGCCAGACAACTACTGCTGCGTGGTGTACTGGACCCGCGACGATTGTGGCGGACCGTACGAACGCAATGGCTCAATGCACGTGGCGTATTTCCACGTGCCGCCTGCAGCCACGTGCTGACCGAGCATGATCTGGCGGGGCGACTGGAAGTACAA
>CAITYU010000253.1 GCA_903896675.1 uncultured Planctomycetaceae bacterium
CAGCATGTCACCATACCTGTTGTTCATGGCGTCATAGCCGTAGCTGGCCTTCTTGTCCTTGCGAACGCGGTTGGCCACGACGGATCCGTCGAGCCCGGCGTTCTCGGCAATCGTTCGCAGGGGCATCTCAAGAATGCCACGGACGAGTTCGACGCCGTATTCCTCGTCGCCCTTCAACTTCAGCGAGTCGAGCGACTCTGCACAACGCAGCAATGCGACGCCGCCACCGGGGACAATCCCTTCTTCGATGGCCGCTCGGGTTGCCGAGAGAGCATCGTCGATCAGGTCCTTGCGCTCCTTCATCTCAGTTTCGGTTGCTGCCCCGACGCTGATCTGAGCCACACCACCGGCCAGTTTGGCGAGGCGTTCCTGCAGTTTCTCGCGATCGTAGTCGCTGTCAGTGCCTTCGATTTCACGACGGATCTGTTCAGCGCGACCGGCAATCTCGGATTTCTTTCCGCCGCCCTCAACGATGATGCAGTTATTGGCATCAACGCGAATGCGTTTGGCCTTACCCAGATCGCTGAGCTGGACGTTCTCCAGCTTGATCCCGAGATCCTTGAAAAAGGCACGACCGCCAGTCAGCACGGCGATGTCTTCCATCATTGCCTTGCGACGGTCGCCATATCCCGGAGCCTTCACGGCGGCAACCTTGACGATGCCTCGCATCTTGTTGACGACAAGAGTCGCCAGCGCTTCGCCCTCAACGTCCTCGGCGATGATCAGCAGCGGAACGTTGTTCTTGGAGATTGCCTCCAGCACCGGAACCAGTGATTTGGCAGTGCTGATCTTCTCTTCGTGCAGCAGGATGCGGCAGTTTTCAAGCACGACTTCCTGCTGCTCTTCATCGGTGATGAAGTGCGGGCTCAGGTAGCCGCGATCGAACTGCATGCCCTCGACAAGATCCACCTCGGTGGTAACGTGTCGCCCCTCTTCCACGGTGATCACGCCATCCTTGCCGACCTTCAGCAGCGCGTCAGCCAGGATTTCGCCGATGTCCGGGTTGTTGTTGCCTGCGATTGTGGCGACCCGGGCGATGGAGTCCTTGTCGGTTGCCTTCACCGGCTTAGCCATGAGTTTCAGGGCTTCGACCACCGCGTTGACCGCCTTCTGCGCACCTCGGCTGAGGGCCATCGGGTCGGCGCCAGCCGCGATGTACTTCAGTCCGGCCCTGTACATGGCCTCAGCCAGTACGGTTGCAGTTGTCGTACCGTCTCCGGCGACGTCATTGGTTTTCGAGGCCGCTTCCTTGACCAGTTGCACAGCGACATTTTCGTACGGATCTTCAAGATCAATGTCTTCCGCGACTGTGACGCCGTCCTTGGTCACCTTGGGGGCGCCCCAGCCTTTGTCCAGAACCGCATTGCGGCCACGCGGACCAAGCGTGCTGGCAACAGCCTTCGAGAGCTTTGAAACGCCGGACAGGAGGCTTTTCCGCGCCTCTTCATCGAACGTCAGTAATTTAGCCACGGCTTCTCCTCAGTTCTTGATCAGATTATCTGCGGAATCAGACGCCAGACTGACCTGCAGAACCACGGGGTTCATACCTGTCTGAACAAACATCCGACTCGTGTTTCCCAACATGCCTGACAACGGTACCGGCCTGACGCCACCACCCCACACTCTGCTTGCCACAGGGATCCCAGGATGTCTGCCTGCAACAGGTGACAGGTTACGGACGGACAGACTGGCAGGCGGTCAAACCTCTGCCGGAAGAGACGCAAAAGGTGTGCCGTGAGTGTCGTTTCCGGTGTAAGTCGCTAATGCGTAGGCGTTTAGGGAAATCGTAGCGGGGGCTTTGTGGATTGTTGCCTGCTGTTTTGGCAGTCGGCTGATTGTTTGGGTGTCTGCCATGGTCTCAACCATGGCCACTGGCGGAAATGCCACAAATCCACTGAAAAGCGTTCGATCCGCAAAGAATTGTCTCGAAAGAGCCCCCAATGCACCGGTAGTGTGCCCTGTGCAGGGTCTGCCGACAGTGTTGCGTGGAGGGTGTCACGCGCATCCACGCCTTTTCCCCAAAGGTTGGTGATCGATGCTTGTTCTCAGTCGAAAAGTTGGCGAATCGATTCACATCGACGGCGACATCCGTGTCACGGTTTCGCAGGTACGTGGCGGCCGCGTGCGTTTGTCGATCACGGCACCCGCTGCTGTACGTGTCGTGCGGGAAGAGATCCTGCAGAAGTTCGGGATTCCGCAGATTGAAGGCGTGGAAGTGGCGTCCGAGGATTTGCCGGACGCTGACGCAATTTTTCGGTAAAACCGCATTCCCACAGAGAAAAACGCCCCTATCTGCGGGCGGTTGGTTGACGACCAGACAGGGCCCGGGTAATTATCCGGGTGTGATCTGACCGCGGTTGACTGAGCGGTCGTCGTGTTGCCGCGCGGTGGGTCATGGTTGCGTGTTTCACGGGCCTGTCGCTCATTGTGGGGCACGGCTGTTTTTGAACTTTCTGTTTCGGACGCTGAATCAGGTAAACCGATGTTCTTCCTGCTGCTGACACTGGACCTTCTGCTGTTGCCTGCGTGAAAGGCCTCGGGGGTTGCACAGTGTTGCCAATCTGACCCTGAGGCTTCTGGTCTCAGGGTTTTTTATTTTGATCGACGTTGAATCATTGCGGAGTGAAGCCAGATGAATGGTGATCGGATTGTGATTTTCGATACAACACTTCGTGATGGCGAGCAGTCCCCGGGCTGCAGTATGAATACGCGGGAGAAACTGGAGGTTGCTCGAGCTCTTGTGGAATTGGGCGTTGACGTGATCGAGGCTGGATTTCCGATTGCCTCACCGGGCGATTTCGAGGCCGTCTCAGCGATTGCGGCGGCCTGTGGCGATCGGACCACCATCTGTGCTCTGGCTCGCAGTCGTGAGGACGACATCAACAGGGCGAAGCAGGCATTGGCGGCTGCTCAGTATCGTCGCATTCATGTGTTTCTGGCCACCAGTGCGATTCATCGGGAATTCAAGCTGAAGATGGACAAACAGCAGATTATCGAGCGTGCTGTGGCGTCGGTGTCGCTGGCGAAGGAGTTCTGTGATGACATCGAGTTTTCTCCGGAGGATGCGGTCCGGACAGAGCTTGATTTTCTTTGTGAAGTGGTTGAGAAGACGATCGCCGTGGGCGCGACGACGGTGAACATTCCTGACACCGTCGGTTATGCAACCCCCAGTCATTATCATCGTGTGATTTCGCACCTGAAGCAGCATGTGCCGAATATCGACCGAGCGATCATCAGTGCTCACTGCCACGACGATCTGGGGTTGGCTGTTGCCAACAGTCTGGCAGCGGTGGAGGCAGGTGCACGTCAGGTGGAATGCACGATCAACGGTCTGGGGGAGCGTGCCGGTAACGCGGCTCTTGAAGAGATTGTCATGGCAATTCGTACGCGGGCCGACTATTACAAAGTCCACACCCGAATCAATACTCGGAAGTTGTATCCCACCAGTCATCTGGTGTCTTCAATTACGGGCATGAAGGTTCAGCGCAACAAGGCAATTGTCGGTCAGAACGCATTCGCGCATGAAGCCGGTATCCATCAGCACGGTGTGCTGCAGGAACGCAGTACTTACGAGATCATGCGACCGGAGGATGTTGGTTATGTCGGGCAGAATCTGGTGCTGGGGAAGCACAGTGGACGCCATGCGTTTCGTGATCGCGTCGTGCAATTGGGGTTTACTCTGGACGAGGCTGCTCTGCAGCAGGCCTTTGACGACTTCATCGCTCTGGCTGACAAGAAGAAGGAGGTCTACGATTCGGACATTACCGCCCTGATCGAGAATCGGCTGCAGGATGCGGTGGACAGCTGGAAGCTGATTCGGTTTCACACTTCGGCTGGTACGGGCACGATTCCGACGGCCACTGTGGAACTGCAGTTTGAAGAGCAGTCAGCGGTGTGTGACGCAGCGACCGGGGATGGTCCGATTGACGCAGTGTTCCGGGCGATGCTGCGAATCACAGGGCTGCAGGCGAAGCTTGAGGAGTTTGATGTTCGCAGCGTTTCCGAGGGCCAGGATGCTCTGGGTGAAGTGCATCTGTCGATTGGATTCGGAGGTCGGCACTATCAGGGCAAGGGTGTGAGCACGGACATCATCGAGGCGGCGGCTCGAGCATTTCTGCAGGCGCTGAATCGGGAGTACGTGGATCTGCGCAGTGGCGGTGTGACGCCAGTGCGCCCTCAGGGGTGAAAGCTTCGCCGGGGTTCCGTGCAAACACTGCGGAGGAGTAGTCGGCGAGTGCGGACAGCCGAGTTGCTGGAATCAGGCGGAGGCTGCATATCGGCAGCCTCCGCGCGGCGACAGGCTGATCCGGGTTCACAGAAACGAGCAGATGTAGTCAGCGACCTGAGTGACCTGCAGTTCAAAGTACGAGTTTCCGTCAACGTGGAAGGACTGGCCACCCTGAACGGGCTGCCATTCGGTGCCGCCGGCTGGTCGCCAAAGCAGTGTACCGGACTGAATTTCCATCAGTTCGGGGCGCCCGGTATTGAATTTGTATTCTCCGGGCAGCATGACTCCGAGAGTTTTTGTGCTGCCATCCGGAAACTCAATGGTCCGACTGGTGACTCGACCGTCGAAATAGATGTTGGCAGCCTTGACGACTGCGACCCCTGCAAACCTGCTCATTCTTCGTTTCCCGCAAATTCTTCCAAGGCTTTTCGAATTCCATCCGCCGCGTTGGGATTTCCCGCCGAAGTCGGTGTGCTGGAGATTAACGATTTGCCGATTTTTCTGAAACCAGCGATCACGCAAAAGCCCGATTTCGGGGGCCGCGGGGAGTTTTCCGGTGTCGTGAGCGCGGTGTAGTGAATCTGCGGAGCCTGTCCATGTCCGAGTCCGTCTGTGTTCCACCGCTTGTCTTCACTCCTCTGCTGAAGCGGATTCGCTGGGGAGGTCGTCGCCTTGGAACTGTCCTCGGCAAGTCCATAGGCGACGAATCGGACTATGCCGAGAGCTGGGAAATTGCGAATCAGCCTGAGCATGACAGTGTGGTGGCGTCGGGGCCGCTGCAGGGCAGTTCTTTGTCGGAGCTGATGCTGGCCGGTGGTGAGTCCCTGCTGGGGCGTCACAGCAACCTGACGCAGTTTCCACTGCTGATCAAGTTTCTGGATGCGAATGACTGGCTGTCATTGCAGGTGCATCCTGATGATTTGCTCGCTCGTGAATATGGTGTGAATGAGCGTGGCAAGACCGAATGCTGGGTGATTCTGCAGGCTGATCCGGGAGCAAGGATTTGTTGTGGATTAAGGCAGGGCGTGACGCTGGCACAGTTGAGGCGGGGGTTGGAGTCTGTCAGTTCCGGTGGTGAGAGTGGGGAGCTTGAGGGGTTGCTGCATATGTATGCGGTGCAGGCGGGAGATTGTGTGTTTGTGCCCGCCGGCACTGTGCATGCTCTGGGGCCGGGCATTCTTCTGGCGGAGATTCAGCAGCAAAGCAATCAGACATTTCGGCTGTATGACTGGGGGCGGGTGGGGACTGACGGGAAACCTCGCCCAATTCATGTCGAAGACTCGCTGCATTGTACGAATTTTGCCATTGGACCGGTGAATCCTGTGGTGCCTGTGGAGTTGTGTGATCAGGAACACGGTTTTGAGGAACTGGTGCGGTGTGAATATTTCGTGGTGCGACGACATGAGTCTCTGCATGCCTTTTCACTTGCGTCTGACGATCGATTCAGGGTTTTGATGACGCTGTCGGGCAGCGGACTGGTGCAGACATCGACCGGCGACGAGCGGCTGGTGATGGGAGGTACGGTTCTGTTACCGGCCTGTTGCGGGCGAATTCGCATCCAGCCGCGGGAACGGCTGCAGTTGCTGGAGATCAGTTGTCCATAATCCGTGTGGTTCCGCGGTGGAAATCGCTTGAGTCCAACGGGGCTGCCGATCAGGATACGTGCTGCTGACACAGGGGAAAAGGTTGTGGCCCGGGGGGATGCCCGGTCGGGCTCTGTCACTGGGGAAACCAACGGTCATGTCGCCGGAATCGATCCTGAAGCTCTATCGAACCATGCAGATCATCCGTCAGACGGAGGAGGAGCTGGCGCGCTGTCATCAGCGGGGCCTGGTGCACGGTGCCTGTCACACTTATGTTGGTCAGGAGGCGATTGCTGCTGCGGTGTGTTCGCATCTTGGACCTGCCGACAGTGTGTTCAGCACTCATCGAGGTCACGGGCATGCACTGGCGAAGGGACTGCCACCGCACGAACTGATGGCCGAGCTGTTTGGTCGGGTGTCGGGGTGTTCGCGTGGCCGCGGTGGCTCCATGCATCTGTTTGCTCCGGAAATCGGCATGATGGGGACCAGTGGGATCGTGGGGCCCTGCATATTGCAGGCCTGCGGTGGTGGCTACAGCTCGAAGATCCTCGGCAATGGCACTGTGGCCGTGGCATTCTTCGGGGATGGGGCAGTGAACAATGGTGCTTTCCATGAGGGCCTGAACATGGCCAGCATCTGGAAACTGCCGGTCCTGTTTGTCTGTGAGAACAATCAGTTTGCCACGGAGGTTCCGTTTTCCTACGCCAGTGGCATACCGCAGGTGGGGCGACGTGCCGCCAGTTACGGGATGGAGGGAGTGGAGCTGGATGGGAATGATGCCGTGGCGATTGCCGAAGCTGCAGCACAGGCCGTCTCGCGGGCTCGTGCCGGTCAGGGACCGACGCTGCTGGAGTGTCGCACATATCGCACTCGCGCGCATTCCGAGGGTATGGGTGATTTCACCTACAGAACTCGTGAAGAGGTTGAGCAGTGGAAGACTCGCTGTCCCCTGCTGAAACTGCGGACGGATCATTCCCATCTTGCGTCACAGTTTGCTGAGATTGATGCCGAAGTGGCACAGCTTGTGGCCGCATCGAGAGTTCGGGCGGAAGCGGACCTGCCTCCGCGGGCCGAAGATGCTGCGACGCACGTGTATTCGACCGGGCTGCCTGCTGCTGGTGTCGTTGCCGTTGAACCTGCCGCAGGGTCTCGAGTGGTGACGTGGAGTCAGGCTGTACTGGAAGCCCTGAGTGGCGAGATGGCTCGCAACCCGGCGATCTTTGTGATGGGTGAGGGCATTGGGAAGCGCGGCGGAAACTTTGTGACCACAAAGGGATTGTATGAAGTGCACGGGCCTGAGCGTCTGTGTGATACGCCGATCTGCGAGCGGGGTTTTGTTGGTCTGGCCTGTGGTGCCGGAATGACCGGGACTCGGCCGGTCATCGACTTTATGTTTGCCGATTTCATCCTCGATGCGGTTGGCGAGATCATCAATCAGATCGCCAAGATGCAATACATGTCCTGCGGTCGACTGAAGATGCCCGTACTGCTGCGTGGCTGCATAGGTGTGGGGCATTCGGCGGCGACTCATCATTCCGGCAGCTATTACTCGATGTACGGAGCCGTTCCGGGACTGCGGGTGGCGGTGCCTTCGAATGCCTATGACGCGAAAGGGCTGCTGCTGCGTGCCCTGCGTTGCGATGACCCGGTGATGTTTCTCGAGCATCGCGAGCTGCTGAGTCTGAAGTGTGCGGTCCCGTCTGAACACTATGAAATTGAGTTTGGACGGGGGCGAATTGTGCGAGCGGGCACGGATGTGACTGTTGTGGCGCTGGCACGCATGGTGCATGTTGTGCAGCAGCAGGCTGAATCGCTGCAGCAGCAGGGGATTTCCGTGGAGTTGATTGATCCGCGGACGGTCTCACCGCTGGATACGGATCTGATTCTGAAATCCGTTGAGAAGACAGGGCGTCTGCTGATTGTCGAGGAGACTCCGGCGGCCTTTGGGCTCGGTGCCGAGGTGGCTGCTCGCGTGGCGGATGCCGGGTTTGACAGCCTCGATGCTCCGATTCGGCGAGTGAGTGGCGTATTTGCTCCGACCCCCTACAGCCCGGCCCTGGAATCTGCGGTGGTTCCTGATGCAGACCAGATTGCAGCGGCCATTCGGCAGTTGCTGAGTGAATAAGGGGTGTTCAGTTTTTTCAGAATCACCCGAGGCTTGAAAGCGGAAATTGCAGGTGTCTGGTATGGCAGTGCAGATCACAATTCCTCGGCTTGGCTGGTCGATGGAGGAAGGTACATTCGCCGGCTGGCGAAAAGCTGACGGCGATCCGGTGCGTCGCGGCGATGTTCTGTTCGAACTGGAGGGTGAGAAGGCGCTGCAGGAGATCGAGGCGGTCGATGAGGGGACTCTGCGCATCCCGGCAGACGCGCCTGCCGTTGGTGCGGTACTGAAGGTGGGTGCGGTGATCGGCTGGCTGACTGCTGCTGGTGAGGCGTGGCCACCTGTTGTCCCTGACGGCAGCGGGGGAAGCATGGCGAATTCGGCTGCGGAGGATTCGGCGGTACTCGTAGATGCTGCTGCGGAGATATCGCCGGGCGATGGAGCGTGCGGAAGTCCAGCCGTGCGTCGACTTGCTCGGCAGTTGAAGGTGGATCTGCCGCGAGTGCGGGGAACCGGTCGTGGCGGTCGAGTGACTGAGGATGACGTGCGGGCCGCTGCGGTGCAGGGGCCAGCGGCTGTTGTTCAGACTTCGGGTGTGGTTGTGAATGCCGTTGTGCGCTCAACACCACGTGCTCGCCGAGCTGCTCGCATGTACGGGATTGAACTGTCTGGTCTGCAGGGCACAGGCAGTGGGGGGCGAATTCGCGAAAAAGACGTGCTGGCTGCCGCAGCCGCCTCCGGCGGGCAGCGGTTGGCCCGGACGGAAAGTGGCCGGACGGTCCTGCAGGGACGGCGAGCGGTGATTGCTCGTCGCATGCGTGAGAGTCGTGATCGCACAGTGCCCGTGACGATCACCAGAACCCTGAATGCCGACAATCTGGTGGGGCTGCGTAATCAGTTTCGCAGTTCCGGAGCGGAGCCGGTTCCGGCGTGGCACGATCTGATTGCAAAGCTGACTGCCGAATGCGTTGTGAAGCATCCGATCATGGGGACGCGATGGTCCGGAGAGGATGCGGTGCTGCCGGATCTTCAGTCAGTTTGTCTGGGGCTGGCAGTGGACACTGCTGACGGGCTGGTGGTACCGGCCCTGCCGAATGTGAGGGGAAAATCTCTGTTGCAACTGGCCCGGGATTCACAGGCCGCAATTCAGAGGGCTCGCGAAGGGCGATTGTCTTCCGCCGACCTGACGGCCGCCATTTTCACAATTTCGAGTCTGGGTGGTCTGGGAATTGATGCCTTTACTCCGGTGATCAATTATCCGGAGACGGCCATTCTGGGAGTGGGCGTGATTCGTCGCGTCCCGATGGTGCGGGACGACGAGCGAATTGTTGTCGGGCAGCAGTTGACCCTGAGTCTGACTTTTGATCATCAGGTCATTGACGGAGCACCTGCGGCGAGGTTCCTGCAGGACCTGGTGCAGTTGCTGGAGAATCCGGCTGCTGCCCTGCTTTCTGCGGATGCCTGACTACCTGTCCGATTTGAATCGATACAGGCTGCCGAAGGGTGTCGTGAAGTAGACTTCGCCTTTTTCGTCGGTACCGAATGACATTACGGGCAGGTTTTCTCCGGTCAGTGCGTAGTTCGCTTTTACCTGCTCAGCGGCCACGTCGTAGTCGAGGGCCCACAGTCGGCCTGTGACATAGTCGGCGTACACGTAACGTCCGATGAGTTCCGGCACCGCGGTGCCGCGATACACGGTGCCACCGGTGATGGATTTGCCGATATCGTGAGCGTATTCGAAGATCGGGTCCACGAGATCCGGTCGTGCTCCGTCGTTGCCATCCGGTCGAAACCAGTGTTTGCCTTCGCGAACATTCCAGCCGTAGTTTCCGCCTTTTTTGATGATATTGATTTCTTCCCAGAGGTTCTGGCCAACATCAGCCGCCCACAGCAGGCCGGTGGACGAATCAAACGACATTCTCCAGATATTGCGAACGCCATAGGCATAAATTTCCGGTCGGGCCGGCAGCATTTTTCCACGCGGGCCGGCGGGGACTTCGCGACCCACAAACGGGTTGTCTTTGGGGATGGCGTAGTTCAGGCCCGGATCTTTGCTGTCGACGTCAATTCTCAGAATGGAGCCCAGCAGGGTGGTGAGATTCTGTCCGTTACCAAGCGGATCGTTGCCACTGCCGCCGTCTCCGAGTGCGATGTAGAGAAATCCATCGGGGCCGAAGGCAATTGTGCCGCCGTTGTGGTTCCAGAAGGGCTGAGGAATTCGGATGATTTCCTCTTCGCTGGCCGGGTCAGCGACGGCCGGGTTGTCTTTGGAGACGCAGAATCTGGAGACCTTGCACAGGTGATCCTGTTCGGTGGAGTTGTAGTAGACGAAGAGTTGCCCGTTCTGCTGAAACTTTGGGTGGAAGGCCATTCCCAGCAGACCTTCTTCGTTCTGGTTGTCGGCGTAAACACAGCGTTCCTCGATGTCGAGGAACACAGTGGATTCTTCGCATTCCTGGTCGTTCGGGAAGACGCGAATGACACCTTCCTGTTCGGCCACGAAGAGTCGATTTGAGCCGTCACCTGCATGTGTGACGACGATGGGACGACGGAAATCGAGATTCGGGAAGGCCCGTTCCGCAGACACTGCCAGCGGAGTATCGACGACCGCTGGTTTTGTGGATTGCCCGCAGGCAACGGAACCCGCAAGGAGGGTGCAGAGTACAGGGCCCAGCAGTCCGGACGCAAATTTCAGCATGATCTGGCTCCGTGGAGAATTCGGGTGAAGGAGTTTTCAGAAGGGCAGTTGGTCTTCGGCGTCGCTGGCTGTGCCACCAGCCTCGCGTGGTCTGCGTCGACCGGGTGTGATCGACTGCGAGTCCTTCGACAGTGTAGCGCGCCCGTCAAACGGGGCCGTCTCGGGGGCACCGGATGCACCGATGCGAGTGACAATCTCGATCCGCTGAGCCGCTTCATCAAGTCGCCGATGACACACTCGGAGAAGTGCCATGCCGCGTTCGAATCGTTGCAGTGACTGGTCGAGTGGTTCCTGGCCGGATTCCAGTGAGGCAACGATCTGCCCCAGCTCGGCCATTGCGATTTCCAGAGCGGGTTCGCTGCCGGAATCGGGTTGCTCTTCGGACTCTTCTGCTGTCAGTTTTTTGCGGGCCATGGGTGCATTCAGATGGTTTCAGGGGGACAGGCTGCCGGTGGAATCATCGCGGGACGGCTATGGACTGGCAAGGCTGCTGGAGTGGGATTCCGGGGTCAGTTGTAAAACGTCTGCGGGCGAACCCGTCAATCGGGCATCCAGCCATGGGCCGGAAAAAAAACGACTGAGCAGCCAGCGAAAAGCCGGCAGCGTCCGAGCCACAGCCTGTTCGGTTTCAGCGGGGGTCGCAAGCGCGGTGAAGCCATCGAGGGTGAGTGAACAAGTCCATTTTTCAGTGCGTTCAAGTTCTCGAGCACGTTCCAGCAGTCGTTGTGCCCAGATCATTCCGTAGATGTCCTGGAACAGCAGCCACAGTTGTGTGGTCTGCTGATGCAGTGAAGCTGACTGCTGCAACCGAGCATGGTGGTGACGCAGGCAGGAGCCAGCGAGGCCGGTCGCCAGCATTTGACCGAATGCAGCCGAGAGGAAGAGCCACGGCGAATGTGGCAACCACGGCACAACCGGGCTGACGGCTGTGAGTGTTGTTCCCAGCTGCACGAGGCAGGCGAGTGTCATTCCGCGCCCCAGCCCGGGAGCGGTGCTCATCAGAGCCACAAGTAAAAAACCGCTCAGTGCCGGCAGGCTCAGCTCAATCGGAATGCGACCGTTTGAGTTTACAATCTGGATGGCTCCCGGCCACGCCAGCACAAAAACCAGCGGCAGCACAACAAACCACTGCCACGCCGCGACACCGGGACGGCGGGCGCCCAGCAGGCACACTGCCGGCGTCAGCATCAGTATCGCAGCCAGATACTGCGATCCCGAGGTCCACGCCGGACTCAGTACTGTGAAAGGGCCTGACAGGACCACGGCTGCCAGCAGACTCAGAGCGGAGATCTGAGTCCAGTACCACGAGTATTGAGAGGTCATTCCGGTATGCAGCGTGCGTTGTCGCAGCACCTGCCAGCAGTTCATGGCTGCCAGTCCGGTCATCAGCCATGCGTATGCCAACATGATCAGAAATCCGTGAGAATTGCCGAAAAGTACCGAGACGCAACGAACGACGACCGTGTCCGGGGCCGGGGAAACGGTTGCTGCGGTCGCGCAGCATGGTGCGTCTGCAGCGGTTTTTCCATGCCTGCGGTCAGCGAATGCAGATTTCCGCGGAATCGGACTGTGCTTTCCAGCCTGCAGGCTCAGGCCTCGTTGGATAATACCGGGGTGCACTGCCCCAGATACCCCGACTGCCCGGAGCGCAGGAACTCATGACTCGTTCAGCCTCGATCACTCGCAATACCGCCGAAACACAGATTCAACTGTCCCTGAATGTCGATGGCAGCGGTCAACCCGATATTTCAACCGGAGTGGGCTTCTTTGATCATATGCTGACGCTGCTGGCCCGGCATTCCCTGATGGATCTGACGGTCAGGGCGGTGGGGGATCTGCATGTGGACCATCATCACACAGTTGAGGATGTGGGGATCTGTCTGGGGCGCTGTCTGCTGCAGGCCATCGGTGATAAGCGGGGCATTCACCGGTACGGGCATTTCACTCTGCCCATGGAAGAAACGCTGGCGACGACGGCGGTGGATCTCAGCGGTCGCACGGCATTCGTCTGGAAGGTGGAATTTCCGACGGAAAAGATCGGAGAATTCGATACTCAACTGGTCCAGGAATTCTGGACAGCTGTGGCGTCGAATGGGCTGATGAACCTGCACTGCATTGTGCATCACGGCAGCAACAGTCATCACATTTCCGAATCCATTTTCAAGTGTCTGGCTCGTTCATTGCGCATGGCCTGTGCAATTGATCCCCGCCAGCCGGGAATCCCCAGTTCCAAAGGCACTTTGACCGGCTGAAGACTGGTTCGTCCCCCCTCCGGGGAATGCGTCGTCCACTTTGACAGCCTGGCAGCCGTTGTTTGTCACAGCAGGCGTCATCTCGCTAGACTTTCTTGCCGTGTAGTGCGGGTGCGTCCCGAGTTCGATTTGTCTGCGAGGAACGGAATGATGAGTCTGCTGAAGAGGTTGCAGTTGCTGTTGTGTGGCGTGGTGCTGGTCTGTCAGACGGTGCTGGCTGATGAGGGCATGTGGCTGTTCAATGATCTGCCTTTAGGTTTGCTGAAGCAGCGTTATGGATTTGAGCCGACGAAGGAGTGGTCTGAGCATCTGATGAAGTCCAGTGTCCGCTTCAATGTGGGTGGATCGGGTTCCTTCATTTCCAGTTCCGGACTGGTGCTGACAAATCACCATGTCGGTTCGGATACTCTGGCGAAGCTGTCCACTCCTGAGCGCAATATCATGGAGGCTGGATATCTGGCGAAAACGCAGTCAGAGGAGTTGAAAGCACCGGACCTGGAATTGAATCAACTGATGCAGATTCGTGACGTGACGGCTGAGGTCAAGGGGGCGGTGACAGCGGGGATGACACCGCAGCAGGCGGTTGCCGCTCGTCGGGCGATCATAGCCAGAATTGAAAAGGCTGCTCTGGATGAGACCGGTCTGAAGTCCACAGTGACGACTCTGTACGGTGGCGGGCGTTATCATCTTTACATGTACAAGAAATACACCGACGTGCGGCTGGTGTGGGCGCCGGAAACGGCGATTGCTTTTTTCGGGGGTGATGCGGACAATTTTGAATATCCTCGATTCTGTCTGGATGCCACCATTTTTCGGGTGTATGAGAACGACAAGCCGGCGAAGATCGAGCATTTTCTGAAGTGGTCGGCAGCCGGCCCTGAGGAAAAGGATGTCGCGTTTGTGTCTGGGCATCCCGGTCGCACCAGCCGAATTCTCACAGTGGATGCTCTGAAGTATCAGCGTGACACGGCTCAGCCCGCGTCATTGACCAATCTGCGTCGAGCAGAGATTGTGCTGCAGCAGTATGGACTGCGTGGCCGTGAGAATGCTCGCCGCGCCCGCGAGGATTTGTTTGGTGTTCAGAATTCCCGCAAGGCACGTCTGGGAATGCTGGCAGGCCTCCAGGATCCTCTCGTCATGGCTGACAAAGTGGCGGCTGAGCAAAAGCTGCTGGCAGCGGTGAATGCTGACGAGAAGCTGAAGCCGCTGGCGGCTGCCTGGGCCGTGATTTCCGACATCACGAAGAAGCGAACTGAGATGCTTAAGAAGGGTGTCTCCGTGAATTCCTCGCTGTACGGGATTGCTTTGCAACTGGTGCAGATGGCTGAGGAAGATCGCCTGCCGTCTGAGCAGCGGCTGCCGGAATTTGCTGAGGCCGGTCGGGAATCGCTGCTGCAGCAGCTGTATTCGGAAGCTCCGATTTATGCCGATCTGGACCAGGTGCTGCTGGCAGATTCGATTTCGAAGACGCTGGAGCAGCGTGGTTTCGACGACCCTCTGTGCCAGCAGATTCTGGCCGGCAAGGGGCCTGCGGAACGTGCCGCGGAACTTGTCCGTGGTACGAAGCTGGCTGATGTGGCCTTCAGAAAGCAACTGGCTGCCGGTGGTCTGGCTGCGATTGAGAAGAGTGATGATCCGCTGATTCAACTGGCTCGCGTAATCAATCCGGAAGCTCGACGCATCCGCAGAATCACAGAGGAGCTGGATGAGCAGGATCGACAGGCATACGCCAGTGTCGCCGAGGCACAGTTTGCGGTGCTGGGGACTTCGGTTTATCCTGATGCGACCTTCACGCTGCGGCTGGCTTTCGGTCCGGTGATCGGTTACGAGCAGGACGGTCAGCAGATTCCTGCGTGGACGACAATGGGCGGTGCCTATCAGCACGAAGAAGCTCATGCGGGCCAGACCGACTACGTGCTGCCGAAATCGTGGAAAGCGGCAGAGTCGAAGCTGAACAAGTCGATTCCCTTCAACTTCGTTTCCACTGCCGACATCATCGGGGGCAATTCCGGCAGTCCGGTCGTGAATCGTGCGGGTGAACTGGTCGGCCTGATTTTTGACGGCAACATTCAGTCGCTGTCAGGAAATTATGTCTACACCGATCGTCAGTCGCGGTCCGTGTCGGTGAACTCCGGTGCGATTCGTGAGGCGCTGCGAGTCGTTTACGGTGCTACGGCTCTGGATGCAGAGCTGGGACGCTGATTGAATTGTCGCTGCGGGTGGTTCCTGGTGAGCCACCCGCAGTTTCTGTCTGCGCGTGTCACTGCATGCGATGCTGCCAGCCTCCGGGGGGCAGTCTGACGAGGTCACCGTTCGACAGTTTCAGGTGCACACCGGTTCCGGCATGCACGGTTCCAATCGGGTGAAACTGCAGATGATGCGGAGCAGCCTGCAGGATTGCAGCGGCCTCTGCGGGGACCGCCAGCAGCAGCTCGAAATCCTCGCCATCATTCAGAGCAGCCTGCAGGCGCAGTTCGCTGGTCAGAGTGTCCGGTACATCCGGGTGAATCGGGATTTGTGTGGTGTTGAGGACAGCGGAAACCCGGCTGGCCAGCACCATGCGGGGCAGGTCTGTGGCCAGTCCGTCTGAAATATCCATAAGAGCAGAGACGGGCACATGGTCAGCCAGCCAGCGAGCAGCATCCAGTCTGGGCTGGAATGTCAGGTGACGCTGGTGTTGCAGGCTGCCGCCCAAAGGGCCTGTGACAAACAGCATGTCTCCTGGTTTTGCTCCGCTGCGCAGCGGAATCTGTTTTCCCAGCGGGCTGCCGGTGAGTGTAACGTTGATGGCAAAGGGGCCGTCCCAGCTGTTGGTATCACCGCCGGCAATGACGCAGTCGTGCTGATCCGCCAGTTCCTGCAGGCCCTGATACAGCTGTTCTGAAAACCGCTGAATATTGGTGCCGAGGCTGCGGGGCAGAGCGAGGCTGATAAAAGCGGCCGTGGGTTTGGCCAGCATGGCTGCAAGGTCACTGAGATTGACGGCCAGCGATTTGCGACCGACCAGAACGGGAGAGACTTCTGTCAGTTGGAAGTGGGTTCCGTCAAGCAGCATGTCGGTGACGACGACAACTTTTCGTGAGCTGTCAGCTTCCAGAACGGCACCGTCGTCGCCGATGCCAACGAGCACCGGTGGGCGTGCTGCAAATTGTCGCTCGAGCGACTGCAGAAAATCGTTTTCCATCATGGGGAATGCAGAATTCCGTAAATTCGGGACGGGTGGTGGCTGACGGCCGGGCAGGACCGGGTGAAATACGGTATTTTGCCCGGTGACTCGAGAGACGGAAACGCTGCTGTTGACCGAATTCCGAGTGATTTCCCGAATCGTGTATGGCCTATTGTGATTCATCAGCCGGGTAAGACATGAGAATACTGATTTCAGAACAGCGGATTTCTGAGCGAGTGCAGCAGTTGGGGCAGCAGTTGTCCGCCGATTACTCGGGGCGTCCACTGACGATTGTGGCGGTGCTGACCGGCAGTCTTGTGCTGCTGGCGGATCTGATTCGCTGCATTTCGACTCCACTCAAGGTCACACTCATTTCTGCATCCAGCTACGGGGGGACGCGTACGACCTCCGGAGAGCTGTCGATCAACGATTCAATGCTGTCGGATCTGACTGGTCGGGATGTTCTGGTGCTGGACGACATCTTTGACACGGGCAGAACGATCGACGGTCTGCTGCAGCACCTGCAGGTTCGGAATCCCGCCAGTCTGAAGACGGCAGTACTGTTGTGGAAGCCCGCCAGAACTGAGGTCAGTTTTCGGCCGGATTACTGCGGATTTCAGATTCCCGATGAATTTGTGGTGGGGTATGGACTGGACTACAACGATCATTTTCGGCATTTGCCGTTTATCGGTATCCCGGATGCCGAGGATCTGCAGGCGGCGGTGTGAGGTGCTGGCCCGCCGGTGTGTTTGTACGGAAATGACAGAGTGTCACAATCGCACGGGGACCCCGCGGTCGGCGAGGTAGCGTTTGGTTTCAGGGATGGTGTGTGTCCCGTAGTGGAAGATGCTGGCTGCAAGTGCCGCACTGGCACCTCCGGTGGTGACTGCCTGATAGAGGTGTTCGGGGCACCCTGCCCCTCCGCTGGCTACGACGGGAATTGAGACGGCGTCAGCGACGGCCCGCGTGATTTCAAGGTCGTAACCGTCCTTTGTGCCATCGGCATCCATGCAGGTCAG
>CAITYU010000254.1 GCA_903896675.1 uncultured Planctomycetaceae bacterium
CAAAGCCCCCTGCCCCCTGCCCTTGTCATTACCCACGAAACCCGTCGGGCGTGGAGGCCGTTGCGGCGTGTGTTTGGTTTGTGCCGTGCGTCTGTTTGCGATTCAGGCCTGAAGGGCCGTTTTCCCATAGCCCAGGGCGCAGCCCTCGGTCTGGGGCACCCCCAAAATTCGTTTTCAGGCCTGAAGGGCTGTTTTCCGGTATTCTTGCCCGCAGCCCTGGAAATGCCCCCTTTTGCTGCGCTGATGGCTCACCGGAGCATGCCGTGCCCCGCCCCGAAGTTGGCCAACGGCGAGGCACAACGTAGCCTCGGCCAACGCCCGAGGGACTGGGATCAGAGCTCCCGAAGCTGTTCCTGAATTCACAGCCAATGCATTCGCCGATCACCATAGGCGGATTAGATTGGCTTCTCTTTGCCAGCCGAAAACTTGAATTCCCTGCGATGCAGCGGCGGAATGCCATCGCCAACACCCCATTTCGTGGGTAATGACAGGCCCACACCAACTGAAAACTGAAAACTGAAAACTGAAAACTGAAAACTAAGAAGCCCATCCGGTTTTGGGCTGTTCGTGGACTGTTCGGGGAGTGGCGACCTGCAGTGCGGTGACAGTGTCCACGATCTGTCGTGTGCGAGCCCTCGTTGTGGAGACCTCGAACCGCAGGCGATAGGTGGTGGATTGACCGGGCTGCAGTGTCTGCAACCGCCCCTGTTCGCGTTCGATCTGGCGAGGATTCGGGAAGGTGCTGCCGGGTTCCAGCCCTGTGACGTACCCATCCTGAAGGGCTCCGGTGTTCTTCCACAGCGTAAACCATGGCAGCGTGGACGTGTGGAAGTGTACGGCGAAGGCTTTTTCTGAATCCGGATCGGCCAGCACGCTGCTGCCCCAGCCTGCGGCATCGGCGGCCGGTTCCGCGAAGTACACCTGCTCGGCAAATCCCGGTTGCGGGCCTTCGTAGAGGTTCCACATGCTGATGCCTGCGGCGGCGCGAGCATTTCTGGGGGCCAGTTCGCGGACGGCTGTGTGCAGCACTGATCCCGCATTCAGAAAGGGCTCGCCAATGTTGCAGTGATACAGAATCTCGGATTCAGCCGGCGTCGCGGCCAGATTGGTGACTGTATCGATGATCTCGAATTCCCCTGAGTTCAGCCGGGTTCGCAGCGTCGATTCCAGCCGCAGCCAGCCACCGAACAGGCAGCCTTCGTCGACGACTCCGGTGACTGACAACCAGTCTTCCTGCAGTTCGGCCGTCACCTTGTGGGCTGCCAGATTGGCGATGCGGCCGTGCAGCGTCAGGAAGGGTTCGGCTGTGACGTTGCCGGCGGCATCCGTGATGCGGTCCTTCCCGGGGGCTCCGTGCCACCCCAGACCGCAGCGGACAATCAGCTCGTTGAAACCGTCCACCCAGCCAATGCCACCCAGCCGCATGGGATCGACCCAGTTGGGATGGACTGGTCGCTGCACCGGGGAATTCCACTGCACGGGTACGCCGTCAATCTCGCCTTTCCAGACACCCATCCCGCGGGTCGGGAGCAGTCTGAGCTGCAGTCGACCGTTATTGATTGTCACCACATCAACCCCATCCGACATTCCGCCGTGCAGTCGAGTCATCCCGATCGACGCAGCCCCGGCGGCCGCCGAAATATGGTTCTGAGTTTCATGGATGCCGTGGTCAACGTCGATCAGCTGCAGTTTCATGAGCAACCTGCGAGGGATTCTGAGTGTGGTGAACGGAGGATTTCACGCAATATATTTTGCGGTTGGCGGACTGGCCAGTGATGAACTGTGTTGCGCGAAAGCCGGCATCGGTGTGGTGCACATGAAGATGCGAGGGTGGCGAGAGTCGCCGGGTGTTGTTTTCAAACGCCCTACTTTGGCGGCCGGATGTGGGCAAATCGCCTGTTGAACGACGCGGCGTCGCGACTGCTGGTGGCCCACAGGAACAACTTGCCCGCTTCGTCAGCTCGCACGTCAAAACTCAGCTCGAACTTGTCCGCCAGGCCTCGCAGGATGGCAAACGGTGACAGTTTGCCCGATCGCGAATACACCAGGTCCTCCAGCGGCTGACAATCCCGCTGAATCGACTGACTTGAGACTACCAGCGGAAGTTCCAGTTTGTCGGCCACGGCCTGAGCAATGCTGGCGACATCCGCGTCCTCCACATCGAACGGAATCGACTTGAGCCATGCCGGAACAACATCGGCCGTGGATTCGGCGGTCTTCCAGCCTGTGGGCCACAGATTTGAGCCTTCGTCACCCGGCACAATCTCGACCGAGTATCGATCGTCTCGACCAGGGATGGGGCGATAGCCCATCCCGTACTGGGCCAGCACCAGCGCCAGTGCCGTACCCTTCGTCAGCCCACTCACATTCAATGACTCGGGCGCTGACGACGGGCGCGGCTGCAGCGATGCCTGAAATGCCGCTTCTGCAAACACCACTGTCAGACTTTGAGGCAACTCCAGACTGCTGACTGCTGCCGCTGCACTGCCCAGTGCCACTTCACCCTGCACCGGTTCACTGACCAGTTTCACGAAACTCTGAAACTGCTCCTCAGTCAGACCCCAGCGCGGATTCCCTGCAGGGGCTCCGCCAGGCCCGTGGGTCTGCAGATCTTCCAGGAATCGGCCCAGCTCTTTGATGTCGGCCACTGCGTAAGTTTTGGTGCCCAGTGTCAGTGCACCCTCCTTTGTCAGACCACCAACCACCAGCAGCACATCGCGACCATCCTTCAACTGCTGCTCAATCCGCATCTTCTCACCGGCTACCGGCTCGCGAAATCGCGGCGCGTAACCCAGTTCCTGCAGCTCCCGTCCCCACTCCTGCGCCCGCACGCGGTAAATCGGTGAGGGTTGAATCAGGACCTCCAGCACCAGAGACCGTTTGAGACGGCTGGCTTTTGTGCCGCTGCTCTGGGCGGAAGCTGAGCCAGTGGGCAGCAGTGCGGCGAGCATAACAATCGCGAGCAGACTGCGGCGAGACCTGTGGGGTGTCTTCAAGGTTGATGCTGGCAGCATGACAGAGGCTCCTGAACCACGAGAAATCGTTCGCAGTGCGGTCCGCGAACGCTGGGGTATCTGAGCACAACAGCCAGCGGCTGGGCAAGAGCAGGTCGGGGATCGTGTGGCTGACGGATCGTGGTGACGGCCACCGGCAGCATCGAGCAGGGGCAGCATCCAGTTAACGGCTGTTTTCGAATTCGTCGTAGCGGCAGACATAGTCGGGCTGCCTCGCCCGTTCTCGTTCTTCGTGAAAAGAGGCCAGAACCGCCTTTTCAATCCGGTCCCGGCAGTCAGCGTTGATCGGATGGGCAATATCTGCAAACTGGCGCGTACGGATACCCTGGCCGACGACATTGGCGGGGGGCACTGGGTGCGTCACCTGCCGTCCGCAGTTCGAGCAGTAGCGGGCTCGAACCTCATTCTTAAACCCACAACTGGTGCATTTTTCGGTGATTTTGCGACTGGGCATGGCCACGAAGAACCCGCGCGGGCCTTCAATGATCTTCAAATCACGCACGACGAATTCGTCGTCTATTGTGATCAGGCAAAATGCCCGCAGTCGGTCTTCCAGGTCTGAGACGAGTTTGATGCGAACTTCAGTGATGTTCACGGCGTGGTGCAGTTCTGTGATGAAACGGCGGTCCCGGACGGCGGAAATCGGTTAACAAAGTCCGCTGGGTACTGCGGTCCGAGTGAAAAGTTATTTAGCGGACTCCCATCGGCTCTTTCTATAGTCGTTTTCAGCGGCGAAAACGCGACGCGCTAAGTACAGAAAAATTGTTCCGGTGCGGGTAAGTATGTATTGGTGGTGTACATTGATTCATATTTATTTGCCTCTGGATTGGTACTGAATCGCCCGTTTTCATCTGAAAACTGGCGATTGTCCGTGTCCTGCTGGCAAGTGGTCAGTCGTGCTGCCCGGTTTTGTAGCGTTTTGTGTATGTGCTCCTCAACCGGCCAAAGTTGCCGCCGGGTGGCGTTTTCGGGCATTTTGGCGCGGCAGGACTTCAGCGATCCCTCAGTTTTTCAGCCTGACGGGTTTGACGTTGATTGTCCGGGAAATTATCCTTAGTTTCACCGGACGCTGCAGGATGCGTCTGAATTTCACGCGCGCGATCTGGAGCAAACTCGATGGGCCGTCCCGTTACCCTTTTCACTGGTCAATGGGCGGACCTGCCGCTGGAAACGCTCTGCAAGAAGGCTCGTGATTTCGGCTACGACGGACTCGAACTGGCCTGCTGGGGTGACCACTTCGAGGTTGACAAGGCTCTGCACGACGACAGCTACTGTGCCCGCAAGCGAGAGTTGCTGGAAAAGCATGATCTGAAACTGTTTGCGATCTCCAACCATCTGGTTGGTCAGGCTGTACTGGACAACATTGACAGTCGTCACAAGTCGATTCTGCCTCCGTCTGTGTGGGGTGATGGTGATCCTGCCGGCGTAAATGCTCGTGCTGCCGAGGAGATGAAGAACACCGCCCGTGCGGCTCGCAAATTGGGCGTTGGTGTTGTCAACGGTTTCACGGGTTCTTCGATCTGGCATCTGATTTACGATTTCCCACCGACTCCGAAGTCGATGTACGATGCTGGTTTTCAGTTGTTGGCGGATCGGTGGAATCCGATTCTGGATGTGTTTCAGGACTGCGGAGTGAAGTTCGCGCTGGAAGTGCATCCGACAGAGATCGCCTTTGACATTTACTCTGCGGAGCGAGCATTGCAGGTGCTGGATCGTCGTGAAGAGTTCGGGTTCAATTTTGACCCCAGCCATTTGATCTGGCAGGGTGTGGATCCCGTTGAATTCATCCGCTATTTCCCCGACCGCATTTATCATGTTCACATGAAAGATGCATCGGTCACCCTGAACGGTCGCACGGGAATTCTGGCCAGCCATGTTTCCTTCGGTGATGCTCGTCGTGGCTGGGACTTCCGCAGTGTGGGGCGTGGTGGCGTTCGCTTTGAAGAGATCATTCGTGCTCTGAACGCCGTCAAGTACACGGGTCCTTTGTCCGTGGAGTGGGAGGACAGTGGGATGGATCGCGAGCACGGTGCCGCAGAGGCGGCGCAGTACTGCAAGAACATCGATTTTACTCCGTCCAGCCGAGCCTTCGACGCAGCCTTCAGCGACTGACGTGTTCCACGCAGTTTCGCGAGGTGAACTCAGTGACCCGCGTCAGCGGGTCTTTTTTTTGGATCAACGCAAAATCCCGCGCGCAACTGCAGATTGCGTTGCCATAGGTGTTGACGAAACAGGCTGCTGAATCCCTCGGATCGTCCGGAGTTTCCCCATTTGGGAGGGCGAAGCTCCTGCTGAGCCGAACGCCTGTGAGGTCGCTGGATCTGGCGTATGGTCGGGAGTTTTCCCCTTTGGGAATGGGATCGCACGGCTCGGCGGGAGCCTCGCCCTCCCGAGGGGAATCGCGGTGACCTTCTGCAGGACAACACCCGTTGGCTTCCGCCAGCGGCGTGTCATGGGATGTCTCTACAATTGGTGCTTTTCTTGTCGTTCGTCGTTAAACTGCCGCACACCGCACACTTCAGTTTTTGTTGAACGTTTTTTTGCGAGTCACCAACTCAGTCGCGCTGGGCGAATGCGGGCTGCTGTGTTTTTTGACCGTGGTTTTGCCGTCGATGGTTCTGTTGTCGGAACGCCGTTATAACCCGTGGTTGTGCCTGTTTCTGTCCCCAACGGCTGATCCACCTCATGCTGCTTCCTGTAGACACCGTTCTGCCCGAATTGATCGACAAGCTGAGGCAGACAAACTGCCTTGTCCTGAAGGCACCTGCCGGTGCCGGCAAGACGACTCGAGTGCCCCCGGCTCTGCTGGATGCGGGACTGGCAGATTCAGGTCAGATTATCATGCTGGAACCGCGTCGCCTCGCGGCTCGTACCGCAGCGGCTCGCATGGCCTTCGAACGCGGTCAATCCGTCGGTCAGCAGTTTGGTTTCCGCGTACGTTTCGAGGAAGCGGTCTCACGAGATACGAGGGTGCTGGCTGTCACTGAAGGGGTGTTGTTGCGGCGTCTGCAGGATGACCCATTTCTGGACGACGTGTCCGTTGTGGTGTTTGATGAATTCCATGAACGTCGGCTGGACAGCGATCTGGCGTTGGCCATGGTGCGTCGAGTGCAGCAGACGGTGCGTCCGGACCTGCGAATTGTGGTCATGTCGGCAACTCTGGACCCTGAACCCATCGCGCACTGGCTGGGAGATTGTCCGATCATTCGCAGTGAAGGTCGGCTGTTTCCAGTCAGGATTTCGTGGTTCAATCCGCAGCAGCGGCTGGCGATCCCGGATCTGGCGGCAGCCGGCATAGAACGCGTGCTGCAGTCCCCGCAGGCGGGAGGGAGTGATGCTGCCGACGGCGACATTCTGGTCTTTCTGCCGGGTGTGGGCGAAATTCATCGGACGGCCAGTCTGCTGGAAAGGTTGGCTGCCAGTCGCAGTCTGGCGGTGCTGCCGCTGTTTGGTGAAATGACATCGGAAGAGCAGGATCGAGTGCTGGGGCCGTGCGATCGTCGTCGCGTGATTCTGGCCACCAACGTAGCGGAGACATCAATCACGATTGACGGTGTCACGGCCGTTGTGGACACCGGGTATGCTCGGCAGATGCTGTTTGATGCGGATTCGGGTCTGGACCGACTGGAGCTGGTGCCGATTTCGCAGGCTTCCGCCGATCAGCGGGCTGGTCGAGCCGGCCGGACGGCTCCAGGAATCTGTCTGCGCTTGTGGGACGAGTCGTCACATCGTCGGCGACCTGTCTGGGATGTGGCCGAGCTGCAGCGGGTTGATCTGTCATCTGCCGTGCTGCGTCTGATTGCCTGGGGTGAGGCTGATCCGCAGGCGTTTCCCTGGTTCGAAGCTCCGCCACAATCCTCACTGCAGCATGCCGTAGCCCTGCTGGAGCTGCTGGGGGCCGTGCAGTCCGGCGTGGCGACGGACATCGGGCAGCGGATGGTTCGTTTCCCCACCGCGCCCCGACTGGCTCGCATGCTGATTGAAGCGGCCGCAGCGGGAGTGGGTGAGCGCGCCTGTCTGCTGGCTGCGATGCTGTCAGAGCGTGATCCGTTTCTGCGACCGCGGCCGGGTTCGGGGAATGCGGGCGGTCGCGTTTCGGCCGGCCAAACGACTCTGATCCGTCAGTCGCGTTCGGATGTGCTCGATCGTCTGCACGCTCTGGAAGACTGGTTTACCGAGGGGCGCGGTGAGACGCCGTGGGGAGAAATCAATCGTTCGGCCTCCCGGACGATCGCGGCAGCGGCCAAACAACTGGCTCGAGTGCTCAGAGAAGCACGCGGGGGGATGCCGGATCGCGGTGCGGTTCCCGCCGATGAAGCGTCAGCGGATGAGGCGTTGTTGCGGGCCCTGGTGGCGGGGTTTCCGGACCGCGTGGCTCGGCGGCGCGATGCCGGTGGCGACAAGGCTCTGATGGTGGGTGGTCGGGGCGTGCGTCTGGGGCCGCGTTCGGCCGTGCGACAGGCGCCGCTGTTTCTCTGCGTGGACATTGACGGAGCGGGCATTGATGCGGAGGTCAGGCAGGCGTCTGAGGTGCTGCGGGAGTGGCTGCCGGCGGCGGGTCTGAGAGATTCTGATGAGCTGTTCTTTCATCCCTCGCAGAAGCAGGTGGTGGCCAGACGCAGAGTGTGTTTTGCTGATCTTGTGCTGGAAGAAACACCGGCGGCAATTCGGGATTCTGCAGCCGCCTCAAACTGTCTGTATGCGGCTGCCGTGGGCCAGTGGGCTCAGGTCCTGCCGCCGGAGGATGATCCATTTCACGGCTTTGTGCAGCGAATGCGGTGTCTGAAAGTGTGGATGCCGGAATTGTCTTTACCGGACTGCGGCGAGCAACTGCTGCGTGAACTTCTGCAGGAGCTGTGTGCTGGGCGTCGTTCATTCAGTGAACTGAAAGCGGCTCCGTGGCTGAGTGCATTGCAGGGGCGTCTTGAGTATTCGCTGGTGCAGACAATTGAGCGGGAAGCACCCGAAAAACTGCAGGTGCCCAGCGGCAGTCGGATTCGGCTGGAGTATGCGGAAGGGCGACCTCCGGTGCTGGCCGTGCGTATTCAGGAAGTCTTTGGATTGACGGCAACACCGCGGATTGCGGCCGGGCGTACTTCGGTGCTGCTGCACCTGTTGGCGCCGAATTATCGCCCACAGCAGATTACTGATGATCTTGCAAGTTTCTGGGCCAACACGTATGGGGATGTGAAGAAGGAGTTGAAACGTCGCTACCCGAAACACGCATGGCCTGACGACCCGCTGACTGCAGCGGCTGTCAAAAAGGGTTGAGCAGTCGGCTGCCGTCAGATTCCGCAGTCGTCCGGCGTCAACAGCGCCCAGCGACCTGTTTCTGAGATCACCGCAATTCACCAAGACGCACGGCCATCTTCAAATGCACCGCGATATTGGACTTTTCCTTCACCACCTGTTTGGCGATTGCTTCAAAAGCCAGATCGACGGCTTCGACGACGGTGGTGGCGAACAGGGGCAGCACCGTCTTACCCGAGAAATCCTCGGTTTTTCCGGATTTGTTATCCGCTTTGAAAGCCCCGGTCGTGACTTCCCGCACCTTGTATTCGGCGATGAACGGAACATCTTTCTTCCATTCCACGCGATAGACACTTTCGCCGATTTTGAAACGCGGAATATTGGACTTGGCGGCCATGATTTCAGATCTCCGTAGATAAAGGCCGCTGCTTTTCCGGGGCAGCGATGCCCTGCGATGTGCGAACAATCCTGAATTCTGAAGAATTCTGCAAGATCTGGTGGCGATTTCCCGTGGACCTGACGGTCAAAACCTCTGCCAGCCCCCAGAGTTTTCCGCTGGGCGAAGACTGGAAGTTTCGTTTGGACAGTCGCTTGCGGAGGACTGATGCCGGGAACAACAAGGTCGCCCGCGTCATTGCTGCCCGGCCCCATTCTCCCAGCCTGGTTGTGTTGCGTCCCTCCGGGAGCCTCGCCGTTTGGGAGGGCGAAGTTCCTGCTGAGCCGAAGAGGCTGAACGGTTGCTGAATGCCTTGTCATTACCCACGAAACCATGCGGGCCGCTGGAACGCGTGTTTTGTTGATGTTCTTCCTGCGGCTGCGATTCAGGCCTGAAGGGCCGATTTTGAGGCGTGTGTGGTTTTCGCGTTTGTGCACGGGGTCTCCACGTGCTTACGCACCTGGCTCTGCTGAGATCGGCTCTTCAGGCCTGGTGCGGGCATCGGGGGCCAAGTGCGGGCCTCGGGGCGTGGTGCGGGAATAGGTGCCCCGTGGGTTTCAGGGCCTCGTTTTGTTGGTGCGACTTGCCCGCGTTTGCGATTCAGGCCTGAAGGGCCGATTTCCGGTAGCCCGGGGCGCAGCCCTGGGTGACCGGGGCCCCCAAAAAATTGGTTTTTAGGCCTGAAGGGCCGATTTCAA
>CAITYU010000255.1 GCA_903896675.1 uncultured Planctomycetaceae bacterium
CGAGGCTCCAGACGAGCCGAAACAACCCACACTCGGGAGGGCGAGGCTCCCGCCGAGCCGCACAACCCCACACTCGGGAGGGCGAGGCTCCCGCCGAGCCGAAACAACCCCACTCGGGAGGGCGAGGCTCCCGCCGAGCCGCACAACCCACACTCGGGAGGGCGAGGCTCCGGCCGAGCCGAAACAGCCCCATCTCGGGAGGGCGAGGCTCCAGACGAGCCGTGAGTCGTGACCAACCGCCGCCCGAGCTTTCCTGCCGGAGATGAAAGCAGGTCGGTAGGCGACAACCGAATTATTCGGCTCAGCAGGAGCTTCGCCCTCCCAAAGGCGCGAGGCTCCAGACGAAACGCACGATCCAGCGACCCGACAGGAGTTCGGCTCAGCAGGAGCTTCGCCCTCCCAAAGGGGAAGGGTCCGCGCCAGACGCTCATCCCCGTGGCGTTCCGTACCCTGCCCTGCCTCTGCTGTCGGCGAACGCCCATCCGAGTTCTGGCATTGCCGGTTTCCGTAACACCCGGAATCGCCTATGATGCTGGACCTTCGGGACTCGGGGTTCGCGCCTGCATTTCTGCCATGAAAGCCTCCCATGATCGCTCTGATCGCCCACGACGCGCTGAAAAACACCATGCTGCAGTTTGTGTCCGAGCGTGTCTCGTTTTTTCGCGAGCAGACTCTGGTGGCCACCGGCAATACAGGCCGGATGCTGCAGGAACAACTGGGCCTGCAGGTTGAACGAGTTGCGCATGGTCCCAGCGGTGGTGACCTGATCATTGGCGGGCGAGTGGCCGAGGGTCGGATGACGGCGGTCCTGTTCTTTCGTGATCCCCTGACAGCTCAGCCTCACGAGCCCGATGTGTCGGCGTTGATGCGTGTCTGTGATGTGCACAATGTTCCGCTGGCCACCAACCCGGCAACCGCCGCTGCCGTCATTCAGCGGCTGCAGACCTCGTCCGGTGCATACGGATAACGGCTGAAGCGCAGCACGGGAACTGCTACTTTTCCTGCCGCCGGATCTTTGCCAGCTGTGCATCCAGTTGCTTCATCGTCAGCCGCTTATACTCACCTTCTGACAGTGTCGTGCTCAGATTCCCTGGCTGTCGATCCTGAATCTGATCCAGTTCAGACACCAGTCTCTGCATCCACTCAGGTGGCTCGATTCCTGACCCGCTGCGAGTTTTCATGTAGTTCGCAATCCGGACTCGCAGCGTCTTAAAGCAGGCTTCCGCCTGCTCGGAATTCCCTTTCAAATCAGCCGGACATGCCCGCGATACCATCGCAGCAATCGCATTCTGCTCAAGCACCCCCACGATCCGCTCATGAATATGGTCATGCAGCGCCGGCAGCTTCACGCCATATTCCTTCTCCAGAATGGTCAGCCTGTCCACAATCTCCCGCGCCTCCGACGCGGTTTTGCGCTCGATCCAGTCCTTCAGGGCCGCAGCCACACTTTCGTCCGACTGCCGCACCAGCACTTCGTGCACCAGTTGCCACGGAACATGGTTCCATTCAAACCGATCGTACAGCGACTCCAATCGCAGGAAGTCCAGCAGACAGTACAACCGGCTGCCATAGTCGCTGTAGGTCGTCGTCGTATTGTACTCCATGAACCGATCAAAGTTGTCAACCAGACATTCCAGCACAAATTCCGTCACGTCTTCAGCATCATCCTGAACGACCATCCCGGCCTCGATATGATCCAGCAGTGTGACGGGCTGTGTCCTGGCCATTTCCTCCAGCTCTGCAAACAGCACTCCAACCCCATGATGCAGAATGGCTCGAATGTTGCCCAGCGTCAGCAGTCGCGTGGGAAACAAGTCCTCACCGAACAGTGTGATGAATTCCCGCACGGACGCCGCAAAGTTCACATCCTGCAGATCCTCAACCACCGACAGTCGCATGGAACCACTGTGGCGGACCCACAGATCAGCGTACGTTTGGGTCAGATTGCGCAGCCGGGGTTCGACAATCTCCAGCCTGTCAGCCCCCTGCCGGTCCTCAAGCGACTTCAGCAGAGCCTCAGTGGAATGCTGCAGCCCCAGCCGAAACAGTCTGTCAAATTCCGTCACAGCCTGACCGGACGGTCGGGCATTTCGTTCCATTTTCAATGCGGTCTGCAGCAACGCGAACGTTTCTGACAGCAGTCCCAGTCGAGGCAACTGTCCCAGCAGAACTCGCAGGATCGCCTGCAGTGTCCGCGCTTTCAGAATGGCTGCCGGCTGTCCGCCGTTCTCAAATGGCACATACAACAGGGGCCGCCGCCCCAACTCCCGACAGAAGGCCGGAAAAACCTCCCGCACATCATCCGGCCTGCGGGAAAACACGGCAGTGAAGATGGCCGAAACCAACTGATCCAGAGTCTCCGTTTCACTGTTTTTTCCGGGACTTCCCACCACGGCCTCAATCAGCCGCTCCGCCATCAGAAATTCCACCGTCGTGGACAGCGCATTCTGCATCAGCAGAAAACGACACTGCAGCTGAATGTCGTACTCCAGATTGCCCTCAAGACCACTGCTCAGCACCGAAATCTCGTAGTCACGAACTTCGCTGACCAGTTCACCCAGACCCTGCAGCCGGCCACGAATCGCAACCAGCCAGTCCCGCATCAGCTCAGTATGCTCCTGCGACATCTGCGCCTGCTGCCGGGAAACCCAGACCGCCGCAATACTCCAGAGAGATCCCACGGTGTGCAGGAACTTCAGACGCGGCTCAATCTGCCGATACAGAATCTCGAATTCCGTGGTTCCCGGAGCAGCGGTGGATGAGTCCATCGTGTCCCCGACATTCCCGTCATCGGTGGAATCCCGGTAGGTGACTTCATCCCACGCCGCTGCCAGCGTTTCCTGCTCCTCATCATTTCCGTCAAACAGGTGCTCCAGGTCCAGTTCGTCGCCGGGCTTGCCACGGCGACCGGTCTTCCGCTGCTGTTCCACATACGCACTCAGTCGCGGCACTTCCCAGAAGTCGCCGGCATTCGCCTCCATGAAGGCAAACAATCGTCGCAGACTGGTCCATCGCAGCTCCGGAGAACCGTGCTGACAAACACAGTTCAGCAGCCGATGCAGCAGCCTGTGAATGGAATGCGGCCCGCTTTCCAGCGGCACCGAATCTGCCCGACTGAGCCACTGCATCAGCAGACCCATCGCCGCCACATGATCATGACGATCCAGCAGCGAAGTGACCACCTGAGCAAAACTGGATGGTGAAGCAAACTCGTCGACATGCTGCCGCCAGAAAGATATGTCTCCGGCAGACTCGCCCGCCTCGCGCCAGCGCGCCAGTGCACGCGCAACCTGAATGGCACCGTCCACCGATCGCTGACCATCCACCTTCAGCAGATCATTCACAGTGGTCGTTGCATACTTATCCCACTGTTCCGCAAGCTGCCTGAACCGCTTCAGCACGTGGTCATGCACGTCCATCTTCCCGGAAGCCGCCGCTTCACTCATGATCAGGGCACAGACATCAAACAACAGTCCCATCAGCTCCAGCAGTGAATCAACGCGATTGTCCGGTATGGAATCCTCACGAGCCGAGAACAGCGGAAACAACCCCTGAAAACCAAGGATGTTCCACGGATCAACAAATCCACCACAGGCAATCGCTCGCTCCAGCAACTCGAGCGATTCGTCCATCAGGCGCGCTGCATCCTCCGACCTGCCGGCTCGCAGATGACGCGGAATGGTCACCAGTCGGGCTGAAATCTCAGACTCAAATCGCGCAGCAAGGCTGGGAATCACCGACGCCTCTTCACGACTGGCCTGCTCATAACCCATCCGCGCGAAAACCCACGACAGATGACGATGCTGCACCTGATCAGCACCATACTTCGCCAGATACATGTTCAAATCGTGTCGCACATGCCCGAATGGCTGGCGGGTCTGATTCGCCAGTCGACGGAGCCGCTTCCTGCGTTCTCCCTCAGCCTGCTCCAGCAACTGACTGTAAAAGCTGTCACGCTGCCGCGCCACCATCGGCAGCAGCGTCGTCAGTGACACAGAGGAATCCCAGGTCTGAGGACCGGATCCGCTGATCGACGAGCCCATCAGAATGGTACCGGTCAGTACAGCCGCCGCATCATACAGACGCTCCGGATGTTCGGCCCCCCGACGCACGCCCCGCGAAACCCATGACACCAGAGCATCCAGGATCAGACGCCGCACCACAAAGCGACGGTAATAGCCCCTCGTGTCGATCTCCTCCGGATCCCATTCCCCGAAAATGTAGTTGGTCCGCTTGTTGACCGGGTGCGTGTGATCGTGAGCCCGCACATCAAGGGACAGCTCGCTGAGCCTTGAGAAAACGAAGTGTGTACCAGCCAGAAAATCTTCCGGCAACCCCTGCATAAAACTGATGGCCGCACTGATCAGTGTATGATATCGCCCCGCCGCAACGCCCACATCCGCCATGTACAGCGGCAGCGCACAGAATCGCTCATGATCGTAGGGCTGAGCCTTCCGGCCATTCTCAAGCACAGCGACCGGCCGATAGCCCAGAAAATGATTGAGTCTGCGAACGGCTTCCTGCGCCGCGTCATGAGCAGCCATCCCGGGCTGCTCCGCACGCACCGCCAGCGTCGTCTCGAACATCCGTGCCAGCAGCAGCGGACTGAAGAAATCATCATCCGTACAATGCGCCAGCAGGTCACTGTGATGCGCTCGATAAGCCGGCAGAACTTCGCCGAGTGTCTGCCGGATGATCAGTTCAGCCTGATCCGTCACGGCAAATGCCGCAGCACCGGAACTGCGCAATGACTGCAGCCTGCCTGACAGCAGCGACTGCAACTGCTGCGGATCACTGCCGGCACGCTGGCTGAGAAACAACTGGTTGAGGCAGATGCGAAAACGGCTGCCCGGAGTCCCGTCCGAGAAATTCAGATAGCCCAGCAGATCCCGCAGAATCTCGTCGTCTGCTGTATCCGCCGCCGAAGGAAAAAGATCAGACTGATTTTTTTTTGACCCGCTGCTCACGCCTGTCCCATCTGCCTGTTAACCCCGGAACCTGAGCCCCAGCCACACGACCTGAGGCCACGCCACCCACTACCGTGCAAATTCGACGTTACGAGTTTCCCGCAGGACAGTCACCTTGATTTCACCCGGATATGTCAGCGTCTGTTCAATCGCCGTCGCTATATCGCGACTCATTCTTGCCGCCTGCCGATCATTGACCCGAGCCGAATCCACAATCACGCGCACCTCACGACCAGCCTGCACGGCAAACGCCTGCTCAACACCCGGAAATCCGCACACGAGTGCTTCCAGTTCCTCCAGTCGCCGGACATATTTTTCAAGCGTTTCGCGACGTGCTCCGGGACGTGCCGCAGATACAGCATCAGCCGCCGCCACCAGCACCGTGTAGATGAACTCGGGGCGAATATCATCGTGGTGGCCGGCAGCCGCGTGAACCACCTCGGCACCTTCACCGTACCGCTTCAACAGCTCAGCCCCGACCGCGGGATGGCCACCTTCCATCTCATGGTCAGCCGCCTTCCCGATGTCATGCAAAAAGCCGCAGCGACGACCCAGATTGCCGTCCAGCCCCAGCTGCTCGGCCATCAGCCCCGTCAGATGAGCCACCTCAATCGAATGCTGCCGCACATTCTGGCTGTAACTGACGCGGAAATGCAGCCGTCCCATCAGGTCCAGAATCTTCGGATGCAGACCCCGAATCCCGGCTTCCTCACTGGCCTGCAGCCCCAGCCTGCGAATGTGCTCGTCCATCTCCTTCGTCGTCTCAGCCACAATCTCCTCGATCCGCGACGGATGAATGCGACCATCCTGTATCAGCTTGACCAGCGTGCGTTTGCCGATTTCACGACGCACATTGTCGAAGGCTGAAACAATCACCACACCCGGCGTGTCATCCACAATCACATCGACTCCCGTAGCCTTCTCAAAGGCCCGGATGTTACGCCCCTCGCGACCGATGATGCGCCCCTTCACATCATCATTCGGAATGTCGACGGTCGAGACCGTGGTTTCCGAGGTGTGTGCGGAAGCATATCGCTGCACAGCCATGCCGATGATTTCGCGAGCCCGCCGCTCGCACTCGTTACGCAGCTCGGTCTCGTGCTTCATGATCAGCGCACCCGTCTGATCCGCCAGCTCCCGATCCAATCGCTTCAGCAACTGCTCTGTTGCCTGCTCCTTCGACAGCTCACTGATGCGGTACAACTGATCCTGCTCTTCACGGATCATGCGATTCAGTTCAGCATCCCGGGCGTCGATACTGCGAGTCCGATCGGCCAGTTTCTGCTGAGTTGTCTGCAGCATTTTTTCCTTCTTGCGGAAGGCATCCTGCTGCTCGTCCATCTGTGCCGAGCGACGATCCAGTTCCCGCTCGCGATCCCGCAGCTTCGTGTGGCTTTCTTCAAGCCTGGCTTCCAGCGATTCACGACGCTTCAGCAACTCTTCCTTGAGCTGCAGCTCCTGGTCGCGATGCACCGTCTCGGCCTCGCGACGCGCCGCTTCGATAATGTCATCACGAGTCTTGTAGGCACGGCCACGAATGGCTCGCTCGGCAAACAGACCGGCAGCCACGCCACCGGCAGCGGCCACCAGACCGACAATCAACTCACTCATGGAACCGTCCCTCTATTTTGAACGGCCCCGCCCCGTCCGGGTGCGGACGACAACCTGCTGCACTGAACCCGCTGAATCTCAAGGAACCGTCGACAATTCCGCCGATGCCCCGGCCATCACCAGCCCGGTTTCCTGCAGACGCGCCGCCGCAACGGAACGCATGCACGGACACACGAAGGTGGACAGCGTCGGAATACAGACTGCCGATCCGGGCCACGTCAGCACACACGCACTGCCACACACCCGCACACCTGCCCCGGACGCCGGCAGCAACACTGCATGCCACAGCCGCACAGACAGAAGAATCAGCAGAATGGGTAGCAGATACAGCATGTGAAACCAGACGCAGCAGCCAGACGCAGCAACCAGACCTGTCGAAACTGTTCAGGCAGAAACATCCGGAACAGTTCGCGGAATCGTCTCTGAGCCTGACCTGGAGATTCTTCTGAGGAACCTGTCCGAAGCCAAATGCCGGAACAGGCCGTACACGCAGATTTCGGGTGGGACCGATGACCTGTCCGAAATCCTGACAGACCACCACGACAGTCACCTGTACAGACAGTCTGTTCTCAGCCCCGCACTGTACCAGAGTGCCCCGCCAATTCAACCGGATCGGGGCTGACGAGACGGATTCGGGGGCGAATCCGCTGAATTCGGTCTCTGTTCAGACTTTCACGGCAGCAATCCCCCGCTCAGATTTGACCCCGGCCCCCACGGGCTCTATCGTGGAGTTTTCGCGGCCCTCAGGCGCCCTTCCATTCCCACCACAGGATCACCAGACCATGAAACGCGGCTTGCTGCTGCTGGCACTGGCCTTCGTCGGCTGCCAGGTACAGGATTCCCAGACCACCCAGACTTCCGAAAATGCGGATCCCGCCGCCGGCACCACCGCCCCGGCCGGAACACCGGAAACCCCCGCAACCGGCAAGCGGTTGTCCGTCGCCTTCGTCACCAACCAGATCGCCGACTTCTGGAAGATCTCGGAAGCCGGCTGCATCACAGCGTCCAAAGAATTCGACATGGATGTGCAGGTCATCATGCCACCGGAAGCCACCGCTGTGGTGCAGAAGCAGAAGGTTGAGGATGCCATTGCCGGCGGAATTCAGGCCATCGCCATCAGTCCGCTGGATGCCGACAATCAGATCGAATGGCTCGACAGCCTCGCTGACAAAATGCCACTCATCACTCACGATTCCGATGCTCCCGCATCCAAACGACTGGTCTACATCGGCATGGACAACTATGCCGCCGGTCGGGCCTGCGGGGAAATTCTGAAAAAAGCGGTCCCGGACGGAGGCCAGATCCTGCTGTGCATCGGACGACTGGAACAGGACAACAGCCGTTATCGTCGCCAGGGTGTTATTGACGTGCTGATGGGACGCGACCGCACAATTCAGTTCTACAAGGACAACCCCGGCAGCTTTGATCCGGTGGAAGAAGAACTCAAAGGTGACAAATACACCATCGTCGCCACGCTGACCGACCAGGGCAAACCGGAAGTCGCTCTGCAGAAGGCCGAGGATGCTCTGGTGAAGTACCCGGATCTGAAGGGCATCGCCGGGCTGTTTGAATACAATCCACCAGCCTGCTACCAGGCTCTCAAAAAGGCCGGGCTCCTGAAACAGGTGGCACTGGCCGGTTTCGATGAAAACGACGTGACACTGCAGGCAATCCGAGACGGCGAATGCGCCGGCACGGTGGTGCAGAACCCCTACGAGTACGGCTATCAGTCAGTGAAAGTCCTGAAGGAACTGCTCAGCGGAAATCAGCAGGTGATTCCACCCTCCCGCTACATCGATATCGCTCCGCGGTCCATCACCGCAGAAAACGTCGACACGTACTGGGAAGAGCTGAAGCGTCTGAAGGGCCAGTAGTCGTCATGGTTTCAGCAGGTCCGGTTGTTCCGCGTCTGGAGGTTCAGGAGATTGAAAAGTCCTTCCCGGGAGTGCGCGCGCTGAAGAAAGTCAGCCTGCAGGTATTCCCCGGTGAGGTCCTTTCGGTGGTGGGCGAAAACGGCGCCGGCAAAAGTACTCTGATGAAGATCCTTGCCGGCGTACAGGCCCCTGGTGCCGGGACGCTGCTGGTGGACGGTCGGTCGCAACAGTTCAATCGGGTTGCTGACGCCATGCAGCACGGAATTGCGCTGATCCACCAGGAACTGAATCTGGCCGACAATCTGGACATCGGCGCCAATCTGTTTCTGGGGCGCGAACCGCGACGACTGGGACTGATCGACGAACAGGAAATTCGGCGACGCTCACAGGAACTGCTGCGGCGAATCGGACTGAATTTCTCACCCGATACACTGGTACGTGAACTGACCGTGGGTCAGCAGCAGATGGTGGAGATTGCCAAGGCACTCTCGATCAATGCGCGAGTCCTGATCATGGACGAGCCGACATCCAGTCTGTCCGCAGGCGAATCGGCACGGTTGTTCCACGTGATTCGTGATCTGCGGCAGCAGGGTGTCAGCATTGTCTACATTTCGCATCGACTGGCAGAGGTGCAGGATCTGTCGGATCGGGCCGTGGTGCTGCGTGACGGTGCCAACGCAGGCTCGCTGGAACGCGGTCAGATCACTCACGACAATCTTGTGCGACTGATGGTGGGCCGGGATGTTTCGCGGATTTTTTCGCGGCAACCCTGTCAGCCGGGCCGAACGGTCCTCGAAGCGCAGGGGGTTCGCACTGCCGCCTGGCCCGCACATGCGGTCAGCTTCAGTATCCGCGCTGGCGAGGTGGTGGGAATTGCGGGGCTTGTCGGAGCCGGTCGAACGGAACTGCTGCGAACACTTTTCGGCATCGATGCTCCGCTGGCCGGATCCATTACCGCTGACGGTCAGCCGCTGCAACTGCGTTCCCCGCAGGATGCGATTGCGGCAGGAATCGCGCTGGTTCCTGAAGACCGCAAGCAGCAGGGTGTGGTGCTGGACATGGCCATCCGCCAGAACATCGGACTGGCCTCAGCACACCGACACTCGAAAGCCGGGTTCCTGAGTTTTTCCACCGAGCAGGCGCAGTCGCAGGAAATGTGCAGTCGACTGCGGGTCAGAATGCCCAACGATCAGGCGCGAGTCGGCAATCTGTCGGGAGGCAATCAGCAGAAGGTGGTGCTGGGCAAATGGCTGGCACTGCGACCGAACGTCCTGCTGCTGGACGAACCGACTCGCGGCATCGACGTGGGAGCAAAGCAGGAAATCTATCAGCTGATGGATGAACTGGCACAGCAGGGACTCGCAGTCCTGTTCGTCAGCAGTGAGCTGGAAGAGATCCTGGGAATGAGTGATCGAGTGCTGGTGATGCACGAAGGCAGGGTGACGGGACAGTTGCAGCGTGACCAGCTTTCCGAGCAGGCCATCATGAAACTGGCGACCGGATTTTTTGCAGAACAGGCTGTTCCATGAAGGGCAAGATCCTCGGCATTTTCTCCGTGCTGGCAGCACTCTGCGTCTGCCTGACGATGGCCACCGCGGATCCGTGGTGGAATCCAGGTCAGTCACAGTTTCTTGCGCTGGATAACATCATGAACCTGCTCAGCCGTACTGCATTGTACGGTATTCTGGGCATCGGTGTGGCGTTTGTGATCATCACCAGCGGGATTGATCTTTCGATTGGCTCAATGGTGTGTCTGTGCGGAGTCCTGCTGTCGATTCTGCTGAAGGTGGACTATCAGCCCGAGCAACCGCTGTCGGTGGTCCGCATGACCGCCGCTGACCGCACAATTGTGGTGACCGGCGACACGCAGTCCCTGAGTGCCGGTGATACGATTCGTTTTACGGGCGGAGTGGGTTCGGGGCTGGTGCTGACTGTGGAATCGGCTGCTGCCGGGCGAATTGTGGTGCGCGAACCGCTGGCACGGGATGAGCGCGATGGCCGCATCGTCAGGATTCTGCCGCTGCAGGCATTCGCCGCCGACACGCTGACCGTCACCCTGCCCTCAACATCCGCCGCAGCCAACGACCAGTTGCAGCTGTTTCGCCGGGATGGTGGTGTCACCGGACAGAAGATTACGGCTGTGCAGGAACGCGGTGATCAACTGCTGCTGACTCTGGCTAAGGATCCCGGACAACGATATCACTCACAGTCCTTCGCAGTCGTCCTCCGCAGGACTCAGCGATGTCCCATACCGCTGGCAATCCTGATTGTGCTGGGAACTGCCTCAGGCCTCGGCCTGATTCACGGCCTGCTGATCACCCGACTGCGACTGCAGCCGTTTGTGGTCACACTGTGCGGTCTGTTGATCTATCGCGGTGCATCCCGCTGGCTGACCAATGATAACCCGGCGGGATTCGGTGAATTGCAGAGTGTGCTGGGGCCGGTGGCATCCGGTCGCGTCGGCCTGCTGCTGAAGGGTGACCGCATCCTGTTCGGAATTCCAATCCCGTTCTTTCTGATGACGGGGCTCGCAATTGTGGCCACCATCATCCTGACTCGCACCGTCTGGGGACGCTATCTGCTGGCACTTGGCCGCAATGAAGAAGCCGCTCGCTTCAGCGGTATCAATACCAGTCGCGTCACGGTCATGGCTTACGTGATCTGTGCCGTGATGGCAGCCGTGGGTGGGATGCTGTTTTCACTGGAATACAGTTCGATCTCCCCTTCCAGTTTCGGCAACTCGTTCGAACTGTATGCAATTGCGGCAGCCGTGCTTGGCGGCTGCAGTCTGCGTGGTGGAGAAGGCTCAATTCCCGGAGTCGTGATCGGGACGGCAGTCATGCAGGTGCTGAACAACATGATCATGCTGCTGCGAATTCCGCAGTCGCTGGAGTACACGATCATCGGTGCAGTCATTCTGCTGGGCGTGCTGGGCGACGAGCTGGTGCGGCGCACTGCAGCCCGCAGACGGTTGCGTCAGAGCATCAGCTGACGCCTCAGTGCAGACAGACCTGTCCACCGACACCTGCCGCAATACGGCCTCCGCTGATCGTCACCCACCCGCTTCACCACGCCATGCCAGCAGCAGCAGCTCTGAAAATCCCGGTGCCTGTCCCTGCCGCAGAATGCCCGCACGATACAGGCGACTGGCCGTCATGATCCCAAACGCTGTACCCACCAGCATCAGCAGCAGGCTCAGCAGGGACTGCCAGAGCGGAATGACTGCTCCGGAACACAGCCGCACAGCCATCAGCAGTGGCGTGGCAGGTGGCAGAAAGCTGGCCACTGTGGCCAGCGTCCCGTTGGGTTCGCGAATGACAGTGAACCACAGCAGCAGAGGCAGCATCAGAACCAGCCAGACAGGCATCAGCAGACACTGCGCTTCACGCATCTGACTGACACAGGCAGCCACCGACATGAAAACAGAACTGAACAACAGGACGGCCAGCAACTGAAAGATCAGCAGCCACGGCAACAGCGCCCACGGAACCCTGTCGGCAGCTCCCTGCTGCCACACCGCCACAATCGCGCCAGTGGCATAAAGCCCGAATATGGTCATTGAACCTGCGGCATTACCGACCAGCTTGCCCGTCATCAGCTGCGTGGCACTGGCCGATCCCAGCAACACCTCAGATATCCGCAGAGTCTTCTCCTCCAGCACACTCTCCAGCATCGGCTGCACGGACAGCAGCACGGCCATGAACATCATCGCCATGACAGCGATCGGCAGAGCCAGTGCTGTCAGCGACGTCTGCTGCGCACCTCGCTGAATCCGACCGTTTTCGTCCCGATAGTAAAGACCCACCGGGCCGATTCCCGCAGGTCCTGACAGTTGACCGATGACGGCCGGCAGCAGGGCGGGCGGCAATGTGTCGGCCAGACGCTGCTGCAGCAGCAGCACATCCACCAGTTGCTCGCACCACCGTCTGGCCTCCGACAATGCTGCATCCTCAGAAACCCACATCAGCAACGTCCCAGTCCCCGCTGTCGTGGAAGACCGGCCGGAAGACCGCAGCACAGTACCTGGTATCTCCAGAAATGCATGCAGTGCGCCTGAGCGAATCCTTTCTGACTGCAACAGCCGATCGGAATCATCAAAACCCTCCGTCGGCAATTCCTCAAACTCGTACAGGTGACGATCCTGAATGCCCAGCACTGACAGCATTCCGGATTGTCCGGACTCGCTGCGGTCGGGAGTTCCTGCAAGCAATTCCTGATTCCTCTGTTCTGCGGCCTGCCGCAGGGGTTGCAGCAGCACACCGGTCTGATCCATCACGGCGATTCGCCGGATGTCGGGCTGCGGCAGGCCGGACAACACAGCCGGCACACAGAGGGCGCCCAGCATCAGCAGCGGCATCACGGCCATACCGATGAGGAAGGCGCGAGTTCCGACCATGGCTCGATACTCTCGCCATGCTATCACCAGAGTTTTTCGCATATGCCAAACCAGCAGGTTCATCAGATTGAATTCTTAGTTGCCGATATTGCCCAGTGGTCTGAAGAAGCTGCAGACCGACTGCCACGCCGCGGCCGTCAGTGTGCCTCGGTGAAGATCCTGCCGACCACCGGAATCCGCAATGACGGGGGCCGGCTGATCAGCGGCATCATCGCTGACCAGCCTCAGAAAGATCTCGTGCAGCGATGGCCGCACGATTTCGAAATGTTCCAGATCAGCGACTGCCGTCAGTTGCCGCAGCACTTCCGCAGCCGTAAGCGAACCCGACGGCAGCAACTGCAGATACGGCCCCTGCTGCCGGACGGCGGCAACGGACGGCGGCAGGACCGGCAGGGGCCTTCCGCCCACCGTTCGTACTCGCAATTCACCACTGCCGGACTGAGCGAGTATCTGCTGCACTGTTCCGTCCAGCACCTTGCGCCCGCGATAGATCATGACAACCCGTTCACACATCCGCTGGGCGGTTTCCATTTCGTGAGTCGACAGGATAATGGTCGTCCCCTGCTGCTGCAGATCCTGGATGGCACCCTTCAGCAGCTCCAGATTTACCGGGTCCAGCCCACTGAATGGTTCATCAAGAATCAGCAACTGAGGCCGCGCAATCACAGCGGCGATGAACTGAATCTTCTGACACATCCCTTTGGAAAGCCCGTCGATGCGTCGCTGATCCCAGCCGTCAGCCTGCAGTCTGCGAAGCCAGCGAGTGATTTCGGGATCCGGATGGCGGACGTCCTTGAGAGCTGCGTAGTACCTGAGCAGCTCGCGAACCTTCATCCGCCGATATAACCCACGCTCTTCAGGCAGATAACCGACGCGGTGATCAGCACACTTGCCACTGTCCGCCCCCAGCACCACCACTTTACCACGATCGGGCCTGACAATCCGCAGGATCATCCGCAGCGTCGTCGTCTTGCCGGATCCATTCGGGCCAATGAATCCGCACAGGGAACCTGCAGGAATACTGAGACTGATCCCGGCCACGGCAGTACGCTGCCCAAATCGCTTCTCTGCGTTTTCAATGATCACAGCCATGGTCTGACCGGAATCACCACAGTGATCTGCCCCGGGCTTTGACGTTTTCATAACCACACCACCGAACTTCCTGGGCGACTTTCGCCCGTGACAGACCGAAGCCTGCCGGGTGGCTGACATGTTGCAGAAAAGCAACACTCGCTGAACCGCATCGGTCTGTCTGCTGTACTGCAAACGGCGTGCGTGAAGCTGCAGCCAGTCGCTGCGCAATGCCACTCAGGTGACCCCGGACGGTCAGAAGGCCCAAACGAGGCCATCCTGAGACTTCAGGACGTGCCTGCGCCCGACAAATCGCACACGGGCGGGCTCAGACATGTTCCATGATCTGGACAATGGCTGTGAGGGACGCTGATCAGGCGGTGATGCCGAATGTTGCCGAAACGCAACACTCCACTGCCACGCTGTACCTCAATTACTGATTCGCGGCGTTGGGGTTCTGCCGATTCAGGCTCTGCAGTGACTGCTGCCGCGACTGATCCACCGGGTTGGACTGACTGCCATAGAATTCTGAGATCTGTACGATTGCGGGGCCGAGCAGGAACAGAAAAACGGCAGGCATCAGCAGCAGGGACACGGGAAACAGCAACTGGAACGACGCCGAATTGGCTCGCGCGTCAGCGCGTTCCTTCAGTGTCGCACGAATACTGTCGCTGTACTCGGTCAAAGCTCGGGACAATGCTGTGCCCGTAACGTCCGACTGCACCAGCAGCGACGTAAAACTGGTCACTTCCGGCGATTCGATTCGCGATGAAAAAGCTCTCAGGGCATGAGACAGGTCACTGACTTCCGCCTGTCGCGTCACGATGCTCAGTTCGACGCCCAGCGCCGGATGCACGCCACTGATTTCGCGCGAAATTCGTCTGAGCGACTGCATCACGGTCAGACCCTGGCTGACGCACATATTCAGCATATCCAGAACGTCCGGCAGCCCCATCTCAATATCACGAACCCGCTCACTGGCTCGTGATGCCACAACCAGCGGTGGCAGCGCCCACATCAGCAGCGGAACAATCACCAGCGCACCGACAATCATCGGCTCAGCTTCCTGCGGAGCCATAATCAGCAGCAGGCCCAGCAGGCTCAGTGCAGAGAAGGCGAGGATGAAACGCAGTGCACTGAGATTCTGCCATGCCGCGCGGGACTGATAACCGGCAGCCGTCAGGTTTTTTCGCTGTATCAGCCTGCGCGATTCCGACTCCGGCAGCATCTGCGCCAGCGAGGGTGTGGCGGCCCCGAACACAAAGTCGCTTTCCTCAATCGGCAGCTCTTCCGGCTCCGGATTGCTGATGGAAAATCGCTCTTCAGCGACGATGCTGCGAAACTCATGGAACAGCCGGCGATTTTCCCACGTCGTCTGCCGCCCTTTTCCCTCATCAGAATCCACAGTCGCATCTCCAGCAGATCATCAGAAACGGGATGTACGGCTCAGAATACGAAACACAATCAGGCTGCCAACCAACTGCAGTGCCACGGCTGTCCAGAACGACGACCGCCCCCAGCCCGAAGCAAACAGCTTATCAAGATACGCGGGGTCACGGGCGACATAGAATCCAATCACAATGATCGGCACCGTGATCATCATCACCGAGCCCAGTCGACTGGAGATTGTCGCGGCTCGCTGCCGCGCCACAAAATGCAGCCTGTCACGGATGGCCGTCGACAGGCGTTCCAGCACCTGAATCAGGTCCCCGCCGGTTTCCTGGTTGACAGACAGAGCGGCCGTGAACATGGTCAGCGTTGTCACTCCGGTCCGCTGCACAAGGTCGCGGCAGGCAGAGCCCACATCCATTCCCATTTCAATTCTGCGAGCACTGACGCGCAGTTCATTTCCCAGCGGACTGGGGGTATCCGCGGCCAGCATCATGAACGCATGCTCAACGTTTCGACCCGTACGCGCAAACCGTGCCATTTCCTCCGCCATCAGAGGCAGCTGCTGCATGATCCGGGCCTGCCGGCGCGATTTGAGCACCAGCGCGTAGACGATCGGCAGCAGAAGTCCGAGTGCGGCCATGACCGAACTCATCACCAACCGATCAGTCAGCACGAAGAACAGCCCGCCGCAGGAAATCCCGCTGAGCACGCAGAGTGCCAGCCAGACTGAAGGCGCCGTCTGGATTCCGGACTGCAGCATCAGAGAATCAAACCAGCCGTTCACCGCATCTGCAGTCCCACCGGTCCCTTCATTGAAGCCGATCTCTTCCTTCAGCAGTCCGGAGAACGCGACGTCCCGCGGAATCGTACGCAGTTCCGGATTTGGAGCAATCATGGGGCACCTCTCGTATAACTTCCGATCTGCCGCTTCAGACTTTCGGTGCCGTCAGTTCTCGAGCCTCGAACAGGGGCCGATACTGCTCCACATTGGTCCCGGCCAGAGCCAGTCGTCGCAATGCCACGGGCTGATAGCCCGTCGCAAAGAAGGCACCCGCCGGGCGTCCGCCACGCATTTCGCCGCTGAGTCGATACACGAAAATGTCGTCCATCCGCCACTCGCCGTCCTTCAGACCCGACACCTCAGACACTCGCGTCACTCGCCGTTCCCCCGTGTGCAGACGCGTCACATGAATCACAATATCCACCGCGTTGCAGATATACTGACGCGCAATCCGGGATGGCAGTTCCACACCAGCCAGAGCGATCATCAGTTCCAGTCGGTCCAGTGTTTCACGCGCATCGTTGGCGTGCACAGTACTCATCGAACCATCGTGCCCGGTGTTCATGGCCTGCAGCATTTCCAGCACTTCCGCACCTCGCGCCTCGCCGACGATGATTCGGTCAGGTCGCATTCGCAGTGCATTTCGCAGCAGGTCACGCTGAGTCACCGCGCCGCGACCCTCCAGATTGGGAAGGCGAGTCTCCAGCGCCACAACGTCACGCTGCTGCAGGTTGAGTTCAGCCGTTTCCTCAATGGTTACAACACGCTGCGAGTCGGAAATGTAGCGGCTCATGGAGTTCAGCAGGGTCGTCTTGCCGGCCCCG
>CAITYU010000256.1 GCA_903896675.1 uncultured Planctomycetaceae bacterium
CGGATCTTCGGAGTGTCCGTGGATGCTGTGACGGTCGCCGAACGCGGTGCACAGCCCCCGGCGGAAAGCCTTTCAGCCGCGGGAACTGTTGCCTCCGGCTGAAGTGTGGTGGGCGGAAAGGGAGTGCTGGGATGAATCTGCTGGTGGCGTTCACATGTGCCTTGCTGCTGGCGGACGAACCAGTCACGGATTGGCAACAGTTTCGGGGACCTGAGGGGCAGGGAATCGCAGCATCATCGCGACTGCCTGTGACCTGGTCCGACCGGCGGAACATTGTCTGGAAAACACCGATCCAGGGCCTTGGCTACTCCTCACCCGTGGTCCGTGGTGACCGTGTCTGGCTGACCACTGCGGTACCGGACGAGGGACGCCTGCTGGTGCTGGCGCTGGACCTTGCCAGCGGCCGGCAGTTGCTGGAAGTGCCTGTATTTCAGCACGACAAACTGTGGGCCATCCACTGGAAGAACAGTCACGCGTCTCCCACGCCGGTGCTGGCTGATGGTCGCTGCTACGTGCACTTCGGTTCGCACGGCACTGCTGCACTGGACGAGGATGGCAGGGTGCTGTGGAAGCAGCGACTGCTGTACTATCACCACCACGGTCCCGGCAGCAGTCCGGTGCTGAGCGGCAGGACTCTGGTTCTGATCTGCGATGGTCTGGATCATTCGTTCTATGACGATCGCGTGATTCCTGAACCGATTGCTCCGCAGTTCGTCGCGGGCCTTGATGCGGACACCGGAGACATCAAATGGCTGACGCGACGGGAAGGTCGACACTCCTATGCCACACCTCTGGAAATTACGGTGGAGGGCAAAAAGCAGGTCGTGTGTCCCGGGGGCAGTTTCGTTGCGGCCTACGATCCGGAAACGGGGTCCGAGCTGTGGCGCGTCCGTCACAATGGTTATTCGCTGGTACCGCGTCCGGTATTCGGACATGGACTGGTTTTCGTCTGCACCGGGTATGATGAGCCCACGCTGCTGGCCATCCGCCCCAACGGCAGTGGCGATGTTACAGACTCACACGTGGCCTGGAAGTCGGATGACGCCGTGCCACTGAATCCATCCCCCGTGCTTGCTGATGATGCACTGTTGACGCTCAGTGACAATGGTGTGTTGACCTGCTACGAGGCGACAACGGGAAAAGTACGCTGGAAAAAACGGGTGGGGGGAAACTATTCGGCGTCTCCACTGCTGGCCGGGCAGAAACTGTACATGCTGAATGAATCCGGTACGACACTGGTTGCGAATGTCGGTGGCAGCTACAAGCTGCTCTCCAGAAATCTGCTGGATGGTCGCACGCTCTCATCGCCGTCGGCCGCCGGCCACTCGCTGCTGCTGCGTACCGATTCCCATCTGCTGCGCATCGAGGGGGCGGCGGGTGATGATGATTCGCCGGACGCTGCGGCCGATGACACAAAACAATCCTCAGACAACGACGCGGAGACCAGCGTGGAGCCGGCCAAGGAGTCCGGAATTCGAATTCGAGGCACTTCCAAAAAGCCGAATCCCTGAACCACAGGTCAGAGCATGGACAGGACATTGCCACTGTTGGCAGGGCTGACAATTGACTCCGGCATACTGCCGTGGCTACTGCTGTTTGTGCCGGCTACACTGTTCATGCTGCGGGATATGCGCATCGCCAATGCCACCTGTCTGCTGCCCGCCCTTGCGTGGGCCACGGCATCGTGGTTCACCGGCGATCGGGAACTTTACTTCGCCTGCAGTCTGAGCCTGGCCACGGCCATGATGCTGACTGAATACGGCAGGATCGCCCTGACCGGAACACTGTGGGCGGTCGCACTGATGGTGGAATTCGTGCTGATTCGGTACCTGCAGCAGGCCACGGGGCGAGTCCTGATGGTCGAGTCATTGTCCGCTGCCGGTATCCTTGTGTTCGCCGCCATTGCAGCGCGCATCAGTGGACCTGGAACAGCATCGCGACTGTATGTGATTCTGCTGTCATCACTGCTGTCCTGCTGGACGCTGGCCATCTGACCGGGCTGTCAGCCGATCAGTTCGCGGAGGGGAGCCCCGTTATCCAGCAGGTACTGTGGTCGACCGGTCGGGTCATTGATGGTAGTCGTGCGGGCGTCAATTCCCAGTGTGCTGTATAGCGTGGCAAAGATGTCCTTGTACGTTACCGGGCGAGACGTTACATCGTCACCGGTCCGATCAGTGTTGCCAATCACCTGACCGGTCCGCAATCCGCCACCGGCCAGCAGCGCAGGCCCGGCCTGCGGCCAGTGGTGCCGACCTCCGGTTTTCGGATCAATACGCGGTGTCCGCCCGAATTCTCCCCAGACCACGATCGCCACCTGATCCAGCAGACCACGTTCTTCCAGATCGGTCATCAGCGCCTGCAGACCAAAATCCACAATCGGCAACAGGTTCCGCATCCGGGGAAAGTTGTCCGAGTGCGTATCAAAATCGCTGATGGAAACGCTGACACAACGCGCCCCCGCTTCGATCAGCCTGCGCGCCAGCAGAAACTTCCGCACCGACTCGGGCCCTTCGCTGGTTGTTGACTGTCGACCGGCCGACGCCGGCGCCGTGTATCGAGCCAGTATCGCCGGATCTTCCCGTTCCAGATCCAGCGCTTCGGCCAGTCGACCGGACAGCAGAATACCGGCTGCCTGGCGACCGAACTGATCCATGGCCTCCATCATGCCGGAATTATCAGCACTGCGACGCAGTCGATCAAGGCTGCCCAGCAACTGCTGACGCTGCCCCAGTCGCTGCTCGGTCAGCGCAGGATTCAGTGTCAGGCTGACAGTATGATCCTTCCCCAGCCGCGTCAGTTCGCCTTTCATCCCCGCTTCCAGTTCACGATGGAACATCTGCGAAATGTCGGGACGAAATGGCTGCATCGAAGGGCCCAGGAATCCCGGGCGAGCACTTTTCCGGACAAGCGGTCGCCCCTGCATCAGATCAATGAAGGCCGGGGCCGTATCGGCGCTGCTGCTGAGCAGTTTTGAAACCACACATCCCACCGCCGGCCGACCTCCCAGCGACTTCAGATCCGCCTCAGCATAGCCGCTTTGACACTGAAACGCGTCATGAGCCCCCGCTGAACCGGTCAGTGATCGGATAAAGGCAAAACGATCGGCCAGCGCAGCCAGTCGCGGCATCAGTTCGCAAATCCGCAGCTCAGGAAGCCTTGTCGCAATCGAATCAAATTCGCCCCGTATCTCCACCGGAGCTTCCGGCTTCGGATCAATCGTATCCAGATGCGGCGGGCCACCATCCAGATGAATATTGATGATCGAACGCCGGGTGGCCCGCTGGCCCGCAGACGACTCGGCCTGCAGCAACTGCGGCAACGACACGGGCGAAGCACCCAGTGCTCCCACCTGGATCATGCCCCGGCGAGTCATCCGCTGGCTGGCCGCATTCAGATTCAGTCGCAACATCTGAGCCTCCACTTCAGTCTTTCCCGAACTATCGGCTGCCCGCCCCCGCAGCAGCAGCCGATTCCACCAGCTGCTGCAGTCGCGTCAGATCAATCTGCTGGCCTGCTGCCGGATACGGAAACCCACCCACACTCCACTCCTCCGTAAACTCTGCCGTCTGCCCCGGCTCAAGTCGCTCACGCGGACCAATCGGCTCCAGCTCAATCATCCCGCCCTGCTGCGGATACCAAACAGACAGTGTCAGCCCCGCTGCCTCGTTGTAAACCCGATCCGGATACGCCGCAAATCGCTTGATGAACACACGGTTCGAAGGCTGCACATATGCCAGCCAGCCACCATAAGTGTCGAACCCCAGTTTCGGTCGACGCGGCGGTGCCAGAATCTCCAGAAAGCCGTCCCGCTCACGAATCCTGTCATCCACCGCCGAAGGATTGATCCCCTGCTCCTCGTACATCACATACTTCGACGGAAATCGACTGGGTCGCGAGCCCAGCGGAATCACACAAATCCCGCCTCCCGGCGAAAACGATCGCCCCCAGTGACAATACTCCACAACCCGATCACTGGTATTCATAATCACCTGGCGACATTCCAGCACCGCACTGCTGACAGTTGCCGCAGAATCACCAGACGGTCGAGCAACCAACGGTCGCAGTCGAAAATCACGCAGCAACTGCACTCCCGTCGCCTCGTCACGCAAACTCACCAGCCGGGCTGCAGCAGGCCCTGTAAGCTCCCAGCTCCACGGTCCCGACCAAAGCGCTGGATGCTTCGGAATCACAAGCTCAGGACCGATATCAAAGCGACCGGCCGAGGCCGACGGCGGAGTTCCCGGTCGCCAGTTCCGCTCACGTTCGTCCACAAACATCATCTCGTCACCATCCGCCGAAAAACTGACCACACGGCCGCCAGCTTCCGGACACAGGACCGCGCGAGTGCTGCCCAGCTGCAGATGTACGGCATTCTGATATCCCAGAAACGGAGCAACTCGCGGCGATTCCCCTGGAATCCCCCGATAACCTGTGATCACAGCCTCGTTGAAAGCGTCCCGGACTTCCGATGCATCACTGTTGCCGAACTCCGTCCGCTGGATCATCAGTAACAGCACCAGACCACGCGCGGGATCCACCCATGCCTGAGTTCCCCACGCGCCACCGTGACCAAAGGTTCCAGGAGACAGCAGGCGAGTCACCCCCTGCGGACGCTGCACCACACACCAGCCCAGTCCCCACGCGTTCCCCGGAGTAAACCCGGTCACCAGATCACCGGTCTGAGGCGCCAGCATCTGACGAACCAGTTCCGTGTTGCCCACAATATTTGCCTCGGCCCCCTGCTGCGCACGCAGAATCGCCTGAAAGAATCTGGCCATATCATCAGCCGTCGAATACAGCCCACCCGACGGATTGGGCATCCGCTCCTGCGTCGGATCCGGAATTTCCACTGGCTGCAGCGTACCTTCAGCCCCCGGACGATACGTCACCGCCAATCGCCCGGACTGTTGCGCTGTCAGTACAAACGCGGTGTCACTCATCCCCAATGGCTCACAGATCTGCTTCTGCAGATACCGCTCATAGGGCATCCCGGACACCACCTCCACAATTCGCCCGGCCACCGTCAGTCCACTGCTGTACTGCCAGCGACTGCCCGGCGCCGACTGCAGGGGCTGAGCCGCAAGAGCATCAACTTCCTGCGCCAGCGTACGGTCGCCACTCAGCCCCGACGAACCCGCCAGTCCGGCCGTGTGAGTCAGTACATCCCGAATGGTGATCTGCCGCACCACTGTCCCGTCCTTCAGCCGCAGGTCAGCAAAGGCAGGCAGGTATTTCGACACCGGATCAGTCGGCTGAACTTTCCCCGTCGCCACCAGTTGCATCAGGGCAGTGGCAGTCATCGGCTTCGTCATCGACGCCACTCGAAAAATCGTATCGCGTTCCATCGCACGACCGCTGGCCAGATCAGCCTGACCATGCGCTGTCGCCAGCACAACAGACTCCGCATTCGCCACCAGCGTCACGGCTCCGGATATTCGCCCGGCCGCGATCAGTCGGGTCATTTCGGCAGAAACGCGACTTTCCAGGTCGGGCGACCACTGAGACTGCTGGCCAAAGGCCGGCGC
>CAITYU010000257.1 GCA_903896675.1 uncultured Planctomycetaceae bacterium
GCAGCGACTGGTACGAGACGTGCACAATGTAATCAACATCGGCGATTCTGGCACCTTTCATCCAAAGCCCGCCTCAGACGCCCAAATGCTCAGTCAACACAACGGGCACGCTCGCATGCCCAACATTCCTCCTTTCTGCTCACAAGGATCTCGACCATGGCTGTCTCCGGAGAAAAAATCATCGGCATCGACCTCGGCACGACCAACTCCGTCGTTTCCGTTATGGAAGGCGGCGAAGCACGAGTGATCGCCAACCAGGAAGGCAGCCGCACCACGCCCAGCGTCATCGCCTTCACCTCCAAAGGCGAAACACTCGTCGGTGAACCCGCCAAACGCCAGTCCGTCACCAACCCTCAGAACACGCTGTATTCCATCAAGCGTTTCATGGGTCGCCGGCACCGCGAAGTGGAATCCGAGGAAAAACTGGTGCCCTACAAGGTCGTCGGGGGCGCCGCCGATTACGTCAAAGTCAATGTCCACGGCAAGGAATACACCCCGCCGGAAATCTCTGCACTCGTCCTGCGAAAACTGAAGGAAGCCGCCGAAAATCACCTCGGTCATAAGGTCAACAAGGCCGTCATCACTGTACCAGCCTACTTCAATGACGCTCAGCGACAGGCGACCAAGGACGCCGGACAGATCGCCGGACTGGAAGTGGCCCGCATCATCAACGAGCCCACTGCAGCGGCACTCGCCTACGGACTTGAAAAGAAAAAGGAAGAAAAGATCTGCGTCTTCGACCTCGGGGGCGGCACTTTCGACGTGTCCATCCTTGAAGTTGAAAATGAACTCATCGAAGTGCTCAGCACCAACGGCGACACACACCTCGGTGGGGACGACTTCGACGAGGCCGTCATCGACTACATCGCCGGTGAATTCAAACGCGAACACACCATCGACCTCCGCAAGGACCCCATGGCACTGCAGCGACTGCGCGAAGCCGCCGAAAAAGCCAAAAAGGAACTTTCCACACAGCAGACCACCGATATCAATCTGCCCTTCATCACCGCAGATGCGTCCGGTGCAAAACACCTGCAACTCAGCATTTCCCGAGCGAAGTTCGAGGAAATCATCGACCCGCTCGTCGAGCGCTGTCGCCAGCCTGTACTCAACGCACTCAAGGACGCTCGCCTGAAACCCACCGATATCCACGAAGTGGTGCTCGTCGGCGGTTCCACTCGAGTCCCCAAAGTGCAGCGACTCGTTCGCGATATGTTCGGCAAGGACCCGCATCAGGGCGTCAACCCCGACGAAGTCGTCTCGCTGGGTGCCGCCATTCAGGGTGGCATCATCGCCGGTGACGTGAAGGATGTCGTCCTGCTGGACGTATCACCACTGTCGCTCGGCATCGAAACCGAAGGCGGTATCATGACCACCCTCGTCGAACGAAACACCACCATCCCCACCACCAAAACCGAAACCTTCTCAACCGCAGCTGACAATCAGCCGGCCGTGACCATCCGAGTCTTCCAGGGCGAACGTCGCATGGCCAGCGACAACCGCCTGCTCGACGAATTCACACTCGACGGCATCACTCCGGCTCCCCGCGGAGTCCCGCAGATCGAAGTGAAATTTGATATCGACGTCAACGGAATCCTCAGCGTGTCTGCTCGCGACAAAGCCACCAGCAAGCAGCAGACCGTCCAGATCAAACAGTCCAGCGGACTGTCACCGGACGAAATCGAACGCATGCGAAAAGACGCTGAAGCTCACGCGGATGAGGACAAACTCAAACAGGAACTGGCATCCGCGAGGAACGAAGCGTCTTCACTGATCTACCAGACCGAAAAAACCCTCAAGGAACACGGCAGCAAACTGGATGCCGGTTCCAAATCCGCCATCGACGCCAGCATTGGCAAAGTTCGCTCTGCCACCGCGGGGTCCGATGCCGCAGCCATTCGCTCCGCTGTGTCCGAACTGACACAGGCCGCCCAGGCACTCGCTCAGCACATGCATGCTGACAAAGGCGGAGCTCAGGGCGGACCCGATGCTGCCGGTGGCCAGAGCGGTCCTGCCGGCGGTGACGATGTCATCGACGCCGAATTTGAAAAGAAATAGGCCGCACTCTGAACCTGCGGATAAACCGGGGCTCCCTGAGATCAGGGAGCCCTTTTTTTGGGGCCTCGAGCCGCAGGGAACAAACTCAGTTCTGCAACGCCTGACTGGAAAATACCCGGGGTTCTCCACCCACATACACCAGCACCCATTCCGAATCCGGGGCCTGCAATTCCGCCGACAACTCCTCGTCCGTCATCAGCTTCAGGCTGATGTGACGGTAGTCCGTAGTCAGTGATCCCGCATTCAGCGGCAGCGAACTGTCGGAAGACGCGCCCTGCCCCGTGACCAGCGCTGGCGCACGCAACTCGTGCGCATCCTCAGCCAGCAGAAAAAAACTGAGCAGCACCACAATCGCGGCAGCAGTTGAAAAAACCGCCACAGATTGCAGCCGTTTCCGGCTGTGATGAAACTGCTGAAACGACCGCATCAGCGATTCCCGCATGACATCGCGATCACTGTCTTCAGACATCGTCGCACTCCTCAGACTGCCTCTTCAACTGCTGCAGCACACGGCGAATGCGGCCATCAATCGCGCCGGACTTCAGCCCCAGCCGACTTCCGATCGACTCCAGCGTCCACCCCAGCCGGTATCGCCAGTCCAGCAACTGCCGCTGGTCATCCGACAGCGATTGCAGCTGTTCCGTCAGCCAGTGGATTCTGGCCGACAGCTGCACCAAAGGCTCGGCAGACTCCGCCACACCATGCCCCTCTGAAAACTTCCGCAACGTTCCGCTGCGACGACGCTCAGCCTTGAAAAAGTCCAGCGCAACACACTTTGTAATCACCCGCACAAAACCTCGCAACTGCCGCTCGTCACGCATCGGACGCATGCTCCGGATCAGCTTCAGAAACACCTCCTGCACGATATCTTTGCAGCATCCGAGTCACCTCCCGTGTAACGCTGAGCCCCTTTCAGCACCTGTTCATAACAGGCCTCATAGACCTGCGCAAAGGCGTCGCTGTCGCCGGCAGCCATCCGTCGCGAAACCTCTGACCAGTCGTCCATTCCAGCGGTCATTTCTTCGGTGGAGGTGCTGTTTGCGGACCACTGAGTGGCTCCCCTGTTACGACTTTGGGCTGCGGCGGAACCTGCACGCGTGGCACATAACTCCGTGCCTCATTCGGAAAAAAGAGGCTCTGGCCACCGTCAGCATCGGATCCGCTGCCACCCATCATCGATCTGCCCGGCACTGTGACATGCCCAGGGATCATCATCTGACCTGGCAGCTGGCCCGCAGGTAATCCGGCTGAACCCGACATTGCCGCAACCATTTGAGCAACAAAGGCCACTTCACTGGTGGTTCCCCGCAGAAACACCAGACCTGTCTTCTGATGAAAACGAATCTCCGGTTTTGATTCCCCGCCCAGAAACGCAAAGCCTGCTTCCATGGCCTCCATCAGATCCTGCTCTTCGACTTCCGCCGTCAGTAAATGCCTGACAGACAGCACCTTCACCACCTTCTGCTCGATGTCCTGAGCCCCGACAAGTACCACGATGCTCTCATCGCCCGGCTCGAAGGAAATCGAGTTATCATCGAGCCTGATGCGGCCGCCACTCACATGCTCAATCAGTCGCAGCACAGCCTTCAGCCGCAGCTGACGAAATTCCAGCGCCGTAAGCGGAATGCTCGCCGCTGCAGGTTCGATCACAAACTGCACACCAGCATTTTCGAGACTGATGTCCGCAAGAGTTTTGCCAACCGTGGAAACCGTTCCATCACCCCTGGCCTTCAGACTGAATCGCCTGTTCAGCAGATCATTCGCTGAAGCACCCGAATTCCCGGTCGCCTGCGTTCCGCCCTGGGGTGCAGAACGCACGAAAGCAGGGGTTTCTGGCAGAACAGGATTCCCGGTCGCCCCAAAAGGCTCCTGAGCCCCGGCAGCCACCATGGCACAGGCAAACACACCAATCACGAACAGCACTCGAACACCGCACATCCCTCACCCTCCTCGCAAAATCACGCCAACAGCAGAAACGCCGCAGTCAAAACGACGCACCGTTCACGATTTCGCGCGAGAAATGGCAGAATTCGAAAACACGGAAATTTCCGGAGCGATACCCGGGTCCACCACCTCAGCCGGTGGTCAGTCGCTCAAAAAAATCCCCCTCATTCACCGTCGGACGCTCCGGACGTCCCTTGTACATCCACGTCAGCTCACGGTGATTCAGCCCCAGCAGATGCAGGATCGATGCGTGCAGATCATGCACATGCAGACGATCCTCCACCGCACGCAGCCCCAGCTCATCCGTTCGGCCAATTGTCTGGCCGCCCCGCACTCCACCCCCAGCCATCCACATCGTGAAACCCGTCGGATTGTGGTCCCGGCCATTGCCCTTTTCGGACATTGGAGTCCGCCCGAATTCGCCACCCCAGACCACCAAAGTCTCGTCCAGCAGACCCCGCTGCTTCAGATCCCGCAACAGACCCGCCACCGGCCGATCACTCGCTCGACACAGGCCCGTATGATTCGACTCAATCCCCGCATGCGCGTCCCACTTGCTGCCCGCTCCGTGATACAGCTGCACAAATCGCACACCTCGCTCCACCAGCCGCCGCGCCAGCAGACACATCCGACCAAACACCTGAGTCTCCTTGTCGTCCATTCCGTAAAGTCGCTGCGTCGCAGCAGACTCAGTCTCAATCGCCACCGCCTCCGGAGCATGAGCCTGCATGCGAAACGCCAGCTCATAGGACGCCAGTCGAGCCTCCAGTTCCGACTGCTGCGGATTCTCCGCCGCAAATCGCCCGTTCAACTCGTTCAGATACTGCAGCTTGGTCAACTGCCGACCCGCAGAAGTACCCTCAGGAGCCGCCAGGTTGGGAAATGGCTCTGTCCCCTCCTGCAGACGCACTCCCTGGTACATCGCCGGCATAAAGCCCGCACTCCAGTTCCGCGGACCATTCACCACACTCGACTTGTTGTCCTGCATCACGACAAATGACGGCAGATTCCGATTCGCCGAACCCAGACCCCACGAAACCCAGCTGCCCAGCGACGGACGACCACCAATCAGCGAACACGTATTCATCTGACACACACCAGACGAATGATTGATCCCGTCAGCCCAGCAGCCACGCAGAATTGCCAGATCGTCCACACAACCCGCTGTCTCAGGCAGCCAGTCCGAAACCCACGCACCACACTCACCATGCTGACGCCACCGCCGACGACTGGCCAGCAGCGGAGAACGTGACTCGCCCATCGGAGTAATCACGTCTCCAAAACTGGCCGGCAACTGCTGACCCGCCAGCTCATTCAACAGCGGCTTTGGATCAAACAGATCCATGTGACTGGGACCGCCCTCCATGAACAGAAAAATCACACTCTTCGCACGCGCCGCATGATGCGCCAACACACCTTCGTCAGCCAGTACTGCCGCTGCCGCCACGCCCGCAAAACCCGCCCCACCACTCGCCAGAAACTGCCGCCGAGCCAACTGATCATGCAGGTCCCGCAATGACATAACAACCCCCTGAATCAGACAGCAGCCAGCGCAGATCGCAACCAACCCAGCCCCGCCCCGCTACACACCCCGTTCAAAAAAAAACCCGCCCCACTGCCCCACTGCCCCACTGCCAACTGAACACTGAACACTGAAAACTGAACACTGAACACTGAACACTGAATACTTATTCCCGAATCTGCTTCCCTGCCACAATCTGTTCCAAATGCCCCTGCAGTCGCGCACGTTCCTTTTCCGGTGCTTTCTCTGCTGCCGTTGCAGCCCACTTCGACGCCTCTGCAAACTGCCCATTCTCTGCCAGAGCGGCCGCCAGAGTATCCAAAGTGTTCCATTGCTGATACTGAGTCATCTCGCAGGCCGCCTTCGCCAGCTGCAATGCCCGCTCTGACTGCCGATAACGCTGATCAGGACATGTCGACAGCAACCACGCCAGATCGTTCGTCGCCTCGTACGTCAGCGGACTGATCTGCACCGCCTGCTCCAGATCAGCCAGCGCTTTGTCATACTGTCCACTTCGACGATACGCAAATGCCCTGTTCCCCAAAGCATCCACATACTTCGGATTCAGTTTCAATGCGGCGGTAAAATCCGCCACCGCCTCGTTTGTCTTCTGCAGCCGCTGATGCACTATCCCCCGGTTGTTCAGGGCCTCCGCAAAGTCCGGCACCAGCTTCAGTGCCGACTGCAGATCCGCCAGCGCCAGTGAAAACTGAGCCGTCTCAATGTACGCCAGTGCCCGGTTGTTCAGATACAACACATTCGTCGGCTCAATTGCCAGTGCCTGAGTAAAATCGGCGATCGCCGCCGGATGCCCGCCCAGCAGATAATGGGCCTTCCCCCGATTGTTCAGGGCCCCCGAATTTTTCGGCGCCTTCCGCAGGCTCTCATTGAAGTCCGTGATCGCCTTCCGATACTGCTTGTGTGCCAGCAGTGCCACACCACGCAGATGATAATTCTCCGCAGTGGCTGACGCAGTCACCCGCGCTGTCAGCTCTTCAATCGCACCGTCATACAGCACAGTCTCCTGCTCCCACAACCAACCACCCTTCTCCTGTATCCACAACCACTCGCCATTCACCAGCGACACCGTAAAGACTTCACCCAGCCACGCCGATGACACAGTGGCATCGGGGGTTCTGAGCGGTGCGCCATGACGAATCACCAGCACCCGTTTGCCCACCCGCGGATCCGCTGCCGCAGGAGCCCCCTGAAAGGCCTGAGCCACCACCGGACACGCCAGCAGCAGACACACCAAAACTGCCCGAAGACCTCGATTCACACTGTTATTCATCGCCGAGCAATCCCATCCGAAAACTGTCACAAACACCATATCGCCGGAGCCCACGCAGACGCAATTCTGCGACAGAACCACCTCGCAGATCAAGCAGAGTTCCACAGATCACCCAATCGATGCTCCTAACGCTGATAAATCGGCAGATAGCCATATTCGATTGCCAGAGCCAGCACGGCCAGTGATGTCGCATACACCCGCCCCGCCTGACGCTCAGTACCGTCCTCCGGAGTCCAGAAGCCTTCCGGATTCTGCAGATCCAGAATCGTCTGATACAGCACCTGACGCGACTGACGCCACTCCGCTCCACCCACCTTGTACATGCCAATCGTGCAGTAATACGCACCGTAATAAAAATAATGCTCGCTCCGCACCAGCGGTCGCGACAGAATCAGCCCGGCCGCCGCCAGAGTCTCCCGGGTTCGATGCTCGCCACAGATCTCCAGCGCCGCTATCCCGGTGCCCGCGCGAGTTATCGAGCTGCCATGACCCACCATGTAGCCAAATCCACCGTCATGCTTCACATGCAGTCGCTTCAGATAGGCCACCGCACGGTCAATATTCTCGGCCGGTACATCACATCCAATATCCCGGGCCGCTCGCAGAGCCAGCAACTGCCACGCACTCACACTCAGATCCGAATCACTGCTCGTCGGCTGATAACGCCAGCCCCCGTCATGCTCCGGTGGCTTGCGATGATTCTGAGCATCCACGATCAGACGCACCGCCTTCTGCAGACTCTGCCGGCACTGATCCGCCTGAGCTCCCTCAGACATGCCGCAGATCTCAGCCAGCATCAGTGTCGCGATGCCATGACTGTACATCGGCCCATGACCGCTCTCGCGCCCCACCAACAGACCATTCTCCTGCTGCTGAGACAACAGCCACGCCAGACCTCGCGACAGCAAACGACCGTACGGACCCTCGCCCGGAACATGCCCACCCGCCATCAGTGCCATCATCGCCAGCGAGGTCGTGGCAGTCGACTCACCATAGTCCTTCGTCGTCCACGCACCGGATGCCTGCTGCTCGGAAGCCAGCCACTTCAGACCAATTCGGACTGCAGCGTCAATTCGAGCCTCCAGAGCGGAATCGTCCGATTCATCCGCCCTCGACACGACACCACAAAATGCCACCAGACTTGCCCCCAGCAGGCCCCGCCGAGTCCCCCGTGAGATTTTGATTTCAGACACCATACTCCGCTTTCCCTCCCGAACCGCTGCACGCTGACTCACCGTCCCACAGGAGAAAACAGCCAGCGCAGCTTAACCGGCCCGGTTTTCAGCATCCATCCCGCAATTCGCACTCCAGTCCGATTATTGCGATTCTCGGCCATACCCGACGCCCCGATCCGACAAATGCCCGGATCCCGCCGCAGGTCCTGCTGGAGTTTGCCCGGATTCCTGCTAATTTCCGGGGGTTCAGGTCCCGACCGCATCCGTTTCACCCGACAACGTCGACACATGACCATCTTCCAGAAAATCATCAATCGCGAAATCCCGGCCCGCATCGTTCACGAAGACCAGCACTGCATGGCCTTTCACGACGTCAGCCCGCAGGCCCCCGTGCACGTCCTGCTGATTCCCAAAAAGCCGGTCGCCTCCCTCGCTGAACTCACCGCCGCTGACGCTGAACTCTGCGGACACCTCCTGCAGATGGTCCCCGTCATCGCACGACAACTGGGTCTGGAAGACGGCTACCGCACGGTCATTAATACAGGCGGACACGGCGGACAGACCGTCTTTCACCTGCACATCCATATCCTCGGAGGTCGACCGCTGCACTGGCCACCCGGTTAGTCCGGCGGTCTGCCATCGTTTTCCCACCTCGCTGTTTTCCCCGGAGCCCTTTTCATGCGATCTGTTCTCTGCCTGTTCCTGCCTCTGCTGCTGTGCGGTTTCGCCGCTGCCGATGACGGCTCAGACACTCCCGGTGTCGCCATGGCCAACGCCGCCGCTCGACTCGCTGAACTGCTGCCCGCAGAACAGCGTGACAAACTGCACTACGGATTCGCTGACCCCGAACGACTCAACTGGCACTTCATCCCCAAAGACCGCAACGGGATCGTTCTGTGGGACCTGTTCGGTGAACCGCGCAAAGCCGCTGAAGAACTGGTGAAGTCGGGTCTGTCCGCCGCCGGATATGCCAAAACACTGCAGGTCCGCAGCCTCGAAGAAGTGCTGTACCTCTTCGAAGGTGGTGAAGAAGCCTACCGCCGCGATCGTCGACACCCGCACAAGTATCACCTCACCATCTTCGGAACCCCCGCTGCCACCGGTACCTGGGGCTGGCGGTTCGAAGGCCATCACATGTCGCTGAACTTTGTGATTCGCGACGGTGTCGTCGTCAGCAGCACGCCTGAAATGATGGGCGCGAATCCCGCACTCATTGATGCCGGTCCGGGACGCTCCCTCCGCATTCTCGCCGCACGCGAAGACCTCGCTCGCGCGATCCTCAAAGCCTGCTCCGACGATCAGAAAAAACAAATGTGGATCTCTGACAAAGCCCCCGACGACATTCGCGGCGCTGCTGCTCCACAGGCCGTTGTCGATCAGCCCGTCGGACTCCGGTACGCCGATATGTCGCCCGATCAGCAGAAAATGTTCCGCGAACTGCTGGGCGAATACCTGTCGGTAATGCCCGCTCAGGTTGTCCGCGACCGCATGAAAGCCATCGAAAAAGCCGGCATGGCCGACATCCGCATGGGCTGGTGGGGCGATGCTGATGTCAATAAGCGACACCACTATGTCATTCAGGGTGCCACGTTCATCATCGAATACAACAACACCCAGAACGATGCCAATCACGTGCATTCCATCTTCCGCAGCCTGGAAGGCGATTTCGCCATCCCGACCGCCACGCAGAATGCTCCCAGGTGACTGCCCTCGCAGCCTGCCGGCATCCGCCGGCAGGCCCCCCTGTTCTTCGACGGATAAAGGCTGTTATGGAAGTTCCTCAGTTCATCGAAAGTTATCGCCTCTCCAACGGCCTGCTGGTCATCTTCGAACCGATGCCCGATGTGCAGTCCGCCGCCCTCTCGCTGCTGCTGCCCGCCGGCGGCATTCGTGATGCAGCGGGACGCTGCGGCACCGCCGCCATCCTCAGCGAAATGTTCCCACGCGGCGCCGACGGTTTGTCCTCCCGCAGCCTCTGTGCCGCTCTCGATAACCTCGGTCTCCAGCGCAACTTCCAGACCGGCAGCGCCCATATCACGTTTTCGGCCGCCACAACCGCCGATCGACTGACCGATGCCCTGCCACTCATCGCTCGCATGGTCCTGCAGCCACACCTGCACGATGACGACTTCGAACCCGCTCGGGATCTCGTGGCACAGGGACTCCTCGCACTCGAAGATGAGCCTCGACAGCAGCTCGGACGAATCCTGCGTCAGTACAGCTACGCTGCACCCTGGGGTAACCCGTCCGAAGGCGAACTCGCAGACCTCGAACAGATCACACCCGCTGATATTCGCCGCCACCACCAGCAGTGCGTCGTACCGGAATCCGCCATCCTTGGCATCGCCGGAAATCTCGACTCCGCACAGCTCCAGCAGACACTCGAATCCGTCTTCGGCAGCTGGCAGGGAACAGCACCAGCCGAAGTTGCCATCGGCACTCGACCCGCTTCTCCCTTCCATCAGCATCACGAATCCGCTCAGACACACCTCGGACTGGCCTGGGATACCGTCCGCTACTCAGACCCCCGCTACTATGAAGCCTGGGCTGCCGTCAGCCTGCTCAGTGGCGGCATGAGCTCCCGACTGTTCACCGAAGTTCGCGAAAAACGCGGACTCTGCTACGCCATCTCCGCCTCACTCAGCACCCTGAAGGATGATGCGCGAGTCATGGCGTATGCCGGTACCACCACCGAACGCGCCCAGGAAACACTGGATGTCACAGTTCAGGAAATCCTGCGACTGTCCGAAGGAATCACCGAAGACGAACTGCAGCGCTGCCGCGCCCGCGCGAAAAGCTCACTCATCATGCAGCAGGAATCCACCTCCTCCCGCGCCGGATCCCTCGCACGCGATATGTACCTGCTGGGACACTTCGTCTCACTCCAGGAAATTCACGACCGCATCGATGCTCTGACCGTCGACGGCGTCCGTCAGTTTGTCATTGACCACGCTCCCACGTCCATGGTCCTCGTTTCCATCGGACCTCAGGCACCGGACCCGTCCTGCCTGCCACAGCAGCACTGATGTCGCCCAGCCACGCGACAGGCACCCCAACCATCTGCCCCTCTCGGACAAAATCATGAAATTCCAGCACTGCCAGTTGCCCTCCGGGCTGACTCTTATCGCCGAAACCAACCCGGCTGTTCACAGCGTCGCCGCAGGTTTCTTCGTTCGCGCTGGCTCCCGTGATGAGACCGAGGAAATCTCCGGCGTCAGCCACTTCCTCGAACATATGGCCTTCAAGGGAGATGACCGCTTCTCTGCCGACGATATCAATCGCGTGTTCGATGAAATCGGGGCCAAATACAACGCATCCACCAGCGAAGAAGTCACCATGTACTACGCGGCGGTGCTGCCCGAGTACCTCGAAAGGGCCCTCGAACTGCTGTCCGCACTGCTGCAGCCCGCACTGCGGCAGGAAGATTTCGACATGGAAAAAAATGTCATCCTTGAAGAAATCAGCATGTACGAGGACCAGCCGTCATTCACCTGCTATGACCACATCATGGCCACACACTTCAATGGCCACCCACTCGGACAAAGTATCCTCGGCAGCCAGGACAGCATCACCGCACTCACTTCCGAACAGATGCGCCGCTACCATGCCAGCCGCTACCATACCGGAAATATCGTGCTGGCCGTGGCCGGCAACTGCGACTTCGATCACCTGCTGCAACTGGTCGAAAAACACTGCTCACGCATCCCGTCAGGAATCACCCAACGCACCATTCCTCACTTCAATCCTCAGCAGGCCGTCAGCCTGCTGACTCGTGAATCCAGCGTCCAGCAGCACCTGATGCAGATGGGCCCCGCGCCCCGCGGCTCTGACCCGCTCAGATTCGCCGCCGAACTCCTGTCAGTCATCGTCGGTGATGACAGCGGCAGTCGACTGTTCTGGGAGCTTGTTGACCCCGGTCACGTCGAAACCTGCGACCTCGGCTTCAGTGAATACGACGGTGACGGAGCGTGGATGAGCTACCTCAGCTGTGCACCGGACGATGCCGCCACCAACCTCGAACGCTGCGCCCAGGTGTTCGCCGAAGTCAATGCCGGAGGCGTCACCGCAGAAGAACTGGAACAGGCTCGCAATAAAGTTGCCTCTCGCATCGTGCTGCGAGGCGAAAGGCCCATGGGACGCCTGTCCTCACTCGGCTCCAACTGGCTCTACCGCCAGGAATACCGCTCCATCGCCGACGATATGAAAATCATCCGCAGTGTCACCCAGGAACAGATTCACGAACTGCTCCGGAAATACCCGCTCAGAATGACCACCACGGCCGGTGTCGGACCGCTGAGCAACCTCTGAGGACCTGCACTCGTGACGCACCAGCGCCAACACGTCTCCAGCCACCTCAGAACCCGCCGCGATCACGCGACGGAACTGACGCAGGATTACGTCGAAGCCATCGCAGAACTGGAACAACAAACCGGGGAATGTCGAGTCCGGGATCTGGCACGTCGCTTCGAAGTCAGTCACGTCACAGTCAATCGCACCGTCGCACGCCTCAAACGCGACGGCTTCGCTGATGCAGAACCCTACGGACCCGTCAGCCTCACCGACAAAGGCCGAGCACTGGCAGAGTTCTCCCGCAGCCGACATGACATCGTCTTCCGCTTCCTGCTGGCACTGGGAGCCAGTCCGGATACCGCTGCAGCAGACAGCGAAGGCATCGAACACCACGTCAGCGACGAAACTCTGCAACTGATGGCCGCCTTCTGCTGCCCTCTCAATGACCCTGATCAGACGACTCCGGCTGAACAGCCACCGGTCGCCCGTTGATCACGCAGCGAAAACCCGTGTGAAATGCCCCCGAATCCTCCTCACCCTTCATCCGCGCTGTCGTCCGATAACCAATACAGTACTGATCACTGCACATAAAAGAACCGCCACGCTGAACCCGCTTCACTATGCCGGGCTCCTGAGGATCAAAGCTGGTTTCCGGACCACGCGGATTCCGCAGCGGACGACCACCACCCTGCACCACACATGCCTCGTAATAGTCCGGCTGATAATAATCCGCACACCACTCCCACACATTCCCCGAAATGTCCCTCAGCCCGAACGCATTCGCCGGAAAACTGCCCACAGGAGCTGTCCGGCGGAACCCGTCTGCACCCGTGTCCTCAATCGGAAACTCACCCTGCCAGATATTGTGCAGCCAGCGACCCTCCGGATTCCGATCCTGACCCCACGGATACATTTCACCAGCCCGACCACCACGCGCCGCGTACTCCCATTGCGCCTCCGTCGGCAACTCCTTGCCCGCCCAGCGACAGTAAGCCACCGCATCCGGCCAGCTCACATGCACCACCGGATGATCCTGACGCTCGTCGATCGAAGACTCAGGTCCCTCCGGATGACGCCAACTGGCACCCGGAACATACTGCCACCAACTGTACGCACCCTTCGACGGATCAATGTCGCCGCGATTGCTCAGTTGCAGACTGCAGATCGAACCCGGCTTGTTCAGATCAGGCAGAATGTCCGCATCAGACACTCCGGCACCAGACTGCACACTGCGCAACTTTGGCGGCTGTTCAGCCAGAGTCACATAGCCGGTGGCCTGCACAAAGGCCGCAAACTGCCGGTTGGTGACCTCTGTCTCGTCCATCCAGAAACCGTCCAGCTGAACAGAGTGCGGTGGAAACTCGTCCGGAAACGAGTCAGCCGCACCCATCGTGTAAACACCACCCGGTATCCACAGCATCCCCTGCAATCGAGGATCATCTTTTGCCGGATACTGCAGCTGCTGTGCCGGCACTTTGGAAGCATCGTCCGCCGCCAGGACCGCATCCGCCGAAACCTGCGACACCCCGGTCGGTCGCACACTGAAGTAACTGGCCAGCACCAATGCCGCCACAGAACACAGCAGGACACATACCGAAATCAATAGCTGTTTCATGGGCCCTTCGCCTGACATAACACCGGCGGAATCACCGGCACCAGTGCCATTCTCACCGGTAACCACCGCAAATGTCAAACTCCAGCAGTCAGCCCGGCCCTCACTGAGGACGCCCCAGCACCGCCAGACTGGCCGCCGCCGCCGCCGCCACATTCAATGACGGCACCGGACCCTGAGCCGGCAAACCCACCAACTGGTCACATTTCTCGCGAGTCAACCGGCGCAGACCATTCCCCTCATTCCCCAGCACCAGCATCCAGTGACGGTCCCGACGAATATCGTAAATCGAAGTCTCCGCTCGCTCACACGTCCCCAGAACCCAGATCGAACTCTGCTGCGCTCGCTCCAGCGCCTGCGCCAGATTCGCCACGATCGCAAACGGCACATACTCCGCACCACCTGCCGCGACATCACACACCGTCGCATTCACCGCCGCACTGCGATCCTTCGTCAGCACTATCCCACACACACCAAAAAAACCGGCCAGACGAAACAATGCTCCCAGATTCTGAGGATCCTGGATCTGATCCAGTGCCAGCCATAATCCCCGCACACTCTCCGTCGAAAAAATCGACTCCAAAGGCAAGGGACTGGGAGGCTCCACCATCGCCGCCCCCGCACCAACTCGCTCCGTGTCTCGCCGCGGTCCTCGACGGTCCTCAGCACCACCAACACGCACCGGAATGCCGGCCCGACAAGCCGCCTCAAGCACGCGATCCCACGACTCGCCAGGCTGCTCTGACTGCACTCGTAATGACTTCACAGCCTTCGGACGACGCTGCAGTACCGCCAGAATACTATGAGGATTCCTGAGTTCCAGCATCGATCGGTCGCCCCCCCTCGCACAATCCACAGCCACAGCGCGTAAAAAAACGCGGCGACACCTTCGCTGTCCGAAAGATGCCGCCGCGATCTGATTCGCCCTCGCTGCGATCTTCAATCGCAGAAAACAGCCACCGCTCAGTTGGCTGCCGCTACCTCAATGTTGATCCGACGACCACCCTGATCAAACACCACAGTGCCATCACACAGTGCAAACAGCGTGTAATCACTGCCCATGCCGACATTGCGACCAGGATGCCACTTCGTGCCACACTGACGAGCCAGAATGTTGCCGGCAATCACGGCCTCACCACCAAACTTCTTGATCCCACGACGCTTCGCTTCCGAATCACGACCGTTGCGGCTGGAACCCTGACCCTTCTTATGAGCCATGACTGAACCCCCTAAGACTTGTGTTTCACTGCTTGTATTATGAACAGCCCGAAAGCTGCTGCTGTCCTGCCACGGTAAAGGGCATGAAGTGTGACGGTTTATCGGGATTTTTCAAGACTTTTCGCAGGCAGAGAAGCCGGATTCCCGGGAACTGACCTGACCTTTGACTTGAATCATATCTGATCAAACGTTCACTGGGACGCCGCGGGGGCCGATGTGCTGATGTTACGCAGTATCTGATCCAGGTTGGGAATCTGAGTCGCGAACTGGCGCGGACGGTACTGCCACAAGGGATACCGCACGTCCGCTTTCCCGTCCCCATCCGTGTCAGCCTGGTCCACCAGACGAAACTCAATCTCCTCCTGCAGAAATTCATCACCAGGACGCTCAAACTTCTGCACTATCACCTTCTCTTCAAAGATATTCTGCCCCTGGGCATCCTTCGAGACCCTGTAGGCGTTGCTGAATCCCGACATCGAGACCGTGAAGTAGTCCGCCTTGTCATCCACATTCCGCCAGACCGCGACACCGTAAAACGCCTTTGACAACGCATCCGCATCGTCAGCAGACACCGGCGGACCAACCTCCTGCAACGCTTCAACACTGTTCAACAACTTCAGATCTCGCCCCCGACGACCCATTTCCCGAGCAAAAACGGCATTTTGAATCGCCACACTGACCTCGTCCTGCCAGCTGGCAGACACCGTCCCGTCCAACTCCTGAGCCTGCAGCAGAAAACGCGGCATCTGCAGCGGATTGGTCGTTTCAGGGTCCAGAGAATTCACCGGGTCACTGTTCGGATCCGCCAGTTTCAGCTCCAAAGCTGCCTTCTCTGCACCCGCCAGATCAGTGTAATCCCGCCGGATCACACGGTAGACCATGTAACGCACGATCTCCTGACGAGCTTCCCCGGAGGCAGCATCGGTCCAGTTCAGACGCATCAATCGCAGCGGCTTGAACTGCACCTCGGCAATCCACAACGCCGGATAGCCCGGCCCCAGAATCGGGTCGCTGGCACCACGCACCTTTCGCACACCCAGCATCTCGTCAACCGTCATGGCTATCGAACTGGTCCGCACAAAACCTTCGTTCAGCGGAGCCCTGACGACCTGGGCGTGCAACACCGAACCACCCAGAAACACCGCCACAACGCCAGCCAGCATGGCTGACAACATCCGCCACCGGAATGCAACTTTCATGGAAATCTGCGACATTCTGGGCGCCTTCAACAAACAACGGACCAGATCCTGCACGCCAATAACACCCTAACCACCAGCACTCAGCACTGCCACCCCATTCTTCCAAATCCACCAATTTCCGCCACTTTAACAGTCGAAAATCGTGATTTTTGCGCAGAATTCGAGCGCAGCACCACCCGTGCTTAGCCCCGTTATCGGTAAGTCCACACCCCATTTTTGGACCTGAAACAGCGAAATCCCCGAAAAGTAACGCTTTTCCAGATGCCCCCCGGGCTGACCGCTACATATCGATCCGGCTGGCTCGCTCCTGAATCTGCTCCAGACTGAAAAATGCCCCCTCACCCGAGCCCGGACACTTCTCGCAGACACTCTGCCACGCCTGCGGTGATGCCAGATGCGAATTCCAGAACGGCCACGTTCGACACTGCACAGGTCGCGCTTTGTACACCGTACACTTCCGCCCACGCGGATCAAAAAACGTACAGTCCCCGTTCTCAAACTCTGTCAGCGACATCCGACCACGAATCAATCGCGTATGAAACAGACGAATCTCACCAATCGGCTTCCCAAGATAATCGGCGATCTCACGCAACTCCTCGTCCGTCACCCAGACGACTCCCGGAGCCCCCGTGCAGCAGTCGCCACACTGAGTACACGTGAACTGCAAACCATCTCGATACCACGGTTCACCCACTCCAGACTCCGCCGGAACACCCGAATCGGATTCTGCACCTGCCGCTGCTGCCGTCATGAGCCCCGCCCAAAAACAAACCCAAAATCAGACCACACGCACTGCCCCGCGTACCCCGCCCATTATGCCACCCACCTCGGATAAACTCACGACTTTCCGAGGCAGTTCCGATGCATTTCACCGAGTTATCTCGGCAGCCTCACCAACACACCCTACTTTCCACTCTCCACCACCTGGCCCTTGCCCCCGTTCCCCCGCTTCTCCTCTGCATAGCTCGGCCGCACATACAACGGCTCCAACTGCTCAGCATTCGCCACGTCACCCCGCAACAACTGATCCGCACCCAACACCGCCACCGCACCAGCTCGCGGGAAAATCGGCAACACGACCCTGCTCGCAGACTGCCCCTCCAGAACAACCCGATGCCGCTCCACAACCGGACCAGCCACCACCTCCGCATCCGGTAACTCACCCGGACTCAACACCCGCACACCATCCACCATCCGCATCAATCCCCCCACATCACGCCGACACAACACCGCAAACACCTCACCACGCTGCGCATCACTGATCCCCAGCACCTCACCATACTCACCGGCACACTGCTGAGCCATGGCCTGCAGAGTATTCACAGACAGCAGTGGTATCCCACGCAGCCACGCCAGCGTCTTCGCAAATACCAACCCTACCCGCAAACCCGTAAAACTGCCCGGCCCAATACTCACTGCCACTGCACTCAAATCACTCACCGTCAGCCCCTGACCTCCCAACAACAGACCCACCTCACTCACCAGCGTCTGCGCATGACGACGACCCTCAGATTCCAACACCCGCTCCGACAACAACTGACCATCCCCAAACAATGCCAGCGATCCCGTCAGCCCCGATGTCTCTATTGCCAGTAACATCAAATCCCCCTCCCCCCCCAAAAAACAGTCATCCAATCACCCAACCCCGCCCCCCCCCCAACCCATTTGCCCTGATTCGTGGTTGAAACAGACCCCAGCGCTCAACCGTTGCGATTTTCCGTGTTTTTCCGTGTTCTTCCACAGCAAAAAAAACAACCCTCGCCCTTGCGTTTTACCACCACGCTATTTGAAACCATTCCGTCAGGCCACCCCTGCACCCTGCACCCTGCACCCTGAAAACTTTATTCTATTAAACGCAAAGGAATTACCGATACGAATAATCATAGGTAATTCTATTCGTATGAAAAACCTAACTGAAAACATTTTATATAAACACAATTTTGAATGGTATATACCAGCTCACAATGCTGGTGA
>CAITYU010000258.1 GCA_903896675.1 uncultured Planctomycetaceae bacterium
TCCCGTGACGGGCAGAACAATTTCCACTGTCAGGTTTTCGCGTTCCCCCATCAGGCTGTCGCGGGGGATGGACGAAGGCAGTTCGACCCACGTGGAGACTGAATCTCCGACGTTCGCCTGCAGCTCCTGTGCGGTGCGCCAACCGAGAACGATGCCTTCAGCCGGGGGTGCAGAGACGGATTCGGTGTTCAGCAGTTTCCAGTCGGCTGTCTGCAGACCCACGAGTGTCACACCGGTGGCGCGATGCAGCGTTCCTGCCTGATCCCGGCGGTCGACGCTGCCGCTGAGCAGCAGTGCCGGGGCCACGATTGCGGGAGCATTTTCGCGGGTCGCCAGTTCCTGAGCGAGCTGTTCGCGGAAGAAGACCGGGGCGTTGAGCGCGTGCGAAATGCCGCCAAGGCGACTGAGTGTCATCTGCCGCAGGCTGCCACGTACCGAGTCGCCGACGATCAGGCTGCCACCGATGACGGCGGTTGAAACGGCCACCGCCAGCAAAACCAGCAGGTGAGTGCGTCGATAAAAAAGCAGACTGTTCAACAGCAGGCGAAGCATGGGCGGGTTTCAGTGGTCAGTGGTCAGTGGTCAGTGGTCAGTGGTCAGTGGTCAGTGGTCAGTGGTCAGTTGTCAGTTGTCAGTTGTCAGTTGTCAGTTGTCAGTTGTGCGGTCAGTTGTGCGGATGGGGGCGATTTTCGCCATCGGGTGCGTTGAGGGTGTGTGAATGCTGGAGTTGCAGTCGTTGGGGCAGTTTTGATGCGGAGGTCGAAAGTCGGTTTAGGGGAAACTTTTTGAAGAACAGGTTGTAAGGGGGTCGCCGGGCAGGAATGACCGGGCTACGGTTTTGGGGGTGCGGGGCAGGAATGACGCCAGGGATAAAAGTCGTGTTGTGGCATCAAACCGCCTTCGTACCGGTTGCAAAACGCAGCGTTTTTCGGGGATGGGGTGGGTGACTTGCCCGGGCTAAAGCCGAGGCTACGGTTTTGGGTGGTGGGGTGCGTAAGTTGCCCGGGCTAAAGCCCGGGCTACGGGTTTGGGGTGGTGTCCGGGCAGGAATGCCCGGGGTACGGTTTGGGGGGCCGTGGGTTTTGAGTTGATTACTGTCCGACGCCTTCGGCGAACTGGAAGAAGTCGAGGATCACGAGTGGGTTGGTGCTGCCGACGTTGCGGTTGGTGGGTCTGGGGAATCCATAGGCAATGACGCGACCGCTGGACAGTTCTGCGACGTAGATGATTCCGAAGGCGGGTTGGACTCCGCCGGAGGACCGCAGGTTGGCGGGTCCGGTGACGATGGCGTAGCGGGGGTCCGGGGTGTTTCCGGTCTGGAAGTCTGCAGCGACGTTGTGAACGTAGCGGTAGGCGAATTTCGAGGTGCTTTCGTTGATGGCACCGCCGACCAGCATTCCGGTGAGGTTGTTCAGGACGAACACGCCTTCGGGGACTCCGGTTTCCTGAAGTGGCACGGTGATCATGGAGAACTTGTCGTTGCCGTTGGCGACGGGTGCCTGGGCCTGTCGCTGAGGGAGTACGGTCAGGGCGGCGGCAGTAGCGACGACACCGGCGCAGAAGATACCCACAGATCGCAGAAACTGAGTTTTCATGAGGTTGCCTTCGAGAATCGCTCGACAGCAGGGCATCGAAACCATCACGATGCTCCTGATTGCGTTACAGAATGATATAATTTCCGCACGGCGTCGACCATGAAGGCCTTTGAATTGCAGGTTTTCGTGGTGTCGATTGTTTGTGCAGCCTGTCTTTTCTGCCGTTTTTTACTGTTCTGCCATGTCCAGCCAAACTGAAGTCATCGAGAATTGTCTGTGGAATGAGATTCGTCAGCGGGCTGCAGAGCGGGCTGCGGTGGAGCCTGTGCTGGCCAGTTTTCTGCACGCCACGATTCTGAACCACCACAATCTGGCGGAGGCGGTCAGTTATCATCTGGCCGGAAAACTGTCCTCGGAGACTCTGCCGGCCATGCAGTTGCGAGAGATCATGCAGGAGGCGATATCGGCGGATCCGGGGATTCTGCAGTCGATCTGTGCGGACATTCGGGCGGTGATGGAGCGGGACCCGGCGGTGAAGTGCTGTCTGGTACCGCTGTTGTTTCTGAAGGGGATACATGCGTTGGCGGCGTGGCGGGTGTCTGCGTGGCTGTGGCGAGAGGGTCGTGAGCTGATGGCGGTGTACCTGCAGAACCGGATTTCCGAGAAATTTGCTGTGGATATTCACCCGGCGGCTCGGATAGGTCGTGGGATTCTGATGGATCATGCGACTTCGATTGTGATTGGCGAGACGGCGGTGATTGAGGATGACGTATCGTTGCTGCACGAGGTGACTCTGGGTGGAACCGGGAAAGCGACGGGCGACCGTCATCCGAAGGTGCGGCGTGGCGTTTTGATCGGAGCGGGAGCGAAGATTCTGGGGAATGTGGAGATTGGTGCGGGTGCGAAGGTGGGTGCGGGCAGTGTGGTTCTGCGAGACGTGCCTCCGAACTGCACGGTAGCTGGGGTACCTGCGGTGGTTGTGGGGCGTCCCATCAGCAGTGCTCCGGCATTGGACATGGACCACGGGATCAGCACGGGGGACGCGATCTGAGCCAATGTGACCGTCTGAAGCTGCCATCGGCGTCGATTCTCTGAGAATTCCGAGGGGAAAATTCAGGAATCGGATTGAGGCTGTTGGCTGAGGGGTAGAATCGGGCGAGGATCTGTAAGGCGGTGTGGTGGGTTTCAGCCTGCTCACCCGGACCTGCTTCTCTGTCAGGGGGGCTAAGGGTCCACAGGATGATTTCTGATTTTGGTCACACTTTTTCAGGCAGTGCTCATGGCTGACCCGACTCGCGATATTCTGGAAACCTTTGACAATCCGTTTCCGCACCGCAATTTTGTGGTGGAAACGATTGCTCCTGAGTTCACTTCGATGTGTCCGAAGACTGGTCAGCCGGACTTCGGGACATTGACGATCACGTACGTGGCGGACAAGGTGTGTTACGAGCTGAAGTCATTGAAGATGTATTTGCAGCAGTATCGGAATCATGGTGCTTACTATGAGCGTGTGACGAACATGATTCTGGATGACCTTGTGGCAGTGACTCAGCCGCGCTGGATGAAGATCGAAGCCGCTTTTACTCCCAGGGGCGGGATCCGAACGAACGTGATTGTGGAACACGGGCGTCGTCCGGAGTAGACTGCCGGGACAACTGCTGAGCTAACGGGCCCGCGGGCATCGGCAGAAGCCGATCCGGCGGGCTTTTTTTGTTGTGGTTTTGGGTTTTTGGCGGGAGAGTGGCAGTGGCAAAGGCATGGGGCGGGCGATTTCACCAGGCTACGGATACTCGAGTGGAAGCCTTTACGGAGTCGATCAGTTTTGATCGTCGTCTGTATGCGGTGGACATTCGCGGTTCGATGGCTCATGCCACGATGCTGGCCAGTGTGGGTCTGATTACGGCGGAGGAGCGGGATCAGATCTGTTCGCATCTGGATCAGATTGGTGAGGAGATTGCTGCGGGGCAGTTTACCTTCCGGCAGGATCTGGAAGACATTCACATGCACATCGAGAACTCGCTGATCACTCGGATTGGCGACGTTGGTCGGAAGCTGCATACGGGTCGCAGTCGCAACGATCAGGTGTCGACGGATCTGAAGCTGTACACGCGGGATGCGATTGACGATCTGGATCGACTGCTGGCGGATGTGCAGCGTGCGTTTCTGGATCGTTGTGAAGCGGACGCAGGAGTGATTCTTCCCGGGTATACTCATCTGCAGCGTGCTCAGCCGGTCCTCGCGGCTCATTACTGGCTGGCGTATGTGGAGAAGTTTCAGCGGGACCGTGAGCGTCTGTCGGACTGTCGTCGGCGGGTGAATGTGAGTCCGCTGGGTGCAGCGGCCCTGGCGGGTACATCATTGCCGATTGACCGCCAGATGACGGCTCGACTGCTGGGTTTTGAGGCGGTGGCGGCGAACAGTCTGGATGTCAGCAGTGACCGTGACTATCTGGCGGAGTTTGTGTTTTGTCTGTCGTTGATCTCGGTGCATCTGAGTACGTGGGCTGAGGAGTGGATTCTGTGGTTCACGACGGAGTTTGGTTTTCTGCGTTTGCCGGATGCGTACACGACGGGTTCGTCGATTATGCCGCAGAAGCGGAATCCGGACGTGCTGGAGCTGATCCGTGGCCGTACGGCGCGAGTGACGGCGGCGGTGCCGCAGTTGCTGATGCTGCTGAAGGGTTTGCCGATGGCGTACAATCGGGACCTGCAGGAGGACAAGCTGGGAGTCTTTGCGGCTCTGGATGCGCTGCGACCGTGTCTGGAGCTGGCACCATCGATGATTGCGGGTGCCGAGCTGCAGCGGCAGCGGATTGAAGCACGTCTGGAGGATGGATTTCTGGATGCGACGGCGTTGATGGAGTATTTGATCAAGCGTGGCGTACCGATGCGGACGGGACATGAGACGGTGGGCCGTCTGGTGGCTCATTGCGAGGCGCGGGGTTGTCGTCTGGCGGATCTGCCGCTGTCGGAGCTGCAGGAGGCGTGTGGTTTGATTCGTGAGGACGTGCGGGAGGTGCTGGGTGCGGCGAATGCAAATCGGGCGCTGCAGAGTTTCGGTTCGGGCGGTCCTCAGTCCGTGGAGGCGCAGGTGGAAACGTGGCGTGGTCGTCTGGCGGGTGCGTGACGTCTGCTGCTGAATTCTCAGATTGCGGATTTTTTCGGTGTTTTGCAGCTGTTTTACAGTTTCCGCAGCCGGTTCTGAGTATTTTTGCGGTGGGGCAGACGCGTTGCCTGCTGTGGTTTTTCGGCGGGTTGGTGACCGGGTGCGGGGCAAAGACATGGTTCGCAGTTGTTTTCTGGTGATTCTGTCAGCGGTTGTCTGCGTGCTGCAGTCGGTCCCCGTGCAGGCTCAGGCTGCGGGTGTGGCTGCACCGATTCCGCTGATTTTTGACACGGACATTGGCAATGACTGTGACGATGTTCTGGCGCTGGGTCTGATTCATTCGCTGCAGACTCGCAATCGCTGTCGTCTGATTGCCGTGACGATTACAAAGGACCACGACCAGTGTGCACCTTTTGTCGATGCGGTGAATACATTTTACGGTCGTGGTGACGTACCGATTGGTGTCTGTCGTTCCGGGGTGACTCCGCAGCAGAGCCGTTTCACTACACTTGTGAACGAAAAGCAGGGTGATGCGGACCGTTACCCGCATGATCTGCGAAGTGGTCGGGATGCAGCGGATGCGGTGGCTGTACTGCGTCGAGCGCTGGCGGCGGAAGCGGATGGTTCCGTGGTGATTGTGCAGGTCGGATTTTCGACGAATCTGGTGAATCTGCTGAAATCCGGAGCGGACGACATATCGCCGTTGACGGGCCGGGAGCTGGCGTTGAAGAAGGTGCGTCTGGTTTCGGTGATGGCTGGTGCGTTTACTCTGATCAATGGTCAGCCGCATTTTGAGTACAATGTGGTGGAGGATCTGGCTGCAGCGCGGGCTTTATCGCTGGAGTGGCCGACGGCAATTGTTTACAGCGGTTTCGAGATTGGTCTGGCGGTGCCTTATCCGGCGGTCAGTATTGAGCAGGATTATCTGTATGTGCCGCATCATCCGCTGCGTGAGTCTTACGTCCTGTACGAGCCTCCGCCGCACAATCGTCCGACGTGGGATCTGACCAGTGTGCTGTATGCGGTGTATCCGGACCGCGGGTATTTCGGGTTGTCGCCGAAGGGCACGGTGACGGTGAGTGACAAGGGTCTGACGACTCTGGTGCCGGGTGAAAATGGTCTGCACCGCTATCTGACTCTGACGGCCGAGCAACAGATTCGTGTGACAGAGGCTTTGGTGCAGTTGTGCACTGAGCCTCCGCGGCAGGCTGGGCCATGACCGGCGATCGGCGGACACCGCGGATCGTGGTGGTGGGTTCAGTGAATATGGATCTGGTGCTGCATTGCGCGGTGATTGCTCGTCCTGGTGAGACCCTGACGGGCCGGGATCTGCAGCAGCATTTTGGCGGCAAGGGTGCGAATCAGGCGGTGGCTGCAGCGCGTCTGGGTGCCGAGGTGTGGCTGATTGGTCGTGTGGGTACGGACGGATTCGGCGACCTGCTGCTGCAGGGACTGCAATCGGCGGGAGTGCGGACTGAGTATGTGCAGAGGAGTGCGGGTGCCAGCGGTGTGGCGGTGATTCAGGTGGAGGATTCGGGGCAGAACAGCATCGTGGTGATTCCCGGCGCGAATGGCTGTGTGACGTCAGCGGATGTGCTGGCGGCGGCGGATGTGATTCGGGGTGCTGACGTGCTGCTGGTGCAGTTTGAGGTACCTTTGGAGGCGGTGGCAACGGCAGTTGAGACGGCAACGGCGGCGGGAGTGTCGGTGATTGTGGATCCGGCTCCGGCGCAGCGTGAAGTGTCCGGGGCGATCCTGTCTGCGGACTGGCTGGTACCGAACGAGACTGAGGCGGAGGTGCTGACGGGAGCGGCGGTGCGTGACCGGGCTGGTGCGGAGCGGGCTGTTCGTCGGTTGCAGCAACTGGGCGCGAAGCGGGCACTGGTGACGCTGGGTGCCGACGGCGTGTTGCTGGTTGATACTGCGGGTCAGGTGCTGGTGGCGGAGCCATTTCGTGTGGCGGCGGTGGATACGACGGCGGCTGGTGATGCGTTTGCCGGAGCACTGGCGTATGCGCTGGCTGGTGGTGTGAGTGAGTCGGAGGCTGTGCGTTTTGCCTGTGCCGCCGGCGCCCTGACAGCGACTCGCCATGGTGCTCAGTCTGCCGTGCCTGGTGTTGAGGAAGTGCGGCAGTTGCTGCAGCAGCAGCCGGGTGCAGGCTGGCTGCAGGTGTGTACTGACTGAAGGGGACCGTTTCATGCAGCGGTGTCGAAGCGGACTGTCTGGTGGATGTTTGCCGTGTTGGTGTGTGTGGCGGGTTCTGCTGGCTGTGCTGTGTGGCGTTTTTGGTGTGACGGCGGGTGTGACGGCGGCTGAGCGTCCGAATGTGCTGTTGATTCTGGTGGACGATCTGAAGCCGGCGCTGGGGTGTTATGGCGATACTGCTGCGAGGACGCCGAACATTGATGCTCTGGCGGCTCGTGCGCTGCGTTTTGAGCTGGCGTACTGCAATCAGGCGGTGTGTGCGCCATCCCGGTTTACTCTGATGCTTGGTGCGCATTCGACGAGTACGGGGTTGTATTATCTGCACAGTCGACTGCGGGAGCGCTGGCCGGAGGCGGTGACGTTGCCGCAGTATTTCGCGCGGCATGGTTATCGGACTGAGTCGCTGGGGAAGGTCTTTCATGTGGGTCATGGCAACGAGGGTGATCCGCAGTCGTTTGGTGTGCCGCATTTCGGGGACCGGGTGATTGAGTATCTGGATCCGGCGAGCACGGGTGGCGGCCAGTTGACTCGCGAGGAGGCGTATTTCACGAATCAGCAGCTGCAGAGTATTCGGTCTTTGCCGCGTGGTGCGGCGTTTGAGCAGCCGGCTGTGGCTGATGAGGCGTATGCGGACGGTCGAGTGGCGTCTGAGGCGGTGCGGAGGCTGCAGTCTGCGGAGCAGCGGCTTCGCGACGGCGGTGCTCCGTTTTTCATGGCGGTTGGTTTTGTGCGTCCGCATCTGCCGTTCAGTGCTCCGCGGAAGTACTGGGATCTGCA
>CAITYU010000259.1 GCA_903896675.1 uncultured Planctomycetaceae bacterium
AACAGGGCACAAACGCTGCAAAATACGCCATCAGCACCACAGGCGGAACCGTTGGACTGGTCGGACTGCCCGGTGTCGACCTCTCCGGCCCACTCGCACTCAACATCAACAAACTCGGACGCACTATCGACGTCGATATCCCGTCACCCACGGGTGTCAACATCCCGCTCGAATTCACTTCGCCGGATCTGACCCAGCGATTCGGCGGTGACCTCAACCTGTCAATCGGCGGATTCACCACACTCTCTGGCACATACGCTTTTGAAATCGATACGGCCACAGCGGGCAGGACGAAAGTCTTTGTCGCTGGCACCAACATTAATGCACTGCTCGGAAGTGACCACGACGGGGTGATCGGTACCGCAGACGACGCGGGTGCAAGAATTACCGATGGTCGGATCGGAGCAGTCTTTTACAAAACCACTGCCGGGACATCCTACGCCCTCGATGCCGCCGGAACCGCCTCCCTTGTCGGTGTCACCGGATTCACACTCTCCGGCTCCCTCGCCGCTCGCGTCAACACGACTGGCGGTGAGGTCAACGAAAGCATCGCCATGCCGACCGGCGCTCCGGTCAGCGTCGTCTTTTCCGCCGACGACACGGCACCGGTATTCAAAGGGTCCGTCACGGCCGATGCCAGTGGCTTCGCCAGTCTTTCCGGCAGTTTCGCCATCAGCAAAGCCAGCGAGCGACTGAAGGTTGCCGTCGCGGGAGCCACAGCGTTTGTCGGTGCCGATGATGTCGGGCTCAAACTGACTGGTGGCAACCTCGGCATGGTCATCAACACGACTGCGCGAAAATATGCCATTGTGGCCGGTGGATCAATTTCTCTCGAGGGTATCAGCGGCTTCTCCGTGGGAGGCTCTGCCTCCGTCCGCATCAATACTCTGGGTGAACCTGTCAGCCAGACCATCAGCACTCCGGCTGGCGACGTCACTTTGGATTTTCCCACGTCTGCCGAGGTTCTGCAGGTCAGTGGTTCAGTTAATCTGACAGTGTCTGACTACGTCGACGCCACCGCCACCATCACAGTGGAAAAAGAATCTGTGGGCGATCTGACGCACCTGACTGTGAGTGCGTCAAATGCAAATGCGCTGCTCGGCGTCGGCGCTTCGACCGTATCCACCTTTGACGACATGGGCGTCCGCCTGAGCAACGGGGCCCTCGATCTGCGCTGGACCAAAGACAGAGCCGCAGATACCTCGTATTACGCTTTCGGAGCACGCGGAACAGCCTCGCTGGTTGGTATCAACGGCCTGACACTCGCAGGCAGTCTGCAGGCTGAACGCAACACCGGGCCGAACGCCGTCACGCTGGACTTCGGTACGGCAGCAACCACCGACGACCTGACCCTCGAACCCGGGTCAAAAAGATTCGGCGGCACGGCTGAACTGGGCATTTCCGGATTCGTCACCCTCAGTGGCAGTTTTGGCTTTGACGAAACGACCGAGACCTTTGCTGGGGTTGAAACGACTCGCATCAAAGTGGCTGCTGCCGGGATTCAAACTTTCCTCGGATCCGGCGGCACCGGAGTCGAGTTGGCGGACGGACAGATTGGTGCTGTGATCGACAAGCCCGTCGGTGGCGAAACCAGATATGCCGTTGTCGCCTCCGGTACAGCCAGCCTCATCGGTGTCCCTGGCCTGACTCTGACGGGCACCATGAATGCCCGAGTCAATCGACTTGGCACATCCATCGACACGGTTATCGCCACACCGGCAGGGCCTGTGCACCTGAAGTTTGATGATGGCAGCAATGTCACACAGTTCGGCGGTTCGGCACGGCTGGCGATCGGCGGCTTTGTAGAACTGTCCGGCAGCTTCGGTATCGAGAAGCAGGGTGAAACGCTGCTGGTCGGTGTCGCAGGTGTCGAGGCTTTCCTTGGCGTAAATGGTGGCACCAGCAGCGCAATTGGACTGAGTGTTTCCAACGGCAACCTGGGCCTCGTACTGAAAAACGGCAGTTACGCCCTTCGCACTTCGGGGCAGGCCGGAGTCGTAGGATTGCCGGGACTGAGTATCAGCGGCAACTTCGAAATTGCCGCGAATCAACTGGAGACAACCGTCAGCGAAACCGTCTGGACCCCCGCTGGCAGTGTCTCTGTCAGCTTCAGTTCAGCCGAAAAAGTGCTGGATTTCACCGGCTCTGCCGTGCTGTCGGTGGCCGGGATCTTTGAAATCAGCGGAACAATCCACGCAACAAAGACGGAATCGGGACCGATTTTCGTTGACATTCCGCAAGTGACGGCGGCGGTCAACATCAACGGTCTGGAAGTCTTCGAGGTGGGCGGTAAGGCCCGGTTTTCAATCGGAGGCGAGGATGGATTCCAGTTGCTGGATGTGGGTCTCACGACGGTGCAGGTGTTTGGAGTGGACATTTCAGCAGTTGCCGGAGCCCTTCCGACACTGGCGCTGCCACCGGCCCCCGCTATTCCACCTGCGGCTGAGCTGACAACAATCGTTGACGGCATCGATGCGGGATTGCTGAATCGTCGCAAGTACCTTGACCTGACATTCCGCAGTCCAGGCGCCGAGGATCTTGACGTAAACTCCATTCTGGATGCAGCACCGGAATTTACACTGAGCGGCACTGGTGTGGCAGACGTGACAATCACCGACGTGCAGCACCTGAGCAGCAACACATTCCGCATTGCACTCGCTGATTCTGACCCATCCAACGACACTCCAATGTTTACCGATGGGAATGTAACGGTAAATTTTGTCTCCGGGGCGTGGTCGGACGAGTCCGGCACGACCAACTCCGCCACGACCGACAGTTTCACGGTTCGTGATGGGAAGGCAGACACCAGTTCCAGTGTGAACCTCGGGCCTTTGAAGCTGCAGGGACCGCACTTCGGACTGGAAGACTTCCAGTTCCAGCCGCTGAAGAACCCCGACGGCAGCCTGAAAGGCGCGCGGATTACGATCACAGTGGGGCTGGGTGTGGACCACGCTGAGCTGAACTTCGGCGGATCCTCCAGCGTGCTCAGTACCAGCCTTGATGATCTGCGCGGTCTGTTTGACGTCAACGTCGACATCAGCCCGTCACTTTCGATCATCGGTGGGGGACTTGGGAAATTCGGCATCGGTGTTGGCTCCCTGACGCTGGATGTTGCCGATGTACTGCGGGCGGAAGCCACGGGCGTAACGATTCAATATAATCCGGAACGTGATACCGACAATGACGGGACAATTACAGCCGCTGAACAGTCGGCGTATGACAATCAGGTGATTCTGAGCCTTGAATCGGCTTCAGTGACAATTACTCCGCTCAGCCTGACCGGATCACTCTCCCCCCATACCCGCGATAACGGCTCAACAATCCCGGGATTGCAGGTGCGCAACAATGGCTTTCAGCTGGGTAAGGCCGAGATTGCCTATACGGGCGGTATCACCTTTGGCTCTTTCCTCCACCTCGACGACGTGCGAGCGGGGATCACGGATTTCGGTGTCAACTTCAGTGGCAGCGTGGCCTTTGACGGGGAGGTTTACATAGCGTCCGGTGGTGCATCACTGTTCCCGGGCGGTGTCTTCAGCATGAACTTCGAGGATAGTTCTGATACCGACACGGAAGCAGTGCGGG